>NZ_JAGTUL010000011.1:0-141969 GCF_018224605.1 Shewanella sp. M16 | reverse complement strand
AACATCAAATGTATCAAAGACTCAGCTATTATTCTTATAATTAACGTCAGAAGTGCATAAGAGACAGCTATAATTCTTTCAATTAATTTATTAAGCTCTTTTACAATTGGCAAAATTTCTTTTTTTAATTCTTTTAAAAATAAGAAATCTGGATCTTCGTTTATTTCATTTTTAAAAATTTGTTCAGTCATAGTGTAATCTCCATTTACCTACATTTATTTAAATAAGAATCAACAATCATTGCACTAATTTTTGGCGGAACTGCATTTGCTATCATCAGATGTAAGTTCCCTCTTGTTTTATATTCAGTGAAACTAAAAAAGTCTGGAAATCCTTGGATGCGTGCAGCTTCATGTGGTGTCAACGTTCGCCTTCTTAAAGGATGAACAAATCGACCTTGGCCCATAGTACTGAACCCCCTAGTTATTGTGGTTGATGGCTGATCCCACTTTAAACGACCATATGAAGTCGGATAGGTATGTTTTTTATTCTTATGGCAATCAGGTCTCAATTCATTTGGTAAATCATATAGATCATTATCAAAAAGATAATCAATTCTATCTAAATGCTTAGTTACCGAAGGAGTATCAAAAGTATCATCAGAATTATTTGAATTATCAATAATATCTGCAATGACGTCAGAAAGCACTGAAGAAGACTTATAGCTTTCAAGAGATAAGTCAATTTTTTCAATTGATGCGACTTGAATGTGCCTAACTCTATTTTGCGCTATACCATATTCGGCGGTTTTAATTACCAAGTTCTCGACGCTATAACCTAGCCCAGTTAAAAAATCAGCACTTTTAACTAATATATTCTCAGAATCATTTTTAATATTTAAAACATTCTCAATAATTACTAACTTTGGCCTACACAACTCAACAAAACGTATTACTTTTAAATATAATTTATTACGCGGATCTTTAGATCTTGTATGATTATTCAATCGTGAATGCCCTTGGCATGGTGGCCCAGCGAGAAGCACGTCAATGTTATTATTTTGAAATCTGACTTTTTCTTCTATTTCCGAAATATTATCACCGGGATAATTAGTAATAATTTCAGATATATCACCTTTATGCAAATTCAATAGATTTTCGGAAAAATTCTCTTCATATGTATTCGCAGCTTCAGGATTCAACTCTACTGCTAACTTAATATTACAAGCCAATTGATGCTTTCTAGCCGCTTCTAACGCACCCAGAGTTAATCCTCCACAACCAGAAAATAAGTCAACAATGCTAACTGAGTCTGAAAACTGGCTATAACTCGGCCTCTCACTCTCCATAAGCCATTGATTATCAAATATATTACTTCTCATAGCACTCTTTATCAAAATCTATGTTATATCTCAAACCATATTATGCCGTAACTTACTTTTAAATAGTATGGACATCAATTACTAATAGAGAAATTTATCCATTTAACACAACTAAATCCCTAGTGTAAGAATGTAAAAATCTTAATCCGTTAAGTTAAAAGATAGAAACACAAAAAAGTTAACTCATTGATTTTAATTTAAAAATCACAACTTGAAGGGGGGTATATCCTTTACAGTTGCAGGTTGTTCGCATCGATGGATTTGGTTAGAAAATGGAAATTAAGGTAGCCATCTTCATACATGTTTTCTCCACATGCTGGCTTTTTATATCTCAGTACATCACCAATCTGAATTTCCATTATTCGTCACCAATCCTTATCTAAGCAGCTTGGTGCAATATAACATACTGATATTTAATTAAAAGAAATGTGGATACCAATTGTGAGTATGCGCTTATTCAACTGCTAATTTATAACCTCACACAAGTACTACACTGAAGGTAAAGCGATACAAGGGCTGCACAGCGGAAAATGGTATCGATAAGCAGGCCCTCTGCGCCATGGATGGCGCGGTGGAGTCCTCAAGGAAGAGTTTACGGCGTGCCTGCGTCGATACCATTTGAGTGCCACAGTTGAGCCTTAAATCAAAGATCTCACTATTTCCCGCTCGGCAATAAGTATCTGGTACTTCGGCCGCCGGCGTCGGCTTTAACTAAAAACCGCTGTTCGACCATTTGCGCAAGATGACGGGTGGCAGTGGCGCGACTCACCTTCGCGACTTTTTGATACTGGCTACTATTAATCCCTAGTTCAAAATCGCCGTCTAACATCCGATTGAGTATTTTGGCTTGCTCCTGACTCAATAAAGATTGGTCGACACTTTGCCAATACTGAGTTTTCGATAGCGTTCTGCCCACATCTGCCATCGCATTGAGTAAGCAATCATTGAGGGTTTCAAAAAACCAAACTAACCAAGGAGTAATATCGACATCGCCCCTTTGGGTAGACTCTAAAATGTCATAGTAAGCTTGGCGACGGGCAAGAATACTGACCGACATAGCGTAAAAATGAATCGAGCGTTTCTCCGCTTGCGCCAGAGCTAAATCAGTCAATAAGCGCGTGATGCGCCCATTACCATCATCAAGTGGATGAAGAGTAACAAACCAAAGATGTGTTATCGCCGCACGGATAAGCGGATCTAAAACCTGCGCTTGCCGTGAAGCATTAAACCATTCGATAAACTGCGAGAGTTCAGCATCCAATGCCGCTCTAGAGGGTGCCTCAAAATGTACTGTTGGTTTATCAATGCGGCCAGAGACAACCTGCATAGATGTATCGCCACGCAGCGCTCCGCCAATAACGGGGTTAAACAGCGTATAACCCTGGGGAAATAACTGTTTATGCCAACCTAATATCCGCTCAAGGGTTAATTCAGTCTCTAAATTTTTTAAGGCATCGAGCATAATGTCAGCCAAACCATCGGTTTGTGCTGTTGTCGGATACGGTTTATCTTCAGTCACGCCGAGTTTTTTAGCTAAGGATGAGCGTACCGAAGCCGCATTGAGCTTTTCACCTTCGATCGCACTGGAATGGATAATGTTAGCGAGTAAGGTGTCGAGTGCAGCGTCTGAAGTTAATAAGCTATCGTCGTGACTTAGCATTTGCTTGCCAAGCAACTGGCCCTGATTGAAATAGACCTGACGCAGCAAGGCATCAATGCTGCTGGTGTTCCAATGAAACTTAGGCCAATCGGCTTGCTGCCAAATCCACATATCTACCCCATGAGTCGAATAACAAGCCTATTCTACTCAAATAATGAGGCAATTAACAAACCTATTCGACTCATTTTATGAGTCGAATAGCACTAATAATCGCCTCATCAATACCAACATGGCTATGCAATGCAGGGAAATGAGCCTTGTTGGTAATCCGGGATCTCTGTTTCTAAGCCTTGCGGTCAGCCACTTGCTATTATTGTGCAGCTACAGTGCAGCTATCATACAACTTAGTGGCGCCTTTACTGTGGTGCATTGGCGTTGCGCGTGACTTTTATGTATAGCCACCGACAAATATGTATAGCCACCGACAAAGCCTTCGCGCTGAGATATAATACCGCCGCTGATTTGACACGCCAATGTGAAACGCCGAGGTGAAAACTTACGGCTTTACCGCACCGCTGACACACATTCTGAGCCTAACCTATGCCTGATAACACCAACAATTCACCAACCTCTACTCACGTACAATGTACTGCTAATGCACAGCATATCGGCAATGTTCAACCTACTGGTAATTCACCGATTGCTACGCCAGATACAATGCATCCAGCCCAGTCGAATGCGCTCAGTGACGAACAGATAAAGGTGAAAAAGCAGAAGGTCTTTATCATAGGTTTGCCACGCACGGGCACCACGAGTGTGAGTGTTGCGCTATTGGAGCAAGGGCTTAAAGTGGCACACATGGCCTTTACTAAGCAGGCGTTTATGCTGGCCGATGCAGTGTCTGACACGCCTTGTTTCAGCGATTATCAGCAGTTGGATTTATTATTTCCCGAGGCTGTGTTTGTCTATCTCGACCGCGATATCAATACTTGGTTGCCTTCGATGCAGATGTTACTTGGTAAAATGGCACCCCATTTGGATGAAAAAACGGGCCGCTTTCATCCAATATTAAAGCGCAGTTTTAGGCATACTTTCGCCATAGATAAAGTGGCGGAACCTGCCAGCAGTGAGCACTTAATTGCTTGTTATCAAAAGCATCAGCAAGAAGTATTCGCTTACTTTAATGGACGGGAAGACTTTATTTCAATCGATGTTAGCCATGCAGGGAGCTTGAGTCAGTTACTGCAATTTTTGGGAATGGAAGCAAACGCGAAGAATAGCGATGTTACATTAGGTTTAAGCGAGCCGCTGAGTTTCCCTAAACTTAACGTGGGCCGCAACGTGGCAAGTTGGGGCGAATATAAACACCCCAACAAGGTCAACACCAATAGCGCAGGCCCACAAAGCCGTAAGTTTTTCGACTACACGCTTTAACATTGGATCAGTACACAGATATCCAAGCGCTGAATTAGAAATTAGCTTTAAGCACAGTCTCTTGGTCGAGCAAGCTTTGGTACAAGGTAAACTGGTTGGCGGCGCGGTCTAAATTATGGCCTTCGCGGTGGATGTGGAAATACACATCACCGTTAAGATAATCCGTTAAAAAACGCACACCTATCATCAAACAAATCACCCGAGCACCGAGCCATAGACTGCGCTTTTCGTCTTCCGTTAATACGTCACCCAACTCGCTCAAGTAGCCACGGCAAATCGCGGCGAAGATATCTTGGCGCACTTGGACTTTATCCAAAGCCGTTGAGTCTTCTTCCTCTGGCGAGCAGAAGGTGCGGACCATATCGCCAAAGTCATACATCAGATGACCTTTCATGCAGGTATCTAAATCGATAATCGCCATGCTGGACATATCGCGTTTATCGAAAAGCATGTTATTGATTTTCGTGTCGTTATGACAAATTCGCAGCGGCAGCTTTGGCGATATTTCTGCAAGTTCATCCAGCAAAGCCTGCTGAGATAACGCGTAATCGACCCAATGACGGCAGAGCGCTAAGCGATGTTGACTATCGAGTTCAGCGGCCTGCTTTAGTAAGGCCATGCGTCCCGGTAGATGGTGAAATTGAGGGATCACATCTTCAAGCTCTGTCGCATCAAAATCACTCAAGGCTGAGGCAAAATGCCCAAAGGCCTTAGCCGCCATTTCCGCTTCTTGTTCCGACTTAACCACTTCGATGCTGAGACTATGGGGCAAGTAACTGATCGCGCGCCAAAATCCTTGTTCGCCTAAATCGATAGCCAATTCACCCTCTTGGGTTAAACAAGGGCTAACGACTTTCAGGCCGTATTGTTGCTGCAACGACTTAGCGCATAAATGATGGCTAATTTTATCGGCATTGCAGACCAAAGCGTTGGGTGTTTTAAATACCTCAGTGTTAATTCGCTGCAATACCAATTCACCCGCAGGCCAGCGCACCAAAAGGGTGTCATTGATGTGGCCATTACCGAGGGCAGAAATTTTTGCCTCGGCAGATTCAATACCAAAATGAGGCAACACTGACTGCCTGATGAGTTTAATCACTCAATAACTCCGTTAATTTTTGTTTTACCCAGACAGTGTCCTGCGGATAAGTCACGCCAAGCCATGGCTCACAGGCAACATCGACATTCACAGGCAAACCTTGCTCAATTCCCGCTTGTACTATGGCGGGTAAATAGCATTCAGACTTAGGTTGTTGCCCCTGTTGCCCGATAAATTCGGTTAATTCACGTTTAATAACATCAAATATGTTTGGGGAGAAGCCCCAGCATGTCATAGAGACCAAGGACTGCGCCGGCAAATTAGCATGACCCTGCGGGCCATCACCCATTAAGTGGCCTGCTTGCTCGGCGATATTAAGCCATTCGGCGACCGATTTAAGCTGACCATTTTCAACCTGACACAAACCACGGTTAACACCACCGTGTTCCGACAACGTGAGTTCTATGGGATAGGCCACCATCATCCACTCAGTTGGCCTAGTGCTTAAGCCTTTGGCTAAGGAAGCAAAAGCGCTATCACCATAAAAATCATCGGCATTGATAACGGCCATTGGCCCTTTAACGAGATGGCGTGCACTCCACAGTGCATGGGCCGTCCCCCAAGGTTTAAGCCTGTGGCTAAGATCCGCCAACTGCGCCGCTTCGGGTAAATCCGTTAAGACTTGATAGCAAAAATGATATTCAAAATCGGCTGGCAAAAATCGTGTCAGGATCTCAGTTAATTCACTTTCTAATTCTGGGCGGATCACCAGCACAGCACGCTGAAAACCACTGCGAATGGCCGACATGATTGATAGCACCAACATGGGTTCACCCGCGGGGCCGAGTGCCGCCAATTGCTTATCGCCGCCGAAACGACTACCTAGCCCCGCAGCCATAATGACTAAGGTCAATTCTGTATTCATGCTGGATTGATATATTCAGTTCAAATTTAAAGGTGTTTCTCCAAACCGCAGCGACCTAAACAACCTAAAGTACGGTTTGAGAAAAAGAGGAGCAAAAGTGTAATCTACCCCTCTAATTGTGACTAGCATTTAAGCAGAATTTTTATCGACTTAGCTGCAGACTTTTTTAACGAGCAATATAATCGCCAAAGGTGCGATTTTGTTCCAATATCGCTTGGCTGCCCTTAAGACTGAACTTATAACCACACAGGCTAATATTACCTCGACGGGCGAGGTCAATAATGATGGCCTGAGTATCGAGTGGTGAGAATCGCGCCTCTGAAGCGGAATCCGCTTTCAGATCCACAGTCACAGGGCGATAGTCAGTGCCATTGTTAAAGGATAAGACGCTGCAAGTTTTATCTCCCTTTGCCGTCGCTAAGGACCACAGGTTTTGTGCTTTACCTTTCTCACCGAGCCAACGCATGATCAAGATGTCATCCTCCAGCGCCACAGAAAAACCGTCGGGTAACGCGAGCGTCACCCGCTCACCCGCATAGGGCGCAATCGCGTTAACTGTTACAACTTCTGCACCATCACCTGTCTCAGAGTCGCCATTTGGCCAAAGGCCCCACACCAAGGCAATCAAGAGCACCACACCACAGCCAATTCCTGCTGGGCGCCAATAACGGCGTTCCACTTTCGGCAGTTTAATCTTAGGCAACACCAAGAAACGCTTTAGTGGCGCCAAAAACTCAAATAAACCGCGAAATAGCTCAGTCATCGAACCAGAATCTTTTGCTTCGGCGCGGCGCTGACGCACTTCTTCGGCATGATCTCTATCGTTAAAGCTGTCAGGCTCGTCATCTTCTTCGGCGGTAAAACGCCAACCGGGTTCAGCACTACGCTCGGCAGGATCTAATTGCGCCGCAGTAAAGTCGACATGTTTCAAATCAACATTGTCCACATCGACATCGACCAACTCAATGTGGGTCTGTTCAACGCGGCTAGTATTAGCAGGACGGAAATCTGCATGGCTGTCTGGTATCACAAAATCGGCAGGATTCTGCGTCATTCGAGTTAACGCATCAAAGCGCAGCTCATCTTGACGCAACGCTTCTCGCTCTGCCTCCGCCGCGCTAACACTCGGCTCAACCCTCGGCGATGTTAAAACAGATTCAACATGGGTCGATAAATCGACCTCTGGCTCAGACACAGTCTCAGCACTAATGGTTTGGGCATGAAGCTGATCAACATGCGGCTCATGCCTTTCAGCTTGAGGTTGTGCTTGAATATGAGAGGTAGATTTTGCCGATTGTCTTACGGCAACGTCTTGAGCAACAATAGGTTTAGGGTCAATGATGTTAGGATCTATGGCAGTTTTAGATGCCATGGCTTTAGCGTCTATAGTGTTAGGATCTACGATTTTAGGATCTATGGTTTTAGGTGCGATGGTTTTAGGAACGATAGTCGGTTCCACACGGCGCCTAGGCATTGCCTGTGATGTTGGTGCATCCAGCTCAGGACCGAAATAACCGTAGCGATAATCCACTATCGTTGGTGCAGGAAAGCGCCAGCCCCAAAATGTCAGTCCCGCGGCTAACACTAAACTCAATCCAATTAAGGCAATATGCACATCGGCCGCTAACAGGCCGATGAAAATTATTAACGGCAATAGGAATACGCCAATCAAGCCTTTTGACTTATCGGCATCGGCCAAACGACGCAAACTGGTGAGCCCTAATAAAGGTAGACCCAACAATGCCAGCAAATACATCAGAAAATTAGCCCCAAAAGCAGCGGCTGCAAATGCAATACAGACATAAACGCCAACACTGATTGCGACAAAACGGGGACGAGAATCACGCCCGTGAAGGCAGAAAAGAGATTTTAACAGCACGACCCTTCCTTTATTGTTGTAAAAACGAGATACAAAAAGACACTCATTGCCTTATTCGCACGAGCGTAACCAATTTACCCGCAATTGTCAGTGCCTACGACCCAAGTCGGATAAAAATGCACATAATATCGAAGTAAATCTAAAATAGGCTTAAATTGCCAGCCAACAAGCCCTAGTATTTCTATGGTCAAAATCGGTATAATGCTCGGCTTTCTGGGCCCTTCTTGCGTTAACCCATTGGATATTTAGCTCATGACCGCACGCGGAAATTTATTTATTGTGTCGGCGCCAAGTGGCGCAGGTAAATCCTCGTTGATTTCAGCCTTGCTTAAAGACAAGCCAGCCGACATGCAGGTTTCGGTATCTCATACCACCCGCGCACCACGCCCAGGTGAAGTTGATGGTCAACACTATCACTTCGTTAATGTTGAGCAATTCAAAGCCTTAATTGCTGAAAATGCCTTTTTTGAATGGGCAGAAGTGTTTGGCAATTACTATGGTACCTCGCGCCATGTGATCGAGCATACGCTCACCCAAGGTATCGATGTTTTCCTCGATATCGACTGGCAAGGTGCCGAACAAGTTAAAGCCGTGATGCCAGAAGCCGTTGGTGTGTTTATTCTACCACCCTCTAAAGCCGAGCTAGAGCGCCGCCTCACTGGTCGCGGACAAGACAGTAGCGATGTTATCGCCAGCCGTATGGCACAAGCCGTATCGGAAATGTCCCACTATAAAGAATATGATTTTATTATCGTCAACGACGATTTTGACACTGCCTTAGCCGATTTGCGTGCCATCATTCGCAGTCAGCGCTTAACAGGTGCTAGTCAGATCCACGCGCAAAATGATATGCTTCACGATCTGTTGGCAGGATAGCTGTCATAGTGTACAATTTTGCGTCATTTTTTCCCTAGATAAACTGGAGTTTCAACACATGGCTCGCGTAACTGTAGAAGACGCCGTAGAACAAATCGGCAACCGTTTTGATATGATCTTGGTTGCGGCGCGTCGTGCTCGCCAAATCGCCGTGCAGGGTAAAGACCCTATGGTTGAAGAGATGAACGACAAACCCACGGTTATCGCCCTGCGTGAAATCGAACTAGGTTTAGTTAATGCTCACACCTTAGATGCCGATGAGCGTCAAACGGTACGTGAACGTGAAGCCGCTGAAATTGCAGCGGTTGCAGCCATTGCTGAAGGTCGTTCATTATAGTTTTTGAGTAAAAACCTATTTAGGTAAAGGGAGAGCTGCCACTTGTATCTGTTTGAAGGTCTAAAGGAGTCTGCTTCCGGTTACTTAGAACCTGAACAGGTAGAATTGCTCAAGCAGGCGTACCAGATTGCGCGCGATGCCCACGAAGGGCAAATGCGCACGAGTGGCGAACCTTATATTACTCATCCGGTTGCGGTTGCCCGCATCCTTGCTGACATGCGTCTTGATCATGAGACGCTGATGGCAGCACTGCTCCACGACACTATCGAAGATACCCATGTCACCAAAGACGACTTAGCCGAACTATTCGGTGTCGCGGTGGCCGAACTCGTCGAAGGCGTGTCAAAACTCGATAAGCTTAAATTTCGCGACAAGAAAGAAGCCCAGGCTGAAAACTTCCGTAAAATGATGATGGCGATGACGCAGGATATCCGCGTTATCCTCATCAAGCTTGCCGATAGAACCCACAACATGCGTACCTTAGGCGCACTGCGTCCCGACAAACGTCGCCGTATCGCCCGCGAAACCTTAGAAATCTACGCGCCCATCGCTAACCGTCTTGGTATCCATAACATCAAGACAGAGTTAGAAGACTTAGGTTTCCAAGCTTATTATCCAATGCGATATCGGGTGCTTAAAGAAGTCGTTAAAGCCGCCCGTGGCAATCGCAAAGAATTGATCCAAGGCATCGAAGCCGCTGTGTATACGCGCTTAAACGATGCAGGTATTCCAGGGAAAGTTAAAGGTCGCGAGAAAAACCTCTACTCCATCTATAACAAGATGCAGAGTAAAGAGCTGCAATTCCAAGAAGTCATGGATATCTACGCCTTTAGGGTGATAGTCGATTCCATCGACACTTGTTATCGCGTACTCGGTGCCATGCACGGACTGTACAAACCTCGTCCCGGTCGTTTCAAAGATTATATCGCTATCCCCAAAGCCAACGGTTATCAGTCACTCCATACCTCTTTATTTGGTCCACACGGCGTGCCCGTTGAGATCCAAATTCGTACCGAAGATATGGATCAGATGGCCGACAAAGGGGTAGCTGCACACTGGGCCTACAAAGGCGGTGCGCAAACAGGCCAAGGCACGACGACTCAAGTGCGTGCCCGTAAGTGGATGCAAAGCTTGTTGGAATTACAACAAAGCGCCAGCACCTCATTCGAATTCGTTGAAAACGTGAAGACGGAACTCTTCCCTGAAGAGATTTATGTGTTCACCCCTGAAGGTCGCATTCTGGAATTACCCGTCAATGCCACCGCGGTAGACTTTGCCTACGAAGTGCATACGGACGTAGGTAATACTTGCGTCGGTGCCCGCGTTAACCGCCAAGCGTATCCGCTCAGCCAGCCGTTAATTTCAGGCCAAACAGTTGAAATCATTACCGCCAAAGGCGCCCGTCCTAATGCCGCTTGGCTGAACTTTGTGGTAACCGGTAAGGCCCGCGCTAAAATCCGCCAAGTGCTGAAAAGCCTTAAAGGTGATGATGCGATTGCACTCGGTCGCCGCCTGCTCAACCATGCGCTAGGCAAAACCAAACTCGACAGCATTGCGCCTGAGCAGATTGAAAAAGTGATCCGCGATACTAAACATACGACGCTCGATTCGCTGCTCGCCGATATCGGCCTTGGCAATGCCATGAGCATCGTTATCGCCCAGCGTTTGATTGGCGATAATCTTGAGAATCAAGAGAGTCGCGACGGCCACATGATGCCAATTCGTGGCGCCGAAGGCATGCTCGTTACCTTTGCTAACTGTTGCCGCCCAATTCCTGGTGATGCCGTGATTGCCCACGTGAGCCAAGGTAAGGGCTTAGTGGTACACATGGAAAACTGCGCCAATATTCGTGGTTATCAAGGCGAGCCAGACAAGTATATTCCCGTACAATGGGATAATGTTGAAGGCGTTGATTACCAAGCCAATCTGCGGGTGGAAATTGTTAACCACCAAGGTGCACTGGCGAAGATCACCTCGATCATTGCCGCCGAAGGTTCAAACATTCACAACCTCAGCACTGAAGAACGTGATGGTCGCGTGTATTTGATCAACCTGCGGATTTCGGTGAAAGACAGGATCCATTTAGCCAACGTGATGCGCCGAATTAGGGTACTGCCCGAAGTACTGCGCACGTCCCGTAATCGTTAATTAACTCAACACTAGAGAGAGCGTCATGGCAGAAAAAATCATCATAGCGACCGAAAACGCCCCAGCGGCCATAGGCACGTATTCACAAGCGGTTAAAGTCGGCAGCACAGTGTATTTATCTGGCCAGATCCCGCTCGTGCCAAGCACAATGCAAATTGTCAGCGATGATTTTGAAGCACAAGTCGTGCAAGTATTTAAAAACCTGACGGCAGTTTGTACTGCTGCGGGCGGTTCAATCAACGATATCGTTAAGCTCAACATCTTCCTGATTGATTTAAGCCACTTCGCTAAAGTGAATGAAATCATGAGCCGTTACTTCAGCCAGCCATACCCAGCCCGTGCTGCTATCGGCGTGAAGCAATTGCCGAAGGATTCTCAAGTTGAAATGGACGGCGTGATGGAGCTGTAAGCACTAGCATTTCACCTTCTATAAACGAAAAGGCGCTACGGCGCCTTTTTGTTGCCAACACAATCCAACCCCCCGCTCGCCACTCTCTTCATCTTGCTTTCATACCAATCACATTAAATATCTAATCAGTTCAGAGCCTCACAGGCATTTCAATCCAAGGCGCATTGACGCAGAAATGGTTATTCCCTTTTAAGTCAATGCAACACTGGAGTGGGATGCCTGTGTGACTCCCGAAGGGCGGCTGATGTTCACTACATGGCAACGCGCTTTATACTGCGTTTAAGGCTTTCGACAGAGCACCACTATGCCTTCAAGCCTTCGCCTTGTCTAAAGCGCGTTGAACTCCCGCTGAATGAACAGATATTTAATACGATTGGTATAACACTCAACTTGTAGGCTTTGCGCTCCATTCTCATATTTTACAATCTTGTAAACTATTTGCGCGAGCTCACAAAACTCGCCATACTGGGTACAGCCAAAAGAACAATAAATAACAGGGAATTGCCAATGGATACAGCGATTAAGACGCCAATTGAAATGCTGGCGCACTGGGCTAATACTCAGGGGGACCAAGTCTATTTACGCCAACCGATCAAGGGTCAATTCCTTGATTTTACTTGGGCTGAAGTTCAAGAAAAAGTTCAACAACTTGCCGGAGCCTTACATCACTTAGGCTTAGAGCGTGGTGATAAAATTGCCGTTCTCTCTAAAAACTGTGCCGAATGGTTTATCACCGACCTCGCGTTGATGCACGGCGGCTATGTCAGCGTACCTATTTACCCTACCGCCAACACAGATACTATTCGCTATGTGCTGCAACACAGTGGCGCAAAAGCCATTTTTCTCGGCAAACTTGACCATTGGGCTGACCAAGAGGCTGGTGTCGGCGGCGAGCTACTACGCCTTGCCATGCCTTATGATACGATGCCAGCACAATATCAATGGGAACAATTGCTTAAGCTAGGCTATCCCTTAGTTAACGCCCCGCTGCCTACTCCAGATCAAGTGATGACACTCATCTATACCTCTGGTTCGACTGGCCAACCTAAGGGCGCGATTCAAACCTTCGCCAGCTATGGCTGGACTTGCCAAGCGGTAGTGCGTGACCTGCGCACCGATGGCGACGATAGACTTTTATCCTATTTACCCTTAGCCCATATCACAGAGCGCGTTGCGATTGAAGGCTCATCCTTCTACTCAGGTAGTGTGGTGGCTTTCGTTGAAAGTCTCGACTCCTTCGTTGTCGATGTTCAACGAGCAAAACCAACGGTATTCTTCTCGGTACCACGGTTATGGAGCCTGTTTCAGAAAAACATCATCGACAAAATTGGGGTCAGTAAACTTAATCTATTGCTGAAAATCCCACTGCTTAGCAGCTTTGTGAAATACAAAATCCATAAGGGTTTAGGCTTGAACCATTGTCGTCTACTCGGCTCTGGCTCGGCGCCAATTCCACCATCACTGATCCACTGGTATCACAGTATTGGTCTTAATATCTGCGAAGCTTGGGGTATGACAGAAAACTGTGCCTATTCGATCATAAACTATCCTTTTGATGCGCGTAAAATTGGTACTGTTGGCCGCCCAGTTGAGGATTGCCAGATCCGCCAAGGCGAGGATGGTGAGCTACTGCTCAAGAGTCCGGGATTAATGACTGCTTATTATCTTCAGCCTGAAGCTACTGCAGCGGCCTTCGATGCTGATGGTTTCTTCCACACAGGCGATCTGTGCTCAATTGATGCCGATGGTTGTGTCACTATTACTGGCCGAGTGAAAGACAACTTTAAAACCGCCAAGGGCAAATATGTAGCGCCCGTGCCTATCGAACGTAAACTGGCACAGGATCCCCATGTTGAACTGATCTGCGTGATTGGCTCTGGTCTGCCACATCCCGTCGCACTAGTGCAGTTATCCGAAGGGGCAAATCTACAAGCCCGCGAAGAAGTCCGCACCTCACTCAAAGCGACACTCGATAGCGTTAATCCGCACTTAGAGTCACACGAACATGTCGATGCGATTGTCGTGGTCAGTGATCCTTGGACGATTGAGAATGATGCGCTCACACCTACCCTCAAAATCAAACGCCATGTGCTTGAAAAAGCCTTTAGCGAACGAGTTGACGGCATTCGTGGCGCCCAAGTCCGCTGGGAAGATGAATTAACTCAAAAATAACTAGGCCAAACAATCAGTTGGCGAGTATGGTCATCAGCTAAAACTAAGCACGCCTAGGGTGTGCTTTTTTATGACATATTCTGTCAAAATCCGATAAAACCACGTATCATGTGCGCCAGTCGGCCAAGGGGCAATTCCCTTGTACTTTTCCATTCAATATTAGGTTTAACAGAGTCTAACGATGCTAATTACACTATCGATTATTGGCGGTTTTATTATTTTAACCTTAGGCGCAGAAGCCCTAGTGCGTGGCGCGAGTTCAATCGCTCTACGTTTAGGTATTACGCCACTTATCATAGGCTTAACTATTGTAGCCTTTGGTACTAGCGCACCAGAACTGGCTGTAAGTGTAAAATCTGCTCTAGCAGGAAACAGCGGTATCGCCTTAGGTAACGTTATTGGCTCTAACATTGCTAACATAGGTTTGATTTTAGCCATCACGGCACTTATCCGCCCTATTCAAGTGCAATCTCAAGTCGTAAAGCGTGATATCCCTTTGATGATATTGGCTTCCATGTTGTTCTGGGCACTCTTGTTAGATGGCGAGCTCAGCCTAATTGACGGTGTGATATTGCTGTCACTACTGTTCGGTTATTTAGCCTTTAGTTACATCAGCTCGAAAAATGGTAATGAAGAGGAAGAGATTGAAGCAGGTCCAAATAATCCGCTACTTTCAGCCCTATTTATCTTAGTCGGTATTGGTATGTTAGTCGGTGGCGGTATTTTGTTTGTCAACGGCGCGGTAGATTTAGCCAAGACCTTCGGTATCAGTGAAGTCATTATCGGCTTAACGATCGTGGCGATTGGTACCAGTATGCCAGAGTTAGTAACTTCTGTTCTAGCGGCACTGAAAGGTCAGAGTGACATAGCCATAGGTAACGTTGTTGGTTCTAACATATTCAATATTTTGGGTATTTTAGGTATTACTGCAATAGTACAGCCAGTATCATCACTTGGCTTCCAACCCTTTGATTTCATCGTGATGTTGGCATTTGCCATCATGATTTTACCTTTCGCTTGGACAGGATTTCGTATTGGCCGCCGCGAAGGTTCAGTATTACTACTGTGCTACTTAGGTTACTTGGGCTACCTAATAAACCAAGCAAGCACCCAAGCTGTGGTATAACACTTAGCTGCTCATTTACGATAAAAAACACCGGAGCCTCTCCGGTGTTTTGCTCTCTAGATATTGTCCACTTTATTAATCACACACTTTCTTTAAAGCACACCTCATAAAAAATATAAGCACACAACTCAACTGATGACATTTGTCATGCCAAAGCCATGACCTTTGTGTCTGCACTTCTTCTATCGAATTTCTGATAATGAGCCCGTACCCAAAACATTGGGAAACTCACTCAATAAGGAAATACCATGAAAACATTACTCCTCGCCTCCAGCTTTGTGCTTATCAGTACTAACTCGTTTGCAGCAACGCCATCAAACACTAACATCACCAACGTAGACGCGGCCTCGAATGCGATGAATCTAACGCAATTACAACAACTGAGCGGTAGCACTCAAGATTATGATAAAGCCTATGCGAACTATCGCTTAGCCATCAGTGCCAATGTAATGGGGCAGAAAACACTCGCTAGCAGCGCACTGAGTGCAGCGCAAACCACATTAGAAGCACTCGAAACCAGCCCAGCGAATGCAGAATCCCTCGCGCTATTATCGTCGGTTTATGGCATGCAAATCGCCTTAGACAATAGCAAAGGTGCAACGCTCGGCATGAAATCCGCCAAGGCGATTGCCAGTGCCGAACAATTAGAACCACAAAATCCACGGGTAGCGCTTCTTAAAGCCATCGCCGCCTATAACACGCCAGCCATATTTGGCGGCAGCATGCAAAATGCTAAGACCTTAGCCACTACAGCCATAGAAAGATTCGCCCAGCCTTGCGACAACATTTGCTGGGGTGAAGCCGAAGCTTACACGTGGCGCGGGCTCGCTAAACAGGAATTAGGCGATAGCCAAGGCGCGATTGAAGATTGGCAACAAGCGATCAAAGTACAAGCAGATTATGGTTGGGCAAAATTTTTGCTTCAACAAAATCAGCAATTAAGTGCAAAATAGACAAAGTTGTTAACGGGGATCTATGGCGCTGACGATAGCGCCAATCCCTAAAAAGAATAAATTAAAACAGATGCCATCGGTGGGCATTCAACAACCAACTCAGTGACACAGAGGCATCATGATAAGCACTCCGCTTCAGCTCGAACGAAAACTTGCTTGGGTGTATTTGATAAACTTAGTGTTTTATCTGATCCCACTTGCCATTAATCCCTATCCAAGCTGGAAAATCGCCCTCAGTTTTGCCGTGTTAATCCCTTTTATTGCCAGTTATTTTTGGACCTATAAGTGCAATAGCCGTAGCGCCTATCTGCCCATTCTCATTATGGTGGCCATAGCAATAGCGATCACACCAATCAACCCAGGCTCTATCTCGCTATTTACCTTTGCCGCTTTCTTCATTGGCTTTTTTTATCCTCTCCGGACCTGTCTGTTGGCTATTGCAGCCCTCATCGGCCTGCTGTTTGCCCTCAATGAGATTTACCACTTTAACAGTTACTACTTTCCGCTTTACGGCTCGGGATTAGTGCTCGGCGTGGGCATGTTTGGTGTCGCCGAACGCAGACGTTATCGGCATAAATTGAAAGAACAGCAAAGTGCCCAAGAAATTACCACCTTGGCCACTATGCTTGAGCGTGAACGTATCGCGCGGGATCTACACGACATTATGGGGCATAGCCTATCTTCCATCGCCCTTAAGGCTGAGCTAGCCGAAAAGCTAATCGCAAAACAAGAATATGAACTCGCATCAACCCAATTGACTGAGCTAGGACAAATTGCGAGGGAAAGTTTAAGCCAGATCCGCCACACCGTGTCAGACTACAAACACAAGGGCCTAGAGAGTTGCGTGACGCAGCTTTGTAAATCCTTAAGGGATAAAGGCTTAAGTGTCGAGCTCAGTGGTGAGCTACCCAAGCTAGGTGCAACCACAGAAAGCCAACTGAGTTTGATCCTCACCGAACTTATTAATAATATTCTTCGCCATAGCGGTGCAAGTGAATGCTCTATCCACTTTTCTAAGCAATCAGACCGCCTGCTGCTCGAAGTCAAAGACAATGCCGTGGCCAAACCTTTTATAGAGGGTAATGGCCTCACTGGTATACGCGAGCGTCTCGACAGTTTAGGCGGCAGCTTGAGCTATAATCTCGAACAGGGATATAGATTTACCGTCAGTTTACCTTTGCAGGGAGCAACACATTAATGAAGATTTTATTGGCGGAAGATCAAGCTATGGTGCGAGGAGCACTCGCCGCACTCCTTACGCTTGCAGGGGGTTTTAGTATCACCCAAGCGAGTGACGGCGACGAAGCTCTAAGCTTACTCAAACAGCAAAGCTTTGATCTCTTGCTAACGGATATCGAAATGCCCGGCCGCACAGGCTTAGAGCTGGCTACATGGTTAAAGGAGCAACATAGCCAAACCAAGATAGTGGTCATTACCACCTTCGGCCGTGCAGGCTATATAAAACGTGCCATCGAAGCGGGTGTGGGCGGCTTTCTGCTTAAAGATGCGCCCTCGGAAACCTTAGTCAACGCGATTCAACAAGTGATGGCGGGAAAACGAGTGATCGATCCTGAACTTGCCATGATGGCGATTGGCGATGTCGACCCACTCAACGACAAAGAACGCCGCGCTCTTCGCCTCGCTAGCGAAGGCAAATCCACCTCCGACATCGCCGAAACTCTTTTTATCGCAGAAGGGACTGTTCGCAACTACCTCTCAGAAGCCATAGCCAAACTCAATGCCAGTAATCGAATCGATGCAGCCCGCATTGCCAAGCAAAAAGGCTGGTTGTAATAACACTCACAGTTAACCACGCTTTCAGCCTAACGATATCTTATCAACAATTTTGTGGTCTTAAGGCCACAGAAGGATATTAGCTATGCTTCCAAACAAAATTTGATAACACCCTAATTCCCCTTGAGATTGCCTTACGCTTATTCTCTGTTAATATATGTATAAATTCACAGTGATTGAGTGCTAACGACTTGCAGCAATTGGATCTTGTTCCGATCACCGACCTCAAAGGCGTCGCCAAAAAGGTCGCGGAGAAACTCGCAAAGCTCGGCATCACAACAGTACAAGATCTGCTGTTTCACTTACCCCTGCGCTACGAAGATAGAACCCAAATCTATCCCATTGCCGCCCTCAGCCTAGGCGGTTATGGCACTATAGAAGCTGAAATCCAATCGACACAAATCATCCAAGGCCGCAAGCGTATGCTGGTCTGCAATGTGCGCGACGATACGGGCAGCTTAAGCCTGCGCTTCTTTAACTTTTCCGTTGCTCAGCGTAATGCCATGCAAAATGGTTTGATGATCCGCGCCTATGGTGAAGTGCGCCGTGGTAGTCATCAAGCTGAGATAGTGCATCCAGAATATAAAGTCGTGTATCCCGGTGAAGATGTTCACCTAAGCGATACCCTAACGCCGATTTATCCCACAACTGAGGGCTTAAAACAGGCGAGTTGGCTAAAGCTGACGGAGCAAGCTTTGGTATTGCTGGAAGATGGCGGCTTAACTGAACTTCTGCCACCACAATTGCAACCTAACAACATCAGCCTTAAACAAGCGCTGCAGACGCTACATCGCCCTCCTGCGGGGATCTCTCAGTTCGATTTAGAGCTAGGTCAACACCCAGCCCAGCAACGACTCGTGCAGGAAGAGTTGCTCGCCCATAATCTCAGCATGCTACGCCTAAGGCAGCGCAGTAATTTAGATGCCGCGGTTACCATGCAGGCCACGGGGCAGTTGCTCAATCCTTTCCTCGCCGCTTTGCCCTTTAAACCGACTGGCGCCCAGCAAAGAGTCGTGGCTGATATAGGCAAAGATTTAGAAAAACCGCACCCTATGATGCGCTTAGTGCAAGGGGATGTTGGCTCTGGCAAAACCTTAGTCGCGGCGATGGCGGCATTACAAGCGATTGAAAACGGTTATCAAGTTGCCATGATGGCACCGACCGAGTTATTGGCCGAGCAACATGCAACTAACTTTGCCGCTTGGTTTGAGCCACTCGGACTTAAGGTAGGTTGGCTGGCGGGAAAACTTAAAGGCAAGGCCAGAACCCAATCCCTTGCGGATATTGAATCTGGCGCAGCCCAGATGGTAATTGGGACCCATGCCATCTTCCAGCAGCATGTAGTCTTTAGCAAACTCGCGTTAATTATTATCGATGAGCAACACAGATTCGGCGTACACCAACGCTTAGGCCTGCGGGAAAAGGGCGTGAACCAAGGTTTCCACCCGCATCAATTGATCATGACAGCCACACCTATTCCCCGCACGCTGGCGATGACGGCCTATGCAGATCTCGACACGTCCATTATCGATGAGCTGCCGCCGGGGCGAACTCCAGTGACCACTGTGGCGATTGCTGATTTACGCCGTAACGAAGTGCTTGAACGGGTCCGCAACGCTGTCATTAGCGACCAACGTCAGGCCTATTGGGTATGTACTCTGATTGAAGAATCCGAAGTGCTCGAATGCCAAGCCGCCGAAGACACAGCCGAAGAACTACGCCTCGCCCTGCCCGAGCTCAATATTGGCCTAGTGCATGGCAGATTGAAGAGCGCCGAGAAACAGCAAATCATGGCTGACTTTAAGGCAGGCATTATTCATCTACTGGTAGCGACAACCGTGATTGAAGTGGGCGTCGACGTGCCTAATGCCAGCCTGATGATCATTGAAAACCCTGAACGTTTAGGTCTAGCACAACTACATCAACTGCGCGGACGAGTCGGTCGAGGCGCCATCGCAAGCCATTGTGTGTTACTCTACAAGGCGCCGTTGAGCCATACCGCCACCCAAAGACTGAGTGTACTCAGACAAAGCAATGATGGTTTCATCATAGCGCAGAAAGATTTAGAAATTCGTGGCCCAGGTGAAGTGCTTGGCACTAAGCAGACGGGACTGGCTGAGCTCAAAATTGCCGATCTGGTGCGCGATCAAGCTTTGATCCCACACATTCAGAAATTAGCGAGCCATGTAATGGCGCAAGCCCCCGAAAAGGTCGATGCAATTATTTTACGTTGGCTCGGGCACAGGCAGCACTATGTGCAGGCTTAAGCCGTAAATATTAAAGGGTAAAGAACGAGGCGTAACATCTGCCTTTACTCGAAATAAATTGTTTATGTTCAGCTAAGCGCTATAGACAAGCGCATGGAAACTTGCAAAATGAACCTGCGGCCTTCAAATAGCCCGCTCTTGCACTTTAATGTTAGCTGCATGTATTCACCAAGTTACCTTGACACTCAAGCGAAGGATGTAAAATGCAAGTTAATCAAGATGATAGAATAACACCTCAAGAGACTTCTTCTAGCAGCAATCGCTTTGCGCTTTTTGCGATAGTGCTCGTCGTGCTACTTTCTGCCGGAGGATATTATTACTACAGCGGTGATTCTGACTCACCTAAACTCATTCCTAACGCCCCTATTGTATTGCCTGAAACACCGGCATCTGAACCTATGACGCTCGAAAGTGCGCCAGAGCCTGAAACCACAGAGACGACGCCTGCCGTTACAGAAACGAACATCAATAGCACTGAAACCACTGCAGTGGCAGAGCCTGAAGTTGTCGTAGAACCTGTGCCTGTGCTGGCTGAAAGTGATGCATTTGTGCAACAAAAAGCTCTCGCCATGATCAATAACAATGTGCTGAGTTCTTCGTTAGTGCAGCAAGATCTCGTCCGCCAATTTGTGGTATTCGTGGATAACCTAGCTCAGGGTGAATTAACCCGTAAAGTTAGCCCACTTAAAGGACCAGAGAAGCTGTTCTCAGTCTCAGAAATCACCAACAAAGTGTATTTAAATCCTGAGGGTTTCCACAGATACGATGCCTATGTTGACTCGATTGCCAAAATGGACGAACAGAGCTTAATCACAACTTACAAGCAACTGACGCCGCTCCTAGAGGAAGCCTTTACCGAACTCGGCTACAGCAACGCCAAATTTAACGACAGAATGCTGCAAGCGATTAAAATGTTACTCGCAGCACCTATTATTGAAGATCCGATTGAGCTGAATTCAATTAGCGTTAACTATCAATTCGTTGACCCTAACTTAGAGGCACTACCCAGTGCACAAAAACTGTTGATCCGTATGGGTCCAGAAAATACTCGCAAGTTGAAAGTAGCGCTGCGTAAAATCGAGAATCAATTGTCGCAATAGGTTATCAAGCTCATGCCAAAAGGCGCTCAGTGCGCCTTTTTTCATTTTAACCTGTAAGTTAAAGCGTCTGCACAATCAGATAGCCACTGCGATATTTGTTATTCAATGTCGAATAAGTGCTGTAAATCACAGCACTTGATCCCATTCCGTTAACCCGCACAATGCAAATGGCTTCATAAAAAGAAAGGGCATAGTGTAGAATGACCACGCTGTAGAGGGCATTTCGAGCGTCATTCTTCTAACGCGTATACTCCTCACTATGGTATGGCAATGGTATGGCAATCCATTAATGTTCTAACTTAGTTAGGGATAACTAAGACAGCTTAAATTTAGTGTCGAGGCAAAGTAGTGCAACTAACATTCAGCATTCTCTCTTGGGGCGCTTGGGCCCCCCAATATCAGCACCATCAAAGTTGGCAAACTTGGTGCGAGAGTTCGGCTGAGCTCAATCTCGATACGCCACCACAGTCGGATACCACCGCTCCCGCACTCAAACAAATTCCCGCCATGCAGCGCCGCCGTTTTAGTCGCTTGACTAAGATGATGTTAGAGGTGAGTTTTCAGTGCGAAATGCCTGCAAATTGTCGCTCTATTTTTGCCTCGCGCCATGGAGAGTTGCAGCGCACCATTGGCCTGCTCGAAGACATTATCGCCAAACAGCCCTTATCGCCCTTAGGTTTTAGTCAGTCGGTGCACAACACCGCCAGCGGTATTTTTGGCATATTGGCGGCCAATACCGCGCCTTCAACCTCAGTTGCGGCGGGCACAGAAACTCTGTCCCAAGCTATGGTCGAAGCCTTCGCCCAATTACATCAATCGCCAGAACCATTGTTATTGGTCTTCGGTGATGATCCAGTGCCTCCTGTGTACGATGAGTTTACCCAAGAATTTGAATTACCTTTGGCCCTAGGCCTACAGCTCGCGCCCTTCGATACACCCGCTTCGGCCAAGCTCACGGTGAGCCGCATTTCTAAGGCAACAGCTTTAAATCCGCTGACCTATGGTGCATTTATCCACGCCCTAGCAACGGCGCAAAATATTTCAGGCTGCTTATCCCAATGGCATTGGAGACTTGAGCATGTTTGATGCAGCCCACAGCCATGACGCCGCCAAGGATCATCAAGATTCAATACTCAATGCCGCTTATACCTTGCCGGAAACTCGCCGCGAAGGGCTGAATTATGTGCCACGTTGGCTAGGCGGTGTAAGTTGTTATATCGCCTTTGGCTTAGGCGGCTTATTAAGCTCCTTGACCATTCTGCCGCTACTGCGTTTTTGGCCAGGCACACCAGAGGCGCGGATTATTCGGGTACAAAAGGCCGTGCATTTAATGTTCAAAGGCTTTGTCGCCATGCTCACTTGGGCAGGTGTGATTAAGGTCAGCAGCCACGATGCCCAAAAATTACATGATGCCAGAGGCGTTATCGTCATTGCCAACCACCCCAGTTTAGTCGATGTGGTGGTATTGATAAGTCTCATGCCCAATGCGGGCTGCATAGTCAAACAAGCTTTGTGGCGTAATCCATTTTTGCGGGGTGTGGTGTCCTGCGCGGGTTATATTCCCAATCGCGGCGCCGAACTCATGCTAGAGGATTGCCGCGAAGTGCTCGCAAGAGGCACCAATTTAATTATCTTCCCCGAGGGCACGCGTACGGTGGTCGGTGCGACCATTAACCACTTTGCCCGCGGCGCTGCCAATATCGCCTTAAGAGCCGAAGCGGATATTTTACCTGTGGTGCTACGTACCAATGTGCGTGGTTTGACAAAGGAGCAACCTTGGTATGAAATCCCAAGGCAAACCATGGGAATGGCCGTTGAAATCGGCACAATCGTTTCTTACCAGAAGTACCAAGCGGCTTTAGGTGAGCATGCAAAAATGGCCCGGCAGCTGACGCGGGATCTTGAACATTACTATAAACAACAACTCGAAAATAATTATGAACTTAAACAATGAAATAAAGCAGTTAATCATCGACTGTCTCGATCTAGAAGACGTCAGCATTGATGATATTGAAACCGATGCGCCGCTATTTGGCGAAGGTTTAGGCTTAGATTCTATCGACGCCCTCGAGCTCGGCTTAGCCATCAAGAAAAAATTTGATGTCAAAATCGAAGCCAATTCGGATGCCACTAAGGCCCATTTTCACAGTGTTGCCAGCTTAGCTCGCTTTATCGAATCACAGCGTCCATAGGAGAGGAATATGCAAAATCGTGAACAAATCCTCGCTATGCTGACCACTATTTTAGTGGACGAATTCGAAATTGATGCCGAGGCGATTACGCCTGAGGCCAACCTGTATGAAGAGCTCGATCTCGACAGCATTGATGCAGTCGACTTAGTGATAAAACTGCAGCAACTGACAGGTAAAAAGATCCAACCCGATGAATTTAAATCAGTTCGCACAATCAACGATGTGATTAATGCTATCGAAGGTTTAGTTAAAACCTAATGCGAGCCTTGCTACAGGTCTTAACCGCCCTAACTTTGCTGGCCTACCCCGTTGCCGTGTATTTAGGGCTCAGTTACTTGCCTGCTGGCACCATAGCGCTCGTGCTGTGTTTATTGCTGATAGTGCGGCTAATGCTTCAAAAGCAAAGGGTTAAGACATTAGTTTTACCACTATTGGTGGGGATTGTGCTCACGGCAGGCAGTTATCTTGCCAAGCGAAGTGACTGGCTGCTGTATTACCCAGTAGTGATAAATCTCACTATGCTGGCGCTGTTCAGTTATTCACTGCACACTGGCCCTAGCATGATCGAACGTTTAGCCCGTTTGAAAGAACCCGATTTACCGGATGAAGCCACTGGGTATCTAAAAAAAGTCACGCTACTTTGGTGCGGCTTATTTATCTTCAATGGCATTATGGCGGCTTACACCGCTGGCTTTACTAGCTTAGCAACCTGGACCTTGTATAACGGTTTGATTGCATACGTACTCATGGGACTGCTCCTCGGTGGGGAATGGTTATATCGCAGCTTTTGGTTGAAGAAAACATGACACAGCTACTCAAAAACTGGTTAACCCAAGGGCCCTTTGCCCAACAACTGATCAGCTTTAATCACCACGACATAGTCACAGGTGCATTATTTACCAATCAGGTGGCGTATTTTTATGAGCAACTGCTGGCGGCGCCAGAGAAAAAATGGCTGCTCGCGAGTGATACCAGCGATCTGTTTGCTGTCGGTTTATGTGCGGCGCTGTTAGCAGGCAAGGAAATTATCTTACCAGCCAACACCCAAACAGGCACGCTGAGCGAGTTAACCCACCAGTTTGAAGGCATATTGTCGGATAAGCCATTGTGTGAAAGTCAGGCCTTTATTCTACTGAGAAAAGAGCTGAGCCTGCCGAGCAAGCCTTGGCCGGCGAGCGAGGCTATCGGTGAACTTGTGCTATTTACCTCCGGCAGCAGTGGCGAACCTAAGGCGATCCGTAAAACACTTCAGCAATTAGACGTTGAAGTCTCAGTGCTCGAACATACCTTTGCCGAACATTTACCCCATTGTAGTGTGGTTTCAACGGTTTCCCACCAGCATATCTATGGCCTGTTATTCAAGATTTTGTGGCCACTCGCCGCCAGTCGGCCGTTTTTAAGCGAGCAGATTGAATACCCAGAAACCTTAAGCTATTACACTGCCTTACTGCCAAACCTGTGTTTGATCAGTAGCCCTGCCCAGTTATCGCGTTTACCTAAGGCCTTAGAGCACGAGCGGCAGCTGCGCTCACCGAGCTTAGTGTTTAGCTCCGGCGGGCCATTAAGTTTTGCGGCGGCTCAGGGGATCAGCCAATGCTATGGTCACTTGCCCATCGAAATTTTTGGTAGCACAGAAACGGGCGGCATCGCCTATCGCCGTCAGCATGAGGCCGATGAACCTTGGCAAGTGTTTGACAGAATATCGATAGATCAAGATCCTAGCGACGGAGCCTTACTACTTAAATCGCCCTATTTGGCCGACGATGAATGGCTGCGCTGCGAAGATAAAATCGAACCGACCGAAAATGGCCAGTTTAGACTCAAGGGCCGACTCGATCGCATCGTTAAGATTGAAGAAAAACGTCTATCACTGGCACAAATGGAAACGCTGTTAGGCAGCCATGCCTATGTTGAGCAAGCCGCACTTGTCGTATTGCCGCAGTTTAAATCCCAACTGGGCGCGGTCGTGACCCTCTCCGCACTTGGCCGCAGCGTGCATCAAGAGCAGGGAAAACTCAGTATCAACAATGCGTTAAAAGCACATTTACTGACGCAATTTGAGCGAGTCACCCTGCCACGCCGCTGGCGTTATCCCGATATTTTACCGCTTAACACTCAGGGTAAGCGTGTCACGGCCCAGTTAGTCGAGTTATTTGATCATGATTAAATCGAGTTTACCGCCGATCCTGCATTCCAATATCGGCATGGATAATATTGAATTACGTTTGTTAGTGGCGGCCGACCTTGAATCTTTTAAGGGACATTTTCCCGAGCAAGCCGTGCTACCGGGCGTGACACAATTAGATTGGGCGGTGCGTTTAGGCTGCCAATATTTCGGCTATTGCGAAGCCGTAGCCAACTTAGAAGTGCTTAAGTTTCAGCAACTCATACTGCCGGGGCAAGAAGTCACCTTAAGCATTAGCAACAATGCGGCTAAGGGAAAACTCACCTTCGCCTATAGCGATGGTGAAAACCGCTACGCGTCAGGTCGTATTGCCTTCGATATCTCGCCAGTTAACAGCAGCGATGGGGCGAGCCAGTGCTAACACCTCCCAGCGACTTAGTTGAGTCGGCGCCCATTAAGCTCGCCTTAGTGCTCCCCAATTACAATCACAGTGCCGCAATTGCCCAGACCTTGGCCGAACTCGCCCAATTTAATCTGCCCTGTTATTTGATTGATGATGGCAGCAATGACGAAACCCGTTATCTACTGCAATCCTTAGCCCAAACCTATCCTTGGGTGACTTTGCTGCTGCATCCTTACAACCGTGGTAAAGGCGCTGCTGTGATGACGGGCCTACGCCGAGCCTACCGCGATGGCTTTAGTCATGCACTGCAGGTCGATGCCGATGGTCAACACAATCTAGCCGATATTCCAGCTATGGTAGCAAGGGTGCAGGCTAAACCCGATGCACTGATTTCAGGCAAACCCGAGTA
The DNA here is from genome assembly GCF_018224605.1 of Shewanella sp. M16. NCBI lineage: Bacteria > Pseudomonadati > Pseudomonadota > Gammaproteobacteria > Alteromonadales > Shewanellaceae > Shewanella > Shewanella sp. M16. The sequence continues at coordinate 115,460 of NZ_JAGTUL010000011.1, read as the reverse complement.
CGATGAATCCGTGCCTAAGGGCAGGCTCTATGGCCGTTATATCACCCATTTTTGGGTGTGGGTCGAAACATTAAGCTTTGATATTAAAGATTCTATGTGTGGCTTTCGCGTTTATCCCCTCGCCGCCACCGAGCGATTACTGTGCCAGCAAGCATTAACGGAACGAATGGATTTTGATATTGAAATCCTCGTCAAACTCTACTGGCAAGGGGTGGAAATTTTATTCCAGCCGACTAAGGTGATTTATCCCGAAGGTGGTGTTAGTCACTTTCAAGGTGTGGCCGACAATGTGCGCATCACTAAACTGCATACCAAGTTGTTTTTCGGCATGCTCAAACGCTTGCCTTGGCTATTGAAGCGTAAATCACAGCAACAAGCCGCGCAAAACTCCCATTGCTCGTCAGCAACATCATCAACTACAGCCACCCATTGGTCGGGCATGAAGGAGCGCGGCAGTTACTGGGGCATCAAACTGTTAGCCGAGAGCTATCGTATTGGCGGCCATTGGTTGTGCCGCGCCATCATGTATCCGGTGATTTGCTATTTCTTTCTCACGGGCAAAGTCACCCGCGAAGCCTCGTTAGATTTCCTGCGCCGCGTGCAAACGCTTGAGCCGCAACATCCTAAGCTGAATCAGCCTGTAGGCTGGCGCGATTGCCTGAATCACTTTTTAGCCTTTGGAAATGCCGCACTCGATAGAATCGATGCCTGGTGCGATCGCATCCAATTGAGCCAAGTGGATTTCCCCGATCGCCAAGTGCTGGCCGACCAGCTCGAAAGCGGCAAAGGCGCCGTGTTATTGGTGTCTCACCTTGGCAATTTAGAACTCTGCCGCGCCATTTCAATCCACCAGCGCAAAGTCAAAGTGAATGTCATGGTGTTAACGAGCCATTCTGAAAATTTTAACAAGGTAATCAAGCAGTTAAACCATGAGAGCACGCTTAATCTTATTCAAGTGACCGAGCTTAACCCCGCGACGTCTATGCTGTTGCAGCAAAAAATAGAAGACGGTGAACTGGTGGTGATCGCGGGCGATAGAACCTCGCCGAATACCCAAGGTCGCGTCATGTACGCGCCCTTTATGGGCCAAGATGCAGCGTTTCCTCAAGGGCCGTTTATTTTGGCCGGCTTACTCGATTGCCCTGTATTTTTAATGTTTTGCCTGCGGGAACAGGGCCGTTATCGGGTGCATTTAGAGCACTTCGCCGAAACACTTAAAGGCCCAAGGGCGGGCAGAATGGACAGATTACAGCAGGCGGTAAATCGCTACAGCGAACGCTTAGAATACTTTGCCAGACGCGAGCCTTTGCAATGGTTTAACTTCTTCGATTTTTGGCGTAAAGACAGCGAGTTAGAACGCGTATCAGCCAATTCAGTACAAGCCGATGCTGTAACGGCAGAGTCAACATCACCGCAGATCCCACAGCAGGATCATAAGACAGACAGGACTAGTCATTCATGAGCCACACCCAAGCCGCCGACTCAAAGAATCAATCAGACTTAAAGACTGTTGAGTTCGGCCGTAAATTTCTTACATTAGAACAAGTGGTTGCCGTCGCCAAGGGCGCACCAGTCAAGCTCTGTGATGATGCGGATTATCAAGAATATATCCAAAAAGGTGCGCGCTTTATCGATAGTCTGCTGCACGAAGAAGGCGTGGTTTATGGTGTAACAACTGGTTATGGCGACTCTTGCACAGTCAATGTGAGCTTAGATCTGGTCCACGAATTGCCACTGCATTTAACCCGCTTCCACGGCTGCGGTTTAGGCGAGACCTTAAGCATAATGCAGGCCCGCGCTGTGATGGCTTGCCGTTTAAACTCCTTAGCCATTGGCAAATCTGGCGTGACCTATGAGCTATTAAAGCGCATCGAAACCTTGCTCAATCTCAACATAGTCCCTGTAATCCCAGAAGAAGGTTCGGTCGGTGCCAGCGGTGACTTAACACCGCTGTCGTATTTGGCCGCCGTGTTAGTCGGTGAGCGCGAAGTAATCTACCAAGGTGAACGCCAAGCGACTCAAGATGTCTACGCTAAGCTCAACATCACCCCGCACGTACTGAGGCCAAAAGAAGGCTTAGCCCTGATGAACGGCACGGCTGTAATGACGGCCTTGGCCTGTTTAGCCTTCGATCGCGCCCAATATCTTGCCCGCTTAAGTAGCCGCATTACCGCTATGGCTTCGTTAACGTTAAAAGGTAACTCGAACCATTTTGATGAAATCTTATTTGCCGCTAAACCGCATCCGGGGCAAAACCAAATCGCCACTTGGATACGGGAAGATTTAAATCACCACGAACATCCGCGCAATTCGGACAGGCTGCAGGACAGATATTCCATCCGCTGCGCACCGCACATTATCGGCGTGTTGCAAGATGCGCTGCCGTTTATGCGTCAGTTTATCGAAACCGAAGTCAACAGCGCCAACGACAACCCGATTGTCGACGGCGAAGGCGAGCATATTCTCCACGGTGGCCATTTTTACGGCGGCCATATCGCCTTTGCGATGGATTCGCTGAAAAATACTGTGGCTAACTTAGCCGATCTTATCGATCGCCAAATGGCACTGGTAATGGACCCTAAGTTTAATAATGGCTTACCCGCTAACTTATCCGGCTCAACCGGCCCGCGCCGCGCGATTAATCATGGCTTTAAAGCGGTGCAAATTGGGGTATCGGCGTGGACAGCAGAAGCGCTCAAGCACACTATGCCCGCCAGCGTATTCTCACGCTCGACCGAATGCCACAACCAAGACAAGGTGAGCATGGGCACTATTGCCGCCCGCGACTGTATGCGCGTGCTGCAATTGACCGAACAAGTCGCGGCGGCAGCATTGCTCGCCATGACCCAAGGTATTGGTTTACGTATCGCCCAAAATGAACTGGACGAAGCCTCGCTCACACCTTCATTGGCGAAAACCCTCGCCCAAGTGCGCGGTGATTTTGAGACCTTAATTGAAGATAGGCCGCTTGAAGCCGTGCTGCGCCAAACCATAGCTAAAATCCAAGCGGGCGAATGGGAAGTGTGCAGATGAAATCATTGCTCACTATCGATATGGAAATGCAAATCCCCTTCCACGATGTGGATTCCATGGGGATCACTTGGCATGGCAATTACCTGCGTTATTTCGAGATTGCTCGCTGCAAACTGCTCGATGAGTTGGGCTACAACTACCGCCAAATGCAAGCATCTAACTATGCGTGGCCAATTATCGATTTGCAGATTAAATACGTCAAAGCCAGCACCTTCGAGCAAAAAATCACAGTCCGCGCCGAGTTAGTCGAGTGGGAAAACCGCTTAAAAATCAATTATCAAATCCGCGACGTTGAAACGGGTGCGCGCATCACTAAGGGTTATACCATTCAAGCGGCGGTCGATATGTGCACCCAAGAATTGTGTTTTGTCACCCCAGAGGTGTTCCGTGACAAAATCGCCACCCTGCTCGCTAAGGTTGAAGACTAATGAACTCAGTACTAGCCAAGAGCTCTGCGTTGACGAAGAATCCTGTGCTGGCGAAGTGTGCATTACTCCTCTGCCTTGCTTGCGGCTTGGCTTGTGCTTTGATAACCCTGCCACTCAAAGCAGAAACCTTAGCTGAGCCCGGTGTTTATCAAGCGCTCTTTAGCCAAAATGCGGATACCGCGCAGCTTGTCGCCCTGAGCCAAAAGCTTAACTTGGGCGAAACGGTGCGAGGCCAGTTTGTGCAATCTCGGCAGTTAAAGGTGCTCAAAAAGCCGTTAATCAGCCAAGGGCAGTTTATCTTCGATCAGACCCAAGGGCTGATCTGGCAACAGATAAAGCCCTTCGAATCCCTGCTGATTTTAAAAGATAAGCAGCTTATTCAGCGCGATAGCCAAGGTCGAGTCCAAGTCAGCAAGGCCGATGCCTCGGCGAGCGCAGCCGCTATGGGGGATTTATTGCCCAGCCTAGTGCGCGCTATGCTCGGCGGTGATATTTCCGGTTTAAGCGAAAACTTCGAGCTGCACTTCCTCATCGCAGAAGGCTTGAGCACAGACGGTCAATGGCAATTAGGCCTAACGCCCAAAGATCCCTTAATGAAAAAAGCCATCGCCAATATGGTGTTAGAAGGTAGCGATGTGTTGCAATCCTTAGTGCTGCTGAGCGCCGCGCCGAATGTGACACCACAGGATATGACCCGCATCGACTTTAGTGCGCTTTCACAAGGTAAACTCAGCGAAGCCGAATTAGCGCAGTATGCTGTGGCGATAGAGGCGAATAAACCTTAACCATGGCCGCCAATTTCACCGCGCGCGCCAATCAAGCGCTAATACAATCATCCCCTAAATGGCGCCTCGCCATTTGGTTGCTATTGATGCTGTCTGCCAGTTTGTGGACGTTGCAACTCTGGCAAAACGGCGCAAGGGTGCAGAGCGATATTCTTGCTATGCTGCCCCATTTACAGCAGGACAAACTCACAGAGCGCGCCCTTAACCAAGTTGAAGCGACGCTCGCCGATCAAGTCTATATTGCGCTCGTCGCCAAGGATGAAACCACGGCAATCTCTGCGGCTAAGCTGTTGATGCAAAAGCTTGAAACTGACCTTGTTGCTACTGGAAAAAATGCTGCACTCACAGATATTCGCAGCGCCGATATGCAGCTCGGTGAAGCGTTGGGGCAATACTATTTCCCCCACAGATTTAAATTGCTGACAGCGCCACAAGCTGAGGCGTTAGCAACGAAAGACATTGGAAATCTGATTGAAGCGGCCACAGCGCAGCTTTACAACGCCTTTAGCTACGCCAATAGCAACTTGCTTGCCCAAGATCCGCTGCTGTTATTCCCCGCCAATTTACTCGCCCTCGCGCCGAGTTCCAAAGTCAGAGCCAGCCAAGGCATTCTGCTAGCGAATCAAGGCGATAATGTCGCTGCGGTTGTTATGGCAAAGGGGCGAGAAAGCGCTTTTAATCCCAATGCGCAATTGGCGCAGATGACGGCATTAACCCTAGGATTGGATGCGGTTAAACAAAGCTATCCCGATATTACCCTGCTTAAGGCTGGTGCCCTGTTTCACGCGATTGCGGCGACCCAAACGGCTAAGAGTGAAATCTCGATCCTTGGTCTTGCATCCTTACTTGGGGTAATAGCTTTAGTCTGGCTGGCGTTTCGTTCTGTAATGCCGCTACTGCTGGCAATCGTCACCATTTCCAGCGGGCTGTTGCTGGCCGTGACTTTTACCTTAAGCGTATTTGGCGAGCTGCATTTACTCACCTTAGTGTTTGGTACTAGCTTGATTGGCATTGCCATCGACTACAGCTTTCATTTTTACTGCGAGCGCTTAAGCGATACCGAACGGAGCGCTCAGGCGACGGTCGCGTATATCTTCCCCACAGTGACACTTGCCTTTATCACCAGTGCCTTAGCTTATGTGGGCATAGGTTTAGCGCCGTTTCCTGGGATGCAGCAAGTGGCGATTTTCTGCGCCGCGGGACTACTCGGGGCCTATCTCACCCTCATTCTCGCCTACCCACAGTTAGCGGGAAGTCGTTTGCCATCGGGCTCCCACCCATTAGCGTTAGCGGGGAAGTACCTTGCCAACCTCACTCAGTTATCCAACCGATTGACCACACCTTTAGGCATGGGCATGTTTGCTTTAGTGATAGTGGTGTGGTGTCTGGTTGGCGTAACCAAGTTAACCGTCGATGACGATATTCGCCATTTGCAGCAAAGCCCCGCGAGCGTGACTGAACCTGAAAATAAGCTCAGGCAGCTACTCAGCGGCGGCACAGATAATCAATTCTTACTGGTACGCGCCGCGAGTGAAGAAGCACTACTACAACAGCTTGAGCGAGTGTCGCCACTGCTGAATGCCGCTATCGCCAATCAAGAGTTAGGCAACTACGTCAGCCTCAGCCGTTATCTGCCCAGCCATCAAAGGCAAGACACGGCTTATCGCTTACAGGGTGAAATCTATCAAACTCAGATAGATACTGTGCTCACAAACCTTGGGTTGGATGAGAACTTAAAGCCAGAGCTGCAAGCAAGCTACTTAGCGGCTAAAGACCAATATATCGCCCCAGCGGATTTCTTTAAGTTAGAGGCAGGCAAGCAACTCGCACCGCTGTGGCTAGCACCAAATGGCAACGCCACCGACTATGAAGCGCTAAATGATGGCGGCGCGAGCGCTGAGCATGGTGCCATTGTCTTGCTTGGCGGCATTCAGCAGATCGACGCGCTCAAGGCGCGCTTTGCCAATGTTCAAAGCGTACAACTTATCGATAAAGTCGCGGATATCTCCGCGGTCATGGGCCATTACCGACTGTTAACCCTAAAGCTGTTAGCGCTCGCACTCGGTATCGCACTCTTGTTGTTTAGCCTGAATTTTGGCATTAAAAAAGCCGCGGTTGTGGTTGCAGTGCCAGCCCTTGCTGCCTTGCTAACGCTTGCAACCTTAGGCTTAACAGGCTCGCCACTGAGTCTGTTCCATGCACTCGCGCTCATTTTAGTTTTCGGGATTGGGATAGACTACAGCTTGTTCTTTGCCTCTGCTCAAAACCACGGCAAGGCAGTGATGATGGCGGTATTTATGTCCGCCTGCTCGACCCTATTAGCCTTTGGTTTACTCGCCTTTAGCCAGACCCAAGCGATTCATTATTTTGGTTTAACCCTGTCACTAGGTATAGGTTTAACCTTTTTACTTTCGCCACTGATTTTAACGACTAAAAAGTCCTGATAACGACAAGGAACGTACTTTACATGCCTACACCCGCTCACGATTTATCGGCTATGCCAAATTCACTTGCCGTCGATGTGGCTATTATCGGCGCAGGACCTTCAGGCGCCATTGCCGCCAGCTTGCTACACCAACAAGGCAAGCGCGTGCTGGTGTTAGAAAAACAACATTTCCCCCGTTTCTCCATCGGTGAAAGTTTACTGCCCTGCTGCATGCAGTTTATCGAAGAAGCCGGCATGTTAGATGCGCTCAATGCCGCCGGATTCCAACATAAAAATGGCGCCGCCTTTCGTCGCAATGGCACTTACACTACCTTCGATTTTACCGATAAATTTACCCCAGGGCCGGGCACCACATTCCAAGTGCAGCGCGCCAGTTTTGATAAACTGTTAGCCGATACCGCCCAAAGCCAAGGGGTCGAAATCCGCTACGGCGAAACCGTCGAGGCGATAGATTTAACCGAGAATCCATGCTTAATGGTGCGCAATGAACAGGGCGAGCTTTATCAAATCAGCGCCCAATATGTGCTTGATGCCAGTGGTTTTGGCCGCGTGTTGCCACGCTTACTCGACTTGGAAAGCCCTTCTTGTCTGCCACCACGAAGCGCCATCTTCACCCATGTGGAAGATAACATCAGCGATCCCAACTTTGATCGAAATAAGATTTTGATCAGTGTCCACCCTGAGCATAAGGACATTTGGTATTGGCTCATTCCCTTTAGCAATGGCCGTTGTTCACTCGGCGTAGTGGCAGAACCGCAATTACTTGCGCGTTTACAAGGTTCGCTTGAGCAACAATTGATGAGCATAGTCAATGAAGAACCAGGACTAAAAGCCCTACTGGCAAACGCTAAGGTGGTGCAAGAATGCGCCACGCTCAAGGGCTATTCAGCCAATGTGTCACGCCTTGCGACCGACAAGTTCGCCCTACTGGGTAATGCCGGCGAGTTCCTTGATCCGGTATTTTCCTCCGGCGTCACTATCGCCATGCAATCGGCATCGATGGCGGCAAAATGTGTGACTAAACAACTCAATGGCGAAACGGTTGACTGGCAAGCCGATTACTCAGCACCTTTAATGCAGGGGGTGAATACCTTCCGCACCTATGTGCAAGCTTGGTATGATGGCCGCTTTCAGGATGTGATCTTCTATGAAGAACCGAATCCACGCATCAAGCAAATGATTTGCTCGATTCTGGCGGGCTACGCTTGGGACCTCAATAATCCCTTCGTTAAAGACTCGGAGCGCCGCCTGAACATGGTGGTCGAATTGTGCCAAAACCAAGTTGCCATTCCTGAATTTGCAGAGGCGTAACCGCATGTCGCTCAACTTTAACGCGAAATGGCGAGTGTTCCCCGCGCTACTGATCATCAGTCTAGGGCTGACGGGATGTAGCGAACTGCTGTTCAGGCAAACCTGTGTCGGCCTAGCTAAAGACATGCGTTATTGCTTGGCGTCACTGCCCCATGATTTTGCCCCCGCAGCCGATAAGCCTCTGACTAAGCCGACGGCCAAACCCACCGACATTAGCAGCCCGCAAACCGACAGCAAAGTTAAGCTAACTTCGCCCCAGTCCTTTAGCCAAAAGGTCAGCATTAAAGTGGGTGATAAGTCCCACGAGTTACTCACTCAATTAGAGTTAGAGGATGAGCGCATGACGCTCGTTGGCTTAGCGCCACTCGGACAGGCTTTGTTTACCTTAGTTTATGATGGTAATACACTCAGCAGTGAACAAAGCGTGCTGCTAGGGAACAGTTTTAAAGCTGAGTATTTAATGGCGATGATGCAACTGATCTATTGGCCTGAGCAGAGTATTCGCGCCCATTTAGAAGGAGGTCATTTAGTCACAGGTCTTTGCGATACGGTTGGGAGAAATCAGGGCGATACGCTTGAAAGCACCCGAGTGAATACAATCCCCTGTCGCCAGATCTATAGTCAAGATACCTTGATCAGTAAAAGCGGCCAGCAAACCCATGTGGTGCAAATCCGTTATCAACAAAATATCGGCGATGCTCTTTGGCAAGCCCACATCAGCTTAACTATGCCACAAGCTAAATTTGAGCTAGAAATCGAACCTATTTAATCTGTTAGCATCCGCACTTAACTGTGCCATGGTAAAAAGACACACAATGATGAACAGAGTAGCTATTACACAGATTGGATTGTGTACCCCGCTAGGGCAAGATCCCCAGCAGGTTTTAGACCGCCTGATCGCCGGTGATAGCAGTGCGATGCTGCGCAATAACACTCTCCTGTTCGAGCACCCAACCTTAGTTGCCCCCGTGACGGCAGCGCTACCAACCATTCCCGAAAAACTCATTCAGTTCGATTGCCGTAACAACCAATTACTGCTGTGCGCCGCACTGCAAATTGCGACCACAGTTGAACAAGCGAAACGGGATTTTGGTCATGCCCGTATTGGTGTTGTGCTAGGCACAAGCACGTCAGGGATTTCAAAAGGTGAAGCCGCGCTGAGCTACCGCAATCAATACGGATACTTTCCGGCGGATTACCATTATTTCCAGCAAGAGCTCGGCAGCACTAGCGACTTTTTACGCCAATATTTTGAGCTAGACGGCCCTTGCTACACAATTTCGACCGCCTGCTCATCCAGCGCTAAAGTGTTTGCCAGTGCCAAACGCCTATTACAGGCGAATCTCTGTGATGTTGTGATTGTCGGCGGTGTCGACAGTTTATGCCAACTCACAGTCAATGGTTTTCACGCCTTAGAGTCTGTCTCGAAAGGCCACTGCAATCCTTTTAGCATCAACCGTGATGGCATCAATATCGGCGAAGGCGCGGCGCTTTTCGTCCTGACGTTGGGCGAGTCAGAGGTCATGCTAGCGGGTATTGGCGAGTCGAGCGATGCGCACCATATGTCGGCGCCACATCCCGAAGGCGCAGGCGCGATCAAAGCCATGCACGCGGCGTTGCAAGATGCACACATTGCAGCAAAAGACATTGGTTACATAAACTTACACGGTACAGCCACGCCTAAAAATGATGCGATGGAAAGCCGCGCCGTAGTTGAAGTGTTTGGCGTGAACACGCCCCCTTGTAGCTCGACCAAGCCCTTAGTCGGCCATACCTTAGGTGCCGCTGGCGCCATTGAAGCCGCCTTCTGTTATTTATTACTTTCAGCACATAATCACCGCCAAGCCCTGCCGCCCCATGAATGGGACGGACAAGTCGATCCACAGGATCCGCACATTGCATTGGTCGAGCGCCATCAAGTCGCCGCTAAGGGCGCGCTTAATTATGTGATGAGCAATTCCTTCGCCTTTGGCGGCAGTAATGCCAGCCTGATTTTCTGCCGTAACGAGGCCTAGTACCATGCAGTTGCTTAAGATCAACCAACCCTTTGCCGAACAGGATATTGCCGATTTTATTCCCCATAGGGCACCGATGATTTTGCTCGATAAAATCATTGGCTATCGGCGCGATAACCTAGAGACCGAAGTCACTATCACGGCCAAGAGCCCTTATTTCGATGATAAATATCAAGCCGTACCCAATTATGTGGGTATCGAATATATGGCCCAAAGTATTGCCGCCCTTGCAGGGGTTGAGGCAAAGCTTCGCAATGATAAAATCCGCGTCGGGTTTCTATTGGGATCGCGCAAATTAACCTTGTATGCAAAGCAATATGAGCTCGGGCGCACCTATCGCACCCAAGTCAGCCGCCTCTATCAGGAGGAATCGGGATTAGCGGTATTCGATTGCCAAATTTATCTGCTGCCCGAAGCCGGCTCTAACCTAGAAAAGAGCTTAGTAGCCCAAGCCAATGTAAATGTGTTCCAACCTCAGGACACACAAGCCTACCTTGCAGGCAATCAAGACGCGGCAAATAGAAGCCTTGGGCACTAAAGCAATGATGTAGATAAAAAAGCCTTAAAGCGCCTTAACAAGCGACCTTTTTACCATAAATACATGAAACCCCATACCGACACATAACGATAAAATGGGGTGGAGAAAACAGATGAATAACAGAGTATTAGTTACCGGTTCGAGCCGAGGCATTGGTAAAGCCATCGCCCTAAAACTCGCCGTGGCGGGTTTCGATATCGCCCTGCATTACCACAGTAACCAAACGGCTGCCGATGCCACCGCCGCAGAAGTTCGCGCGCTTGGGGTGAATGTGAGCCTGCTGAAATTTGATGTCGCCGACCGCGCCACCGTCAGAGCCGCCATTGAAGCTGATATCGAGGCCAATGGTGCCTATTATGGCGTGATCCTCAATGCTGGTATCAACCGCGACACCGCCTTTCCTGCTATGACAGAAAGCGAGTGGGACAGCGTCATCCACACTAACTTAGACGGTTTTTATAATGTCATCCACCCCTGCGTCATGCCTATGGTACAAGGCCGCAAGGGCGGGCGCATCATCACCTTAGCTTCGGTGTCTGGGATTGCGGGCAACCGTGGCCAAGTGAATTACAGCGCCTCAAAAGCGGGTATTATCGGCGCGACTAAGGCATTGTCATTAGAACTGGCAAAACGCAAAATCACCGTCAACTGTATCGCTCCCGGCTTGATTGAAACCGACATGGTGGCCGATATTCCTAAGGATATGGTCGAGCAATTAGTGCCGATGCGCCGCATGGGTAAACCCAGTGAAATCGCCGCCTTAGCCGCCTTTTTAATGTCTGACGATGCCGCCTATATCACTCGCCAAGTGATATCGGTCAATGGAGGCATGATCTAAATGAGCGAGCCGACAAATCAAACCCGCTTAGGGAAACGAGTGGTCGTCACTGGCATTGGCGGCATTACCGCCCTGGGCCATGATTGGGAGACGATAGCGGCAAGCCTTAAGGCACAGAAAAACTGTGTTGTCACTATGGGCGAATGGGATAAATACGATGGCCTCAATACCCGCTTAGCCGCGCCCATTAGCGACTTTGAAGTGCCAAGCCATTATTCACGCAAGAAAATTCGTTCTATGGGTCGGGTTTCCATCATGGCGACCCGCGCCAGTGAACTTGCATTAATCGATGCGGGATTGTTAGACGATCCTATCGTATCCTCGGGTGAAATGGGTATCGCCTATGGCTCGTCCACTGGCAGTACCGATGCCATCATCGCCTTTGGCGATATGTTGAAAACCGGTGATATGTCGGGCGTCACCGCCACGAGTTATATCCGCATGATGGCACACACCACAGCGGTGAATGTGGGGGTATTTTTCGGCTTAAAAGGCCGAATTCACACCACTAGCAGCGCCTGTACCTCGGGGAGCCAAGGCATAGGTTACGCCTATGAAGCCATCAAATACGGTCATCAAACCTTAATGTTGGCGGGCGGCGGTGAAGAACTCTGCCCCACAGAGGCTGTCGTGTTCGATACCCTGTTTGCCACTAGCACTAAAAACTCAACGCCCGAACTCACGCCACGCCCCTTCGATGCGAGCCGTGATGGCCTCGTGATTGGCGAAGGCGCCTGTACGCTGGTGCTCGAAGAGCTAGAACACGCCAAGGCGCGCGGCGCCAAGATTTACGCTGAGTTAGTCGGTTTTGGCACGAATTCAGATGGCCAACACGTCACCCAACCAAACGCGCAGACCATGGAAATCGCCATCAGATTGGCCCTCAAAGATGCACAGCTTGAGCCTAGCGCCATAGGTTATGTGAACGCCCACGGCACGGCAACGGATCGCGGTGACATCGCCGAAAGCCACGCGACCCACGCAGTATTTGGTGCTGGTATGCCGATTTCATCCCTTAAAAGCTACACGGGCCACACCTTAGGCGCATGCGGCGCGTTAGAGGCTTGGGTGAGTATTGAGATGATGAATGCTGGCTGGTTTGCGCCGACACTCAACCTTGAAAGTATCGACCCACAATGCGCCGATTTGGACTATATCCGCAGCGAGCCGCGCCCAATCGATACAGATTATGTGATGAGTAATAATTTCGCCTTTGGCGGCATTAATACCTCGCTGATTTTTAAACGCTGGGCCCAATAACAACATATAAAAACCACATAAGGACATCACCATGAAACCACTCTTTGCAGGTATGCTGCTTAGCATCAGTTTATTAAGCTCGCCTTTATTGGCTCAGGAATACAAGGTAGAAACCTATCAAGAAATCTTTAAGGGTGATAACCAATTCAAGCAAAAAGAAGCCATTGAATCACTCACCATCGCTGGTTTATCCGATCCTGCCATTTTTGATGCGCTCGAAGCAAAGCTACTCGCATCTTTGCCCCAAGCCACTGAAAAAAATGCCATTGACTACAGTGCTTGGTTAGTCAAAGGCTTAGCTTATTCAGGCAATGATAAGTACAGCGAAACCATCAACAAGATTGTTAATGGTGATTATCCTAAAAAACTCAAAAAATACGCAGGTCAAGCTTTAGAAAACATAACGATATATAAAAAATGGAATGCGATTCTTGCGGATAAAAGCCAATATACTGCCGATCAAAGTCAGCAAAATAATGCCTTTGCCAATGCCCTACGCAGCAATGATTTAGAATTAATGCGTCTCGCGGCTAAACGCATCATAGATGACCGCCAGTACGATGATTTTATCCTAGCCGTACTCAGTAACGAATTGAAAACACCACGCTTAATGGCCGATGACAAACTCGCCATCGATACCTATGCCAACATGGCAAAAGCGCTAGCTAGTTCGGGGAATACCGCTTACCGCGATGTGATTGAAAATATGGCAACCGCGAGCTCAAACAAAAAACTCAAAAACTACGCCGAGAGTTATTTGAAGAAGTACTACTAAACCTACCCGTTTTACGCTTAATCGAGCAAATCATGGCCGAGCTTATCCTCGGCCATTTTTATATTCGCCTATACAGGCTTGCCATGGTAATCACTCACTACACTGTGAAAGAACCTAGAGGCTCTAAGTTGATAAACGAGAGTTACCGAAGGCGAAGAGGCAGTTAAACATAGATATTGTTCAGAGTGAGGCCAACCATGGTACTGGCTCGACGACACGGTGAATAGAAACCTAAGGTTTCTAAGCTTATGAACGAGAGCCATGGATGGCGAACTGGCAGTTAAACACGGATGTTGTTCAAGTCCATCCTTGGATGCTCGACCGCCCCGTCCATGGGGCGGGCGGTCGTCTCACCAATCACCATGGTTTGCCTTTAGAGCATCTGTGTAACCTTAGGTTCAAAGACTAGAGCTAACATTTAGCGATGGCGATTTTAAAAAAATAACAAATGCCAATACCACACATTAACAGTTCCCTTTTAGTCATTCAATTTACGCAAGTGTTACCACGTCTACTGGCACAACAGGCTCAAAGCCTTTTGTCGGCTTAAAGGACATGTTATGGATAAAATTTCGCATGCTGTCAGAAGGATCTATTAAATCCATATTCAAACTATCCAAAGTGCTCCTTGATACATACACCGACAATATAGTTTGCTCTTCAAGATATCCAGTAACCTTGTTTAACAGCTTATCGGTAGCATTAATCAACACAAACTCGTCAGGCAAGATTGCAAAAGTTTCTCTAGCCACGCGCAGAACTGAACTACATACATAGTCCTGATACAATTCGTTGAACTTACCTACAGGCATTTTCTTAACTGACAACTTACCGCTTTTAAGCAACGATTTTTGCTCATTTGGAATAATATCTGCGCCACGAATATTTATATTTATGGTTAGAAGATAATTCTCCAATACTGAAAAATGCAAACTAGAACCTAAAGTGTCTAACTCGCTAAAAGGATTAAGCTCTTTGATCGTGTTAATTCTTGCTTCTGGCTCACCAGCTATAAGCAAATTAGCTTGCTCAACACTTTCCGCCCACTCTTTATAATTCTGCTGCCACTTTTCAAGTGACAACTCAAAATTAATTTGATCTTGCTTTTTAGCAGACTCAATTGCGACATCTAGAACTCTCAGCTTGTTTTCAATACGTTTAAATAAACGGTCAAAAAAACTCGGTTGATATTGTTCTTTTTGACTAATCGCCTCCGACTCTAATCCTTTGATGAAAATAGGTTTATTCGGTTCTGCTATAACTGCAACTTTTTCCCAATTAATGCTATCACCACACTCTTTGTGCATCGATTGAACAATTTCTATATAATTTTCAAAAAATTCTACATCATACGCGGCCTGTTCTAACTCTTGCATTTTTGCATATTCTTTATGTCTAAGTGCTAGCTCTCTCTGAGACTTTTTAGCATTTCGTTCAGCTTTTTTAGCTGCTGCATTGATTGCTCTAACAGTACCTTTCCACCCCATATCCACCTCTGTTAATTATAATTATTGCTAACGTATTAGTAGTTATTCGCCGCGCTAAATTTGGGGAAATTCTGACGTTGATTTACTGCACTCCGCCCCTAAATTCAGGCTAAAACTCCTACTACAGGCAGAAACAGGACAACTACTCTTTTATGCTTTAAGGACGATCAGACAACTCTAAAGTCAAAAGAATATACCATCACCTCGGAGTTGCCGCAGGGCGAATAGACAAATTGCGTGAGTTCGGTCATGGATGACCGACTAGCTTTCGCAGGTGCAGGGACGCATCCTTCGGAAGCGATAGCAAATTTGTCAATGAGCACAAGGGGCTTTCAACTCCGTTGGGGACGCCGGGGGGTATCCAAAAGGGGAACAGGCGCTTTTCCCCTTTTGGTCGGGTGTGGGGTGAAACCCCACGACTTTGACTTTGATTCTGCGTTTAGCTTTAGCTAAAGCTAAAAACGCTTGGCCTAGCATTTGCTTATCCACCATGGCGCATTGGCAAACAGACGACAAAGCGCGATGACGCCATTATGGATAAGCCACAATAATAGGGAGCACCCGATCTGCCATGAAATCCACCATAAGAGCCATGAAAATAACCTTAGATGACCTTAAAGGGCCTGAGATTGCGGCTTTACTGCAGGAACACCTCGACGATATGCGGGCAACCTCTCCGCCTGAAAGCGTTCACGCATTAGATCTTGACGGCCTGCGTCAGCCCAATATTCGCTTTTGGACCCTCTGGGATGGCAACAATTTAGCGGGCTGCGGTGCACTAAAATGGTTAGATGCCGAGCATGCGGAGATCAAATCCATGCGCACCGCCGCGCCCTATAAAAAACAGGGCATAGCGTCTAAGATATTGCAGCACTTGATTAACGATGCCAAAAGCGCTGGCGTCAAACGCCTGAGTCTAGAGACAGGTTCGATGGACTTCTTTAACCCCGCTCGCTTGCTCTACTGCAAATTTGGTTTTGAAATCTGCGGCCCCTTCGACACCTATCAACTCGATCCCAATAGCGTGTTTATGACGAAGAAAATCTAAAACACATGCGCCTTAGTCTTTGAAATTCATCTCTAAGGCGCTTTTGCTGCAGTTAAGTATTCGCTCGCTTAACTACTGATGCAGTTCTGTGCCCGTTCCACCAATGGATAATAAACCCAAGTAACAACCCCCAAAATGCACTGCCGATGCCCAGCACACTAAAACCCGAGGCCGTCACCAAAAAAGTGATCACTGCCACTTCGCGATCTTCGGTTTTAGCTAATGCGGCGGTCAGGCTATTGGCGATAGTGCCAAGTAGTGCTAATCCGGCGATGGCCAGTACTAATTCCTTCGGGAAAGCGGAAAACAGGCCAACCACAGTGGCGCCCAATAACCCAGTGATAAAGTAAAACACCCCGCCCCATACCGCCGCCCAGTAACGGGTCGCGGGATTCGGGTCTGCTTCTTTACCCATACAAATAGCGGCTGTGATGGCGGATAAATTAAAGGCAAAACCGCCAAAGGGCGCGAGGATAACCCCTATTAACCCTGTGCTCGTGATCAAAGGTGAAATGGGTGGCCTATAACCATTACCGTGCAGCGCAGCAACGCCCGGCATATTTTGCGAGGCCATAGTCACCACAAACAGCGGTAATGCTACGCCAATCACACTCGCCAACGAAAACTCAGGTGTCGTCCACACCGGCATTGCCAGTTGCAACTGAACAGCATCTAGCTTGAGTAAATCTAATTGAAAACTCATGCCTATACCCACCAACAAGGTCAGCAAGATGATGTAACGCGGCGCAAAAGGCTTAACGACGACAAACACCAACAACATGATCAAAATTAGACTCAGCTGGGTTTGCATCGCCTGAAATAGCCCTAGGCCAAATTGCAGCAGAATCCCCGCCAACATGGCTGAAGCGACTGACTGCGGCGTGATACGAATAAGTTTATCCATCCAGCCCGCCACCCCGAAAAGAGTGATTAAAATCGAACTCACCAGAAACGCGCCTATGGCTTGGTTTACGCTCAACCCCGCTAGGCTAGTCACCATCAGCGCCGCGCCCGGTGTAGACCAAGCCGTTAGAATAGGATTCTTGTAGTAAAGAGATAACCCTATGCTGGTCACGCCCATGCCCACACCTAAAGCCCACAGCCATGAACTGATCTGTGCAGGTGTCGCACCCACAGCCTCCGCCGCTTGAAAGATGATCACAGCCGAGCTGCTATAACCCACTAATACCGCAATAAAACCCGCTGATATTTTTGATAAACTCCCTGCATCTCGCCACATATCCACCCCTTTTCTCTGCAATTAGTGTCGCCATTACTTTGTGCGCTATAACTTATAAAATGAACAAGATAGCTTTTGTGCGCTATAACGTACGAGATGGACAAGATAACACCTGTGCGTTATAACGTACAAACTAAATTTTCATAAAAATGATGGGGCCATTGTGCAGACGATAAATAGCTATCTCGCCACCACGCTTAAAGCACTTCGCAACCAAAAGGGATGGAGTTTAGATAAAGCCGCCCAAGAGACGAGCGTTAGTAAGGCCATGATAGGACAAATCGAGCGCGGTGAATCAAGCCCAACCATTGCGACGCTATGGAAAATAGCCAGTGGATTCAATATCTCGCTGTCGACCTTTCTCGAACCCACACCCCAGAGCCAAGGCGCAGTATTCCGTAAGCCCGACGACTTACGCCAACAACCCGCCACCGACGGCATGCTAGTCGCCTCACTCTTCCCCTTTGAAGAGCGCTTCGGTTTCGAGATGTTTGAACTCACGCTGCTGCCAAACTATGAGCGCCTTTCTGAGCCCCATGAAACGGGTGTCACTGAGCATGTCATTGTCTTGAGCGGCACTATGGAAGTGCTAGTCGATGGCGAGTGGCAACCACTCAAGCAAGGTGAAGCAGTACGATTTGCGGCCGACAAACCCCATGGCTATCGCAATCTAAACGACCAAGCCGTGGTATTCCACGACATCATTCACTATCAAAGAGGCAATGAATTTAGCTTGTAGTAGCTTATCTAACGCCAGTAATGCAGAGTTCAAGTACCAACAACGCCAAAGACCAAACCATTCACTGCCGATAATCTGCAGCGCTTGCACTCGCCAATTCATTAGAATAAACTTATTGAAAATTTTCTAATGGTAGGAGCAATGCTATGTTTCAATCTTTACTGGCTAAGTTATCCGGCAGCCACTCGGGCGAAAAATGTTGGCAATTGATTGAGCAAGGCGCACGGGTGATTGATGTGCGTTCACCAGAGGAATTTGCCTCAGGTCACTTGCCCCAAGCCATTAATGTGCCATTGCCAACGCTCGACCAATGGTTACACCAAGTCGACAATAAGCAACATCCCTTCGTGCTCTACTGTGGCGCAGGGATTCGAGCACAAAAGGGCTGCGACATTCTCAAGGCCAATGGCTTTAGCTGCGTGGTAAATGGTGGCTCGCTTAAAGATTTAGTCTGCTGCCAGCCGAGCTAATTTAAGCCTTGGTTGTGCGGCGCTAATCAGGCCAGTCTGTACATTGTGATGACTTAAATATCTGCGAGGTGGTGTATGCATAAAACAAATCATGCCAAAACGTTACAGTTTGAAGCCACACAGGTTAACCCTGCTGAAAAGCCGCTTGGAACTGAACGCCATACACGCTTTATCATCAGTCGTAATCGCGACCAAGCCTGCACTAAGGTGCGTTATATTGAGACAAGCACCCTCGCCAATGGCTGCAGCCTTTGCGAATAAACAGCTAAGCGTGCCACTTAAAACTAGCCACTCGAGTCTAGCCGCTCAAACCTAGCCACTTAAGCCAAGCGTGCTTAGCTGAAATGCACATACAAAAATGCCAGCCTATTAAGGGCTGGCATTATTTATTCAGCTAAATCAAATGACTCAGCTAATCAACGGAACAATTAAGCTTTCAGCTGATCGATACTGTGTTTCGCTTCGCCCATGCCTTTGTCGTGGGCTTCAGGACCCATGTTCAGCGCTTCGGCGTAAACCACTTCAACATTGGTGATCCCCATAAAGCCTAAAACCGTTTTCAAGTAAGGTACAACATGATCCGTTGGGCCATCTTTGTGAGCGCCGCCACGGGTCGTCACTAACACAGCGCGTTTACCTTCCACTAATCCTTTTGGACCCGTTTCAGTGTAAGTAAAAGTCACACCAGCACGGGCGACAAAATCGATCCAGTTTTTAAGTTGAACCGGAATCGTAAAGTTGTACATAGGTGCAGCGATAACAATCGTATCGTTCGCTTTTAATTCAGCGACTAAGGTATCTGATAAGGCGAGCATTTCTTGCTGACGTGCCGATAATTCTGCACCACCGCGTAACCCAGAAGCGATTTCACCGTCTACCATAGGCAGTACGTCTTTACCGCCTAAATCACGTACTGTAATAGCGGCGCCTTGGTTTCCCCAGTGGCTCGCTAAGTGGTCAATTAACACGGCAGATTGTGAATAACCGCCAAGAATGCTTGATTTTAAAATTAAGACTTTAGACATAATCTGCTCCGAAAATAGGTAAATGACTCAGAGTCAGATGGAATATCTCAACTCTATGACGCTAGTGTATTAGCCCATAAAAAAGAAATAAAGCGGATAAAATCTGAGATTAGCTTCGATTTTTTAGAAAGGTTATACGTCACCTTCGACATACAAATACACTAAGTTGTTTTCAACGCATTCATACTTTCGACGTACTAACATACAGGCCTTCAAAAACCGCACACAGTGAATCCATACAATACAATTGCACTTCCAGCTTCACCTTAACCCTGCGCCCCCTTTGTAACGGGCTGAGATCCACATCTGGCCATTGTACTTTTACCACAGGGTCACAAGTCACAGGAGCAAGATAACGAATATGGGCATCGGCGAGCACAATATCACCCGCCACGCCCACCAACTGTTGATTTAGCCACACGGCACCCCAGCCTGTTAAGGTCATCAAGGTATAAATGCTGCCCGCAAACATGGTCTGATGCAGATTAATATTGGGCATCATCGGCGCTGTGACTCGAAATTCTCCCTCGCTGTAATCGAGTGGCATTATCTGCATAAACTCGCTAACGGGGATCGTACTGTGCCAAGTCTGGCGTAATTTAATGAGTAATTGATCCATGTGCATTCCCTTAATACTCCCTCTTGGTACAAGCGACATTGATTATGCCTAGCCCCCATCACCTAGACCCCTAGATAAACATCACGATAGAAGCTACACCTGCAGATTAAAGGTCACTGGGCCATCATTGACTAAGGACACTTGCATATCGGCGCCGAACTGTCCGGTTTCTGTGTGAACGCCCTTAGCGCGGCAGAATGCGACAAACTCTTCATACAAGCCTAAAGCTTGTTCCGGCGTACCCGCCCCTGAAAAACTCGGCCTCAAGCCTCGGCCTGTATCAGCGGCTAAGGTAAATTGTGACACAACTAATAAAGACCCACCGACTTGTTCTAGATTGAGATTCATCTTGCCCTTTTCATCGGTAAAAACGCGATAACTCATGACTTTAGTCGCCAACTTTTCCATCTTCTCGCGGGTATCTTCTTGCTCGACACCGAGCAGAACCAACAAGCCTTTATTGATTTCACCTAAGGTTTGGTTATCAACCACTACACTGGCGCGACTCACTCTTTGAATTAACGCAATCACAACTTTTCCTTTTAGATTAAGGCTTAACGGGAACCATTTGCGGCATTAGCGGGAGCGGGCGGATATATTGCTCTACGCCATCAGGCAAAGATTGTACGACCTGCGCTAAGCCGCCATTCGTCCACAGCATAAAACGACGTAACTCTTCTATTTCAATACGGTCGGCAAAGGTCACTGTACCTTGTACTTGGATCACTGCGCCTTGGTCCAACAACACAAACTTGGCAAAATTAAGCTTCTGATTCAAGGTGCCAATCACGGCAGGCAACTCTTGGCTAGCCTGTAATTGCGGGTGCACAGCATAGAAGCGATTCATTAAAATACGGTCAATTCCCGCTGAATTGATACTCGGCTCAAGCAAAAATTGGTTATTGCCAAACTGCACAGCAACTTTAGTCGGCGCAACTTGGGTGGCCAGATAATTTGCGTTAATCAGCGCTTGGTACAAGCGATCAGCGGCAGTTTCATTGGTCAACCCACCGAGTTCAACAACTTTGGGCGCGACAGGGGCACTCACGACCTCCTGAGTCGCCACTTGATCAATAGCGCTTGTTTGAGAAGGGGCCGTGGTAGCACAGGCGGTTAATCCGAGTAAAGTGGCACTGATGAGCAATGTTTTCATTGTATTTCCCTTTGATGTATCCACGACCACATAACATGGATTTCTGCTGTGACCGCCAAAAACAGAGACTCACTATTGAGCATATGTCCGCCATCGACAACAGATTGAATTGTAATAGCATGCTCTAACCCAGCCAAAAAATCGCGCAATAGCGCCGCTGGGCAAATCGCATCCTGCATTCCTTGCAATAACACACTACGCGCCTTCACTCTAGGCGTCACGCGCTGTAACACATTCATGGCATTGAAGTAATTATGTCGAGCAAAGTGTAACTCGATATTGGCTAATGCTAATACGGATTCGGGTAACAGCCTTGGTAGCACTAACCTCGCCCCCGCAAGCTGCAACTCCCACTGTACCCAACGCCGCGCAAAATGGTATCGCACATTTTCATCGGCCGATGCCAAACCTAGATGATACGAATCCAGCAGTTCAGTCAGCGATAACTGAACCGGAAAAATGTCATTGAAGAATCGATAAGCAGCAGGTTGCAATTTTGCCGCGCCGTCAGCGCCATAGAGCCAGTCGAGACCTTCTTTGGATGGAATAAATAACGCCCACAGTACCTGTGCAATCACCCGCTCTGGGAATAATCCGCTGTAAATTAAGCCTAATGTGGCCCCAAAAGAACCACCTGCTAAACACCAACGCTCAATACCCAATGCGAGGCGAATCGCCTCAATATCGCTAATCAAACCAGTCAGATGGTTGTTGGCTAAATCGCCAAAGGGTAAAGATTGCCCAGAACCGCGTTGATCTAAAAGCAAAATCCAATATTGATCGCCATTAAATAAAGCTAAATCACCGATATCACAACCCGCTCCTGGACCGCCGTGCAAATACAGCAGTGGGATACCTTGTGGATTACCGTATTGCGCCAGATGCAATTGCTGACCATTGCCAACGTTAAACCAGTCGCGACGGATAAAAGATGGGAAGGATTCAGGCATTCAGTGTCATCGCCATTAATAATCCTCTAATGGGGTCATTCAGATTTAGCCACCGCCTTGAGTGCCGTCACCTCAGCCGAAGTTAACACCGCAGCGGAATTATCTTGAGAGGCATTTTCTAGGGGCTTAGCATTCAGAGCGGTTTCGTCATCATCTGAGCTCGACTCATAATCTAAATATTCAGGCATAGCGGCGGTAATTTCCGCGCCGAGTAATACTATCATCCACGATAAATACACCCAGACAAAGATAATGGGGATCACGGCTAAAGCACCATAAATCGCTTCATAACTCGGAAACTGAGTGACATACAAAGCAAAGGCTTTTTTGCCTAACTCAAACAAGATTGCGGCAACAATCGCCCCTAATAGTGCATGTAGAAACTTCACTTTTTGATTAGGCACCACCATATACAACAGCAAGAATGCCGCAACTGAGAACAGCATGGGCAAACGCTCAAGAAACACGGGCACCACACCCGACAACTGACCATCAAAGACCTTCAATGACACCACGTAGGAAGTGGCGACCAAACTGGCCCCCACCAATACCGGGCCCAAAGTGATGACCATCCAATACATAGAAAAAGCCACCACCACTGAACGCTTCTCTTTAGTGCGCCAAATGTTATTAAGCGATTTATCAATGGCAGAAATCAGCAAAATGGCAACCACTACTAAGGCCGCAATCCCGACCGCAGTCCCCTTAGAGGCATTGGCCACAAACTCATTGATATACACTTGCACAGTATCGCCAGCGGCGGGTAAAAAATTCTGATAAACGAAACCTTCTATCTGTCCACGTATCCCCTTAAATACCGGAAAAGCTGACAGCATAGACATAGTCACCGCCACCATAGGCACGAGTGACAACAGTGTGACATAGGCTAAATGTCCGGCGCGGATATTGATTTGATCTTCAACTAAACGCCGTCTCAAATGCAGCAGGAAGTGCCAGATCCCGAGGAATAAGGCGCGAATTTGTGCCAGTTCTATCTTCTTAGTCACGGGTTTCTCTTGATTCTGTTGGTATAGACTCGTTATCTTCGTACAATAAACACTTAATTTACAAGTCTAAGGAGTGAATTGATGTCTCAACAAGGATCTGCAGGTAACGTTATTTCCGCTATTGCTAGCCTATTTTTTCCTGGGCTAGGCCAATTATTGCAAGGCAGAATAATGGCCGCACTGTTATTTTTCATTATCACAGTGGTGGGTTATGCCCTCTGGTGGCTGATTGTGCCCGCGGTAATAGGTGCTATCTTTCATCTGTGGAGCATTATCGATGCGGCGCGATTTAAAGCCGATTAATTAATTTCATTCAGCGACGGAACACCCAATGAAAAGACTGATAGCTTCAGGGCTGATTGCCACAAGTCTCCTGCTTAGTGGTTGCCAGAGTGCCTACTACGGCGCAATGGAAAAGGTCGGTTACCATAAACGCGATATTATGGTCGACAGAGTTAAAGATGCGAAAAAATCCCAACAGGATGCTCAAAAAGAGTTCAGCTCAGCCCTAGAAGAAATGCAAGCGCTACTCAATTACAGTGATGGCAACTTAGAAAAAGCCTATAGCAGAGCCAAAGATGAATACGAATCGGCTCAAAGTGCCGCCGACAACGTCAGCAACCGCATCAATAAAGTCGAAGATGTAGCCGAAGCACTATTCGATGAGTGGCAAAATGAAATTAGCGAGATCAGTAAAGCCAACCTACGCCGCAACAGTGAAGCTAAACTCAAAGAAACGCGCCGCGCCTATGAACAATTGATCAAAAGTATGCGCCGTGCCGAGTCAAAAATGCCGCCGATACTCACCGCCATGAAAGATAATATGCTGTATCTCAAGCATAACTTGAACGCCCAAGCCATTGGTGCGATTAAAAGCGAATTTGCGAGTCTGCAAACCGATATTTCGGCCCTGATTAAAGAGATGAACACCTCGATTAACGAATCGAGCAAATTTATCGAAGCACTCGAAAAATCAAAAAATTAATCCAAATGCCCCACTGAACGCCTAAGCCCTAGCAAAATAAATTGCTGGGGCTTTTTATTCTTTGTGTGACCTCGCACGCTGTCCCTGCAAGCCATACTTTATTTGTGCAAGACTAAAACACTTAGCTTTGTGAGCTATGGCGCGCTTTAATTGATTGATAGCGCGAATCTTAGATCTGACGCACAATTTCACTTATTACTCAAAAACTTATCCTCAGTTCACCACTCAGAGCCTGTACTTGTAACTTATTAGCTGTATTCATCACTATGACTTTTATCGAATCACTCACGCTGATGTTGGCACTCATGTATCTCGCCTCCCTCAGCTATTGGAGCGGCCAGAAATGGGGCGCTGTCGCCACTCTGTTGCTCAGTATCGGTGCGGTGGCAATGAGTCTTTATTGGCCACTGGCTCTCGGGCTTCTTATTGCACTACCACTGATGCTACTTGGGCATAAATTTGCGCCTGATGCACTCAAGGGTGAAATTAAAATCAATACCCTTCGTGAAGGGACTCAACATGTTTTAGCGCTATCGCTCTTGCTGGTTGCCATACAATACACAATCAATACCGTACTGCTTAAGCAAGGAATCACACCTTGGCTAATGCGCCCAGACGTAGTCGATGCCTTTTTACCGATTGCGGGTGGCATTGAGCTTAAAGCCATTATCAGCCTCAATTTGTGGGATCAAACCCATCCTGCGGCAGCAGTCATGCTAGCGGCGGTATTACTCACAGGTTTACTCTGCAAGCGGGCATTTTGCGGTTGGGCTTGCCCATTAGGTTTGGCAGGGGAATACCTGTATTCCTTTAGAAAACGCTTTATTAAATCAGAGCTTACACCACCCGCTTGGCTAGATTGGCCACTGCGAATGTTGAAATATCTATTACTCCTAGCACTTTGCTACATAGTCATTGGTATGCCAGCACAATCCATCCCCCATTATCTTGAAGGTAATTATCATAAGATTGCCGACTTGAAGATGGCATTGTTCTTCCTAACACCCAGCCTAATCACGCTACTGGTATTTGCGCTGATCCTCGCTTTAGCGGCATGGCGTCGTCAGGGATTCTGCCGTTACTTGTGTCCCTATGGTGCTATGCTTGGGATCTTAAGCTTTGCGAGCCCATTAAAAATTCGCCGCAATACCCAGCACTGTCTTATCGAAGCGAAAGGAATGAAATGTGACAAGTGTACCCGCGCTTGCCCAGCAAACATCATAGTGCACACTAAAACCACGGTTCGCAGTGACGAGTGCCAAGCCTGCATGCGCTGTGTCGCGGCTTGCCCTAAATCTGCCGCCCTCGGCCTTGGACTGAAATCTGGCCACAGGCTCGGTCATAAAGGATTGCTCGCATTAGTGCTTATCGCATTATTTATCCTACCGCTGGGCGCTTACTTAGCTGGTTTCTGGCATAGCCAAACACCAGACAACATCCGCATGGAATTGATCCAAGTGATTAATAGAATTGGGCACTAAAACACGCGACATCACTAGAACACCTAAAATGACACATATGACGGGATCCAATTGCGATGGAATAAAACACTAACGAAATTGAAAAACAGCAGCAGATAAGACTAGAAAACCTCAAAATGGAAACCTTTAGGTACAACTAAAGGTTGACCAACTTAGTAGGAATAATCTAAAAGGATTAAAATAAAATCATATAGAACAGATGCTTAATTGACACAAAATCTAATTACTGGTCTAATTCGCGCGCATTTAATAAAGGAATGTATTAACCAAAGGAATTATTGTGTGAAAAAATCATTATTGATCGCTCTTACTGCTCTGCCATTATTTGCTTATGCTGGCCCATTCGATTCAATCGTTAAATCAGCAACTCAATCTGTCACTGACACAGTGAATGATACGGCAACCAATGCGTTAGACAGCGCAACGAATGAAGCGATTAAAAATACATTCGGCATTAAAGAAGGCTCAACCAAGCAAACAATCACTGAAAAATTAGGTGCGCCTGCTAGTACTTATAATGAAGCGGATCTAGAAGTTTGGGCCTATGATCTTAGTGCGTTAAATGCAGCTTCTCCAATGCTGGCAGAAACCACTAAAACTTTGCTGAAAGATAATGAAGTCGCTCAGAAAAATGTGACTATCAGCTTCAAAGGTGAAAGTGTCAATGCGGTAAAATTGGCAGATAAAGCTAAATCATAAGTTTGACTGCTCACTCGATAGGGCTCTAAGTCCTATCGAGTATCCCGACGTCCTCGGTCGCACCACAGCGATGATAGGCGTCAGCAATAAAGCCACTGCCAAGTAATACTATCCAGAAAAGACCTCACGTGCCGCCTAGTGACACACTCAGCTAACGCAATCCAGTAACCTCTCATCAGCAACCCCTGCTAAGCAATACCAACAAGCTTTGCCTGATTTTGAACTCGTGACGACTGCTGTGCTATTATGCGCCATTTCTCAATGTCTGATGATCAAATTAATCGTATGAAGTTAAGTCAATTTCGCAGTGTGTTGTTTCTTTATGTCTCAATGTTATTCATTCTCGCCTGTTTCCGCTTAGCCAATTACATTGCGTATCACGATTATTTTGCGGGAAGTATCGATGTCATGACGATACTGTTCACTTCAGTTAGATTTGATCTAATGACAGCAAGCTATGTGCTGCTATTGCCGACCTTACTCATATTAACCCCAGCAAAGGGCCGAATTGCCTCAATGATAAAAGGAACTGGACTGCAACTAGGTCTAGTTATGCTGATGCTATCAACCATCGCACTGATGGGTGATTTCATCTATTTTGGGGTAGTAAACAGACACACATTTAATGATCTGCCTCTACTCATGACAGAGACATCATTTATTATTCCGTTTCTAGTCAAAGATCATCTTGCTCTGACCATATTTAGCTTAGTATTAGTTATTTCAGCCATCCTTTTTTGGCTAAAAAAATGGCGTACCCTTTTCTATGTCGCCAAACCGCATAAATCATTTCTAGCTCAATGTGGTACATTTTTACTCGCATTACCCTTATTGATCCTGTGCATGCGCGGATTAGACTTACACGGTAAGCCATTAGGGATTATCGATGCCTATGATAGCCAGAATGAGCAGCAAGCTAATTTGATATTAAATGGCATTTACACGGGGGCCAAAGGAACAGCACAGAGCTACCAACGCACAGATTACAAATATTTCAACGCAGAACAGCTTGCAGCCCGTCTGAACAAAACTGAAGATGAAGCGTATCAATATCCATTTCTCAGTCACTTCCCTGAAAATAGCCCCAATGGCCGTAACTTAGTCATTATTTTAGTTGAAGCATTGAGCTACGCCTATGTCGATGGCTTATCCGGATCAGATTATAGAGTCACACCATTTTTAGATGAATTATCTAAAAAAGCCGAAGTATATGACAATTTTTACGCCGTCGGTCAGCGCAGTAATTTAGGGGTTCAAGCCAGCTTATTCGGCCTACCGCCCCTAGAAAGTGTGGGCTATATTGGTGGTGGTCTCGAATTATCACGCCTCACAAAAATCGGTAATATCGCCCAATCACACGGCTACCAAACCCAAATGCTGCAAAGCTCAAAACGCGATTCCATTCGCCTAGATTCCATCGCTAACTATGCGGGTTTTCAGCAATATTTAGGTCGCAGTGATATCCCCATTACCCGCTCAGATTATCCCGATCCCGATGGTGCTCAATTTGGTTGGGACTATGAAATGCTAATGAAAACACTCGAACTGGCCAATAAAAGTGACAAACCTTTTATCAGTTTTTCATTTACAGGCACCACCCACATGCCATACGTAGAAACACCGAAGCACTTACAGGTTTATCCGTATGGCCAAGATACATTTACAGATTTTTTGAACACAGTTAGATATACAGATGAAGCTCTTAAAGCATTTTTTACAGAAGCTTCAAAGCAGGACTGGTACGAAAATACGACTTTCATGATTTTAGCAGATCATACCTTGTTCAATACGAAAACGCCGGGCTTAGAAAGTGCATTCCATATTCCGTTATGGATTTACCGTCCAGGGCAAAACATAACCCCTAAACGGCATAAAATACTTGCAAGCCAACTAGATATTTTACCTACAGCTTTTGATTTACTCGGTTTTAATAACGAATTCGCATCTGTTGGACGATCACTTTATAGAGATCGAAAACCCTACAGCATAGTAGTAAAAGGGGACTTACTAGGCGCATTTACTAACTCAGGTTCGTTTTTAATTGCGGGAGATAAAATCATATCAGAGAGTGATAGTGCAGATTTTACTCAAAATGATGCTCCTAAGTATGCAGAACAACTAAAACTTGAATTCCAACTATCACAACAGGCTGTGTTAAATAATACTTGGGCTAAATGATACATTAAGTGAATGCAAAACAATTTTGTCTCACAAAACATACTGCAGATAATGGCTTACATCACTCTCTGCAGTATTTTTAATATATACGTCATAAAATTGATTACAATCAGGCAACAGCTAGACTTTATCGCAGATAATATTCCTATACGGATATTAGAAAAATGGTTTTATGTTCCCCAACGGAGCTAACCTATGCGACCCGACCGACAGCAATTGATCCATTCGTTATTTGACGAATATATTGAGATGTATGCCTCCCGTGATGACAGGCTAACTCGTCGCTTTAGTGATAACTTTAGCGGCTATGCAGGGAGCAGTGACCAGCTTGTCACCAGCAGGGAAGAATGGGTGCGAATCACTCGTCAGGACTTTGCACAAGTGCCTGAGCGAATCCACATCGAAATGTTAGATCTTTCTTTACAAGACCTTGCCGACAACCTCGTGGTTGTGACAGCCTTTTTCCATATCCACTTACCTATCCCTAATCCTATGCTTTCCCGCGAGACAGCACGGCTAGTGTTGATATTTCACCGAGAAAACAACGACTGGATGATTGTCCACAGTGGCATATCCATCCCCTACGGCTTAGCCCACAAAGGGGAGATTTACCCGATCGCGCGATTAGAGGAGCGTAACGTCGAACTTGAATCCATGATCACAGCTCGAACTAGTGAACTGGCAGAAGCCAATAGGCAACTTGAAATACTCAGCAATACCGACGGTTTAACCAATATCGGCAATCGCCGCCTATTTGACATGATGTTACAAACAGAGTGGAGTCGTGGACAAAGGAGCAATTCATCACTGGCCCTCATCATGCTCGATATTGACCACTTTAAACAATTTAACGATCACTATGGCCACCTCGCCGGAGATGATTGCCTTAAACAATTAGCGAGTACACTGTCCCAGTCCGGTCGCAGAGCGGGCGAATTAGTCGCTCGCTACGGCGGCGAAGAATTTGTCATTCTATTACCAAATGTCGACAAACAAACGGTACTCGATACAGCGCAGCATATACATCAGCTGATCCAAGCCATTGCCATTCCGCATGCAAATACCGACCTTGGGATTGTGACAGTGAGCGCAGGCGTCGCCTATCTGCAACCCTCTAACAAACAAAATGTGTTAGAACTCGTTCGCCAAGCGGACGCCGCTCTCTACCGCGCAAAATCCGCTGGGCGCAATTGCATACGGGTGATGGATGAGGACTAATAATACCCATTACTCAATTTATCCCAACAAAAAGCCCTGCACAGTTTCCTATGCAGGGCTTTTTAAACCGATTGACTCACCTTAAGGGCGTGTCACCTGAATTAACAGGCTGGCATTAACCGCGGTTAAAGCGCTTACGATCGTTTTCAGTCAAGTGTCTCTTACGAACACGAATGTTCTTAGGCGTTACTTCAACTAATTCATCATCATCGATGAACTCAAGCGCTTGCTCAAGTGTCATTGTGATTGGCGTCGTCAGCACTTGGGCTTCGTCAGTACCAGAAGCACGCATGTTGGTCAGCTGCTTACCTTTCAAACAGTTAACTGTCAGATCGTTTGAGCGAGCGTGAATACCAACCACTTGGCCTTCGTATACTTCAGCGGCGTGGCCGATAAAGAGACGACCGCGATCTTGCAGACCGAACAGTGCGAAGGTCAATGCCTTACCCGTTGCGTTAGAGATCAATACGCCGTTAGCGCGTTGACCGATATCGCCACCTTTGTGCGGACCATAATGGTCGAATGAGTGATAAATTAGACCAGTACCAGAAGTCGCTGTCATAAACTCAGTTTGGAAACCGATTAAACCACGGCTTGGGATGATGAAGTCGATACGTACACGACCTTTACCATCAAGCTGCATGTCTTTCATTTCAGCTTTACGGGTACCTAATTTCTCGATTACTGTGCCTTGATCTTCTTCTTCAACGTCAACAGTCAACGTTTCAAATGGTTCACACAGTTCACCGTCGATAGTTTTCAGAATAACTTCTGGACGTGATACGGCTAACTCGTAACCTTCACGACGCATGTTTTCAATCAAGATTGATAAATGCAATTCACCACGGCCAGATACACGGAAGCGATCTGGACTTTCTGTTTCTTCAACACGCAGTGCCACGTTGTGGACTAATTCTGTTTGCAGACGCTCCAGAATGTTACGTGAAGTCACATACTTACCTTCTTTACCTGCAAAAGGTGAAGTATTAACCTGGAAAGTCATGGTCAGAGTAGGTTCATCAACAGTCAAAGGTGGCATAGCTTCTACTGCACCAACGGCACAGATAGTGTCAGAAATTTTCAGCTCGCCTAAACCAGTGATAGCAACGATGTCGCCAGCGTTAGCAATTTCAACTTCAGTACGGTCTAGACCCATGTAACCTAATACTTGTCCCATTTTACCGTTACGAGTTTTGCCATCAGCGCCAATAATAGTCACTTGTTGGTTCGTTTTAACGCTACCACGCTTGATGCGGCCGATACCGATAACACCCACGTATGAGTTGTAGTCGATTTGCGAAATTTGCATCTGGAACGCGCCTTCGGCGTCAGCATCTGGGAAAGATACTTTTTCAACGATAGTTTGGAACAGCGGCGTCATATCATCGCTCGCTACATCCGGATCTAAAGTTGCAAAACCGTTTAACGCAGAAGCGTAAACGATTGGGAAATCTAGCTGCTCGTCAGTTGCACCTAAGTTATCGAACAGGTCGAATACTTGGTCAATAACCCAATCTGGGCGTGCACCTGGACGGTCAATTTTGTTGATAACAACGATTGGCTTTAGGCCTTGAGCAAACGCTTTCTTCGTTACGAAGCGAGTTTGTGGCATTGGACCGTCAACGGCATCAACCAGCAATAATACTGAGTCAACCATAGACAGAACACGCTCAACCTCACCACCGAAATCGGCGTGGCCTGGGGTATCAACGATGTTAATACGGTAGTCGTTCCACTTGATGGCAGTATTCTTTGCCAGAATCGTGATCCCACGTTCCTTTTCAAGATCGTTGGAGTCCATCACCCGCTCAGTGGCTTCTCCTCGGGTTGCAAGGGTGCCTGACTGTGACAGCAACTTGTCTACCAGGGTCGTTTTGCCATGGTCAACGTGTGCAATAATGGCGATGTTACGTAAATTCTCTAGCACGGATAAACCTCTTACCATCAAACAAAAATAGGGATATTTCAGTAATTCGTTATGGTGATCGAGCTCGATCTACCACAATAAAAAGCGTGCCATTCTACTCCAGAGCGGCCTTGGCGCACAGGATTATTTTTGAACACTTATAAAACAATCTGCCAATCCTTGGGTAATTTCCGTCAATCATCCACTGAGTAAAATCCTCTGTAGCCAGAGTTAACGCTCTGTTTAATTGCCATATTCGTAGGAAAAATCCGAGTTAAGCCGCTGAATTTGCTATTTTTCGTATTCAATGTTAGCACTGCTAATGTCGATTTAAGCATCAGCAAAATCGACTTAGACACAGAGAAATTACCACGTGAACACACTGCAATAAATTCTGCGGCACACTTAATCTAACGTTCATGTTGGCGTTTACACCCGATGGCATTAAGACTCACTTCATTGTCACGGGATACCTTTTTACGCATCACTGATTTCACTTGGCCTGTGAACAGCAAAGACATTTCGCACATGAGAACGAACTCTTTCCTAATAATATGATAATAAACCACTATTGGATTGATAATGCGTGGCATAGTTGGACAGACTAGCGTGGTTTTATGACAATTATGCGGCGGTTATGCGGTGGTAAATAGTCCCGATCGGCGCTGAAAGTATGTGTGAGCTTCACAGAGGCAGTACTTACTGAGATAGTGAAAGCCAAAGTGTCATTGCCATCTCATTGCCATATAAGCGGTGCATGTTATCGCTGTGCATCCCAGCTTAAGGTTTGCATGAATCAATTCAGTGCGCACCAAAATGGAGTAATGCACCAAAATGCCACAGACAAAAGCACTATTATGGTGCACACGCGAATCCAATTAAGTGCAACAAAGATTTTAAACCATGTTAATCAGTAAGTTACATTATTGGCATGGATATCGCTTTATAGCTCGTAAGTTTGGCTCAAGATAAATCACTTGAGTTAAAAGATTATAGAAGGGGCATCCCTTTACCCTACCGGAGGCTTGAGAATGTCAGTTGAATCAGTTTTAAAGCAACTTGAAGAATTAGAAGTTAAGTTCGTTGATTTACGTTTTACCGACACTAAAGGTAAAGAGCAGCACGTATCTATTCCTTCTCATCAGGTAGATGCTGATTTCTTCGAAGACGGCAAAATGTTTGACGGTTCTTCTATCGCAGGTTGGAAAGGCATTAACGAATCAGACATGGTACTGATGCCAGATCCAACGACATTCGTACTGGATCCTTTCACCGAAGAAACTACAGCGCTGATCCGTTGTGACATTCTTGAACCCGGTACTATGACAGGTTACGACCGTGACCCACGCTCAATTGCCAAAAAAGCAGAAGCTTACCTGATCTCTACTGGTATCGCTGATACTGTATTGATTGGACCAGAACCAGAATTCTTCCTATTTGACGATGTCCGTTTCGGTACTGACATGTCAGGTTGTTTCGTTAAGATCGACGCTAAAGAAGCGGCTTGGAACTCAGGCACTAGCTACGAAGGCGGCAACACAGGTCACCGTCCATTTGTTAAAGGCGGTTACTTCCCAGTTGCACCGGTTGACTCATCACAAGACCTACGTAGCGCTATGTGTTTAGTGTTAGAAGAAATGGGCCAAGTGGTTGAAGCGCATCACCATGAAGTGGCGACTGCAGGTCAAAACGAAATCGCAACTCGCTTCAACACCTTGACTAAGAAAGCGGATGAAATCCAGATTCTGAAGTACGTAGTGCACAACATGGCACACGCTTACGGTAAGACGGCGACTTTCATGCCTAAACCCATCGTTGGTGACAACGGTAGCGGCATGCACGTTCACCAATCTCTGGCGAAAGACGGTGTTAACTTGTTCGCTGGCGACAAATACGCAGGTTTAAGTGAAACGGCTCTGTACTACATAGGTGGTATCATCAAGCACGCTCGCGCGCTGAACGCTTTCACTAACCCAAGCACGAACTCTTACAAGCGTTTAGTGCCACACTTTGAAGCACCTGTTATGTTGGCCTACTCTGCCCGTAACCGCTCTGCATCAATCCGTATTCCAGTGGTACCAAGCCCTAAAGGCCGTCGTATCGAAGCACGTTTCCCTGATCCACATGCAAACCCATACTTAGGTTTCGCAGCGCTGCTGATGGCGGGTCTTGACGGTATCCAAAACAAGATCCACCCAGGTGAAGCGATGGACAAAGATCTGTACGATCTGCCTCCAGAAGAAGCGGCTGAAATCCCACAAGTGGCAACGTCATTAGAAAACGCCCTTGAAAATCTGCAAGCTGACCATGAGTTCCTGACAAAAGGCGGCGTGTTCAGTGAAGATTTCATCCAATCTTATATCGTACTGAAAACAGCAGAAGCTGAGCGCGTAGCACGTACAACTCACCCACTTGAGTTTGAAATGTACTACAGCCTGTAATGGCTAGCGCTATACAACCGGCTCGCTTTATGTAATTGATACAGAAAATATAAAAGCCTCGATAGCAACGCTATCGGGGCTTTTTGTATTTTGAAGGTATATACAACTTTTATTCAGATTCAATCGTCGCGTTGTTCTCTAAATAGGCATCATCGCCAACCACTCTTTTATCATTCAGAGAAGGCACGCCAGTTAACTTCCGACTATATAGGTGGTTTTATGCCGCACCCTCGTTTAATTTAGATCAGTTTTTAACCATCCATCTCTATTGTTGCTGTTGCCGCGGCAACTACAGCGCCATTATTGTTAAGTGTCCACGCTTTATTCAACTAGGCTGGGGATTGTCAGGGGCAAAATCTGATAGTTGGGCTGGTTTGCCTGACTCAAATGACGCAAATGGTACGCCATCTAACACGCGCTCATTTTTAAATACACGGATTTCAGAATCAGGTAACTGCGTCATCAGCAATGACAAGATAATGTGCATCTTATCCAATGGGCAATGAAGACGAATGCTTGCGCGTAAGCCCATTGTTCGTATATCCGATTGGCAGGCAATAAATGGACGATTCCGCGTTACCTTAATCAAATGACGATGCCCATTTTTTATAGGACTCTCGTAAGTAGTCTCTACATTTTTAAAACCAGTAAAGAAAAATGCCATCACGGCAAAACTTCCTGCACCGACCAAGGCGGCCGGGCCTAAAAAGGCCACCCCGACAATACAAACCACCACCCCAAACCAAGCCAGCCCACGCACTACCGCGTAGGCTGCATCCGGAATCGCGTCATGATAGGTGGTAACTAAACCCTCGGAGGTGAGCCGATAATGGTACTGTTTGTCTGCAAACCAGAGGTAACGAGCAGATAAGCACATAATTAAAGCCATGATGATTAACCCTATACCCAAGCTAGTATCGCCAGATAGCAAATAGCACCCTATAAGTGCTACGCAACCACACGGGATCAGGAAGGTTAACCAAAATAGACCATACACAGTCGCTACCTTAATATCCCACTCATAAAGCGTGGGCGCCTCACGCACCCGCTGCTGACGTAGCTTATTGAGCCGGTCTTGCTCCTCTTTGGGTAATTGCAGGAACTCACTGCGCGGCAGGTCTTCATACCGACTGTCGTCCAACGGTTGTGTCTCTTGCTCTGTCGACGCCGACTGCTGCGGCGCTGCTCTCTTATTCATATAGCTATTCCTTTGCTGTACCCACGGACTGCACGGTCATCGTTAACCTACCCACACAGCTCGTACTTAATGTTTTCTCGCCCTTGACGACCTTGCCGCTAAAAAGTCAGTTAGCATCTTGGTGGCAAAGCTGCCACTGATGAACACCGAGTCTCGCGCCAATAACAGGCGCGAAAGAAAGCGTTAGACGGCATGGGTATTCTCAGGGGCGAAATCTACCAGCTGGGCAGGTTCGCCTGACTCAAATGACGCAAATGGTACGCCATCTAACACGCGCTCATTTTTAAATACACGGATTTCAGAATCAGGTAACTGCGTCATCAGCAATGACAAGATAATGTGCATCTTATCCAATGGGCAATGAAGGCGAATACTTGCACGTAAGCCCATTGTTCGTACATCCGATTGGCAGGCAATAAATGGACGATTCCGCGTTACCTTAATCAAATGACGATGCCCATTTTTTATAGGACTCTCATAAGTTGTCTCTATATTTTTAAAACCTGTGAAGAAAAATGCCATCACGGCAAAACCACCCGCGCCGACTAAGACGGCCGGGCCTAAAAAGGCCACCCCGACAATACAAACCACCACTCCAAACCAAGCCAGCCCCCGTACTACCGCGTAGGCTGCATCCGGAATCGCATCATGATAAGTGGTGACCAGCCCCTCTGTGGTGAGCCGATAGTGGTACTGTTTGTCGGCCAACCAGAGATAGCGCATAAATGGCCCAAAAATCATCACTATGATGAGAAAATAATACCATTGTTCAAATCCATACCAGCGTGTCACCAACCCAACTAGAGCCGTAATCCCGCACGGAATAAGGACCATGATCCACCCCATGCCATACACAGTCGCTACCTTAAGATCCCACTCATAAAGCGTGGGCGCCTCTCGCACCCGCTGCTGACGCAACTGATAGAGCCGGTCTTGCTCCTCTTTGGGTAATTGCAGGAACTCACTGCGCGGCAGGTCTTCATACCGGCTGTCGTTCAACGGTTGTGTGTCTTGCTCTGTCGACGCCGACTGCTGCGGCGCTGCTTTATTGTTCATCCTGTTACCTCTCGGTAGGCTCTACTTGTAGCGTGGTCATCGCCAAGCAGTAAATCCAGCCATCCATTTTAAATCAGCAACATAATATGCTCTCGGCCTACCCTCAAGCGAATATTTACTGAAGCAGTTTTAAGGAAAGTAATAAAAGTAGCTAGATGGCCAGTGAGGGAAGTGGAGACTGATTTTAAAGAGTATGTTCAAAACTCATCTGAGTTCTGCGAGGACACGGCATACAAACCTCCATGATTAATACCAATCCAAAACTATAGTCGCCGTTAACAACTAGGTTATTGAGCTTGGTTGTATCTCGTTTCTGTTGATGAATAATTGACAGATATAATCATATAGTTAGAATGCCAAGCTATTGAAACAGAACAGGTTGGCGTCAAATGAAACCTGATCTGGTTCCACACCACTAACGCTCTCAGTTGATCAAGTGAGTAGATCATACCGAAGCAATGCAGTTTTTCACATATAAACAATGGAGTGGTTATGCGTTGGTTGACTTGGTTGGTCGTGTGCTGTTCTCTCACGGGATGTGCAACGATAACGTCGAGGATGGGAGAAGATTCAACTTGGGGCCACTCTTTCTCAAGTGTGCAAACGGCTGTTGATAATGGCGAGGAGTGTATGATGATCTCAGCGTTGGCGGCCCCGCCCTTGCTGCTCTTTACCATCCCGCTGACACTCGTTGATATGAGCAGTGCGTTGATCATCGATACTGTTATGCTACCTGCAGATTTAGCGATCACGCCCAGCGATCCCAAGCTCCACACCCCGCGACCCATGGTCTGCCGCTATGACTATAAGATTTAAGCATGATCGCACCCAATAAATAACCTCAAGTTGCCTGTGTGACGGTGAGTTAACGCCGGCATACGGGAACGACCATGTCGCGGTTTGCCTCCCAGAGTGTTGTGCCTTGTTAGTTGTAATTACGTAGTACAACCTAGCCTAGTAAGCCATTTTAAATCATTTAAGTTAGCGATTTGCTTTAATCACATCAAGTAACAACTTGATATCAGCCATATTGTTATAAATATGCGGAGAAATCCGGATCCCCATACTGCGGGCGTCGACACTAATATTCGCGTTCGCCAATGCCGTCATCATTTGATGCTGCTGTTTACCAAACTGCAGAATAAGCGTACCGCTGCGCTTTTCAGTATCCCGCGGCGACACAAACTCATGGTCGAGCTCTTGCGCCACAGCATCAATCAATTGCTGATTGTATTTACGCAGCAACGGAGTACCTAAACCAGCAAGATAATGAATGCTATGGGTGGCAATGGCATAAGGCGCGATTGATGGTGTCCCTCCCCAAAAGCGCAGCGCGGAATGCTGGTAACGAAAATCATGGATATCAAATTCGAACGGATTCTCGTGGCTAAACCAACCCACATCCTTAGGCTGACAACTCTCCAATATGGCGGGATTAACCCAAAGATAAGCAGCACCAGGGCCGCCGCAGAGCCATTTCACACTCGAACCGATTAAAAAATCGGGTTGTAGGCGCGCGAGATCCAGCGGAATAATCCCCGCCGATTGCGCTACATCCACTAAGCTCAAACAACCTCGCTCACGGGCTATAGTGAAAATATTGGCTAATGGCGCCTGCTGCCCCGTATTCGAGTAAGCATGGCTGACAAACACCAGATCCACATCGCGGCTGATATGCGTATCCCACACATTAGGGTCGGTGATATCGAGCCCTTTAGGAATAAAGCGTACTTCGCAACTGGCAGGCAGCGCTTTTTTAAGGGCAAAACCCATGCTGGGAAAATCAATCTCACTCATTAACACAACGGCGTGTTCGCGGTTCAATCTGTCGAGGGACATGACAATTTTAGTCAGCGCACTGGAAAGATTGACCTGAGGGCAAAAATCCTTTTGGTGGCCGTTAAATAGTTTAGATAAAGCAAAGGTAAAATCATCAATCACACCCAGCCACTGGCCCCAAGGTTCACGCCCCGACTCCTGCCAAGGCGCAAAAAAGGCTTCTTTAAAGACCTGCTCGGTCGATTTTAATGGCCGGCCAACGGAATGGTTTAATAGATATCCTGGACCTGCTAGGTAAAAGTCCTTTTTAAAATCTTCAAACATAGTGTTATCTCAAACTCTCTTTTAGTTTTTTAATATCACAATAACGAGTCCGAATATCGCTGCGCTGAGCGGCGGCGCGTCTATCTCTGAGTCGCTCCAATGAGCCGAGTAGCACATGCAGTGGCGGACCACTGGCGGTGACTTTAGCTAAATGCTGCTGCTCCATACTTGTCGAAGGCTCAGCAATATATTTAGTCACTAACTCATTATGGTGCTGAATCGCAGTCTCGCCATGTAATTCGCAGACTTCGATGAAGAGTCGCAAGTTTTCTTGATACCAATCTTGGGTTGAGCAGTCTTTTGCCTGCAGGAAGTCATCCATCAAATTCGGCCGACGCATGCACTCGCGCAATATCTGCTGATCCTCTGGCATCATGTATAAAAACTTGTCCACCAGCATTTGCGAATAAGAAGCTTCGTTTGCAAAACAGAGACCTAGCGTTAAATCAATCACATTAATCCCAGCAAAATCCCCTGCATTGGCGCCGCGATAAATGACCGAGCCCACCCGATAAGGTTTGTAGTAAGGACGAACACAGTAAAAGAAACGGTCAGTATCTAATCGGTTGAATAATTGAGTATTCGACTCAATCACATCTTGCAAGGCCTGTTTAGCGACTCGCAGTAAATCGTGACTGATGGGATGGGAAATGCCCAAAGGCTGGATCTTCAATAGCGCATCGGCGGCGCGTTTATAGGCCAAAATGCCTTTAGTGTTGTAATCCACAAACAGCTTTTCGGCGCTCAGATCGGTAAAGCGCTTATAAATGCCATTGTGGGCACGATTGTGAGTAGTTAAATGTGCGGTGGCAAAGCGCGGCGTGACGCCTATTGAAGCGCCAATATGCATGGCGAGCGCAGAAGCCTCAGCTAATGGCGATGTCGTTTCCCGCGAGGGCTCGGTAATTTCATGGCGCCGACAGGCCGCCATATACAAGCCCACATTGCCGAGTAAATCGAAGGCACTGTCGAAACCTTCATCAGTATTCCCCTCATCGAGCAAGGTCTTAATCAACTCTCGCCCTTCGCTCTCCAGCGCCAACTTAGCTTCTGCGCCGATATCGAGCACATTGGCCCGATCTGTTTGTTGGTAGTAAAGCTGTTCTAGCTCGGAATTGAGTTCCACAAAGCGGCTGCGGATCCAATCATCAAAGGCTTCGGTATTAAAGGTGGCTGGTTTCACGGGCTTATCCTTGAGTATTGTTATCGTTCTTTTAAACGGAGTGAGCTCAAAGCGTTAGCCCAATCCGTAAAACTCGTAACCAGAATGCAACTTATCGCCACGTGTTTCTAGCGTTAGGTCAAATTTCCGAAAAAACTAATGCCATTTTTTATTTACACCATGCGCCAGCGCAATTTTTCAAACACTTTTACTCCGCAGAATGTTCCTGAAGACACTCATCACTCAACTAATAGCTAAGCGGTAGTTCCGCAGAGGTAAATCGGATGATTTTAATGGAATTTATAGTAGTGCTTAGCTGCCTACTGCTAGGTACCCGCTACGGCGGCATGGGACTCGGCCTCATCAGCGGTATTGGCTTATTTTTACTGATTTTTGTTTTCGGTTTAGCGCCGGGACAACCGCCAGTACAAGTTATGCTAACCATACTTGCAGTCATTGGCTGTGCAGCCGTATTGCAAACCGCGGGGGGATTAGATGTGATGATGCAGTATGCCGAGCGCTTACTGCGCCGTCATCCACAATACATCACGATTCTAGCGCCGCTGACCACGTGGACGCTGACCTTCCTTTGCGGTACTGGCCATGTGGTTTACACCATGTTCCCGATTATTTCCGATATCGCGCTGAAGAAAAATATTCGCCCAGAGCGCCCAATGGCGGTGGCATCTGTCGCTTCACAAATGGCGATTTGTGCTTCGCCCGTGTCGGTAGCGGTGGTGTCTATGGTGTCGATTCTGGCATCACAACAGGGTGTAGGCCGTGCTTACAATCTGCTCGAAATTTTAATGGTGTCAGTGCCAGCATCGCTTTGCGGTGTCATGGCTGCTGCACTTTGGAGTCTGCGTCGTGGTAAAGATTTAGATAAAGATGAAGAATTTCAAGAACGCATTAAAGATCCAGTCCAAAGAGCCTTTATCTATGACAAGAGCGAAACCCTGTTAAATCAAAAATATCCGAAGGAAGCTTACTGGGCAACGGGGATTTTCTTCACCGCTATCGCTGCTGTGGTACTGTTAGGTTCATTTAGTGAATTGCGTCCCGCCTTTGACGTTAAAGGTAAGTCGACCTTGCTCTCGATGAACTTAGTGATCCAGATGATGATGTTAATTGCAGGTGCTTTTATCCTGATGACCTGTAAAGTCAAACCGACTAACATCTCTAACGGTCCCGTTTTTAAAGCGGGCATGGTGGCAATTTTCTCAGTATTTGGTGTGGCGTGGATGAGCGATACTTTCTTCATCAGCCATATGGATGTACTGCAGGAAAACCTGTCCCATGTAGTACAAAGCCAGCCTTGGACCTATGCCTTAGTGCTGTTTCTCATCTCTAAGCTTGTTAATAGCCAAGCGGCAGCACTCACAGCAATCGCACCTATGGGACTCGCCTTAGGGGTCGATCCAAAACTCTTAATCGCCTTCCTCCCTGCAAGCTACGGTTATTTCGTGCTACCAACCTATCCAAGTGATCTGGCCTGTATCGGCTTTGACCGTTCAGGTACGACTAAAATAGGTAAGTTCATTATTAACCACAGCTTTATCATTCCAGGCTTTATCGGTGTAGCGACAGCATCGGCTGTCGGTTATCTACTCGCAACCGCTTTACTCTAACCGCCAAAATAACAAAGGCCGCTAATGCGGCCTTTGCTTTAGATAACCTTAGATCACCCAAAAGTATTAACCTGTGCCAATATAAAACCCATACCCTAGACGCCCATATTCTTCAGAACATAAAATACGCAGCCCGAAAGTGAGATAAGTATCTTACTCAACAACTCTTTTTAGCTTGCCGTACTAAAGATGATTAGACGCTTATCCATTCTATTAGCTTTTTTCGCGATACTGATGGGGCTCGTATACTGTGCCTACAGTCTGATAACTCGGATTAACTTTAATTCCCACCATCAAGTAGGAGAAGTCATCGACACTCTAAACGGGGTTAATATCTATTATAACGGAGGAGTTAATACCCATTCAGGACGCAACCTATCTATAGATGGTTATAACTTAGGTATTCAATATCAATGTGTTGAATTTGTTAAGCGCTACTTTTACCAACGCTACCAGCATAAAATGCCTGATGCTTTAGGCCATGCTAGAGACTTTTTTGATAACAAGTTAAGCGATGGCATGTGGAATGAAAAACGCGCTATGCGGCAATACACTAATGCGAGTCAGACCAAACCTATGCAGGATGATCTACTCGTGTTTTCTCCATGGATATTTAACCCCTATGGTCACGTTGCGATCATTGCCTCAGTTACCGATAGCAGTATTGAAATTGCTCAGCAAAATCCTGGCCCCTTTGGCCCATCACGCGAACGGTTGGCATTAATTCAACAAAACGGCCTCTGGTATATTGATGCGCCTCGAGTAAAAGGTTGGTTAAGATGGCAGGCTCCGGAAATCACGGCATCCCCGATTGCAGAATCCGCAAATACGCCATTCACCAGTAAAGTTCACTGAGAAATAACAATAATGTCAGTATTAACTTGGATTAAACAACGCTTTGCGCGCAACAGTAATAGCCTCAAGCAATCTAGGCCACAAACTGAGTTACACACTGTTTTTCATCAAGCCCAGATGCCCAATATCAGCTTGCCAATCATACAAACCTATCCACTCGTTGTACCTATGGACAGAGCAGATATTTTTGCTTATCAATTGCATTGCTTGCTGACTTACCAAGGTAAAGAGGCCTTAAACACTTTACTTAGCCAGGCAGGCTTTAACACATTGCCCGAGCAAACGGTCAACTTTAACGGTTTTATCGAACATCCAACCCAAGCGACCTGCGTATTACTGAACCAATATGACGATTTTGCGGGTGTGTGCATAACCTTAGTGACCAATGACAAACCCTTGCTAGAAGCATTAATCAGATTCAAATCTGCCCCGCCCAATCCATGGGAAAGCTTTCCCAATATAGATCCCGATACCCTCGGCAGTCTTCAAGGTAATATTGACTTTTGGTGCAGCTATTTTTGGCGCCCCTATTGGCTATCGCTTTCAGAAGCCGAGCGCTTGCAATATCCTGAAAGTTGGCGGGAATTTAGCGATTTTCATTAAAACTTAAGGTACGCAAACACTTAATGCAGGATAAAAAATGAAATTGAAATATGTTGGATTAGCACTGACGTTACTGCTACTTGGTGGTTATCTGATCCCTGAGTCACCCGCGATCCCAGTAAAAGGTGCCAGCAGTAAAGATTGGAACAGCCAAACCTTTTGGTATGAACCTTGGGGTCCATCGGGCGTTCACAAGGGGATAGATATTTTCGCCGCCAAAAACACCGCAGTGATTGCGCCAACGCCTATGCTGATCTTGTATCGAGGTGACTTCTTCAAAGGAGGAAATGTGGTGGTTGGTTTAGGTCCTAAATGGCAAATTCATTACTTTGCCCATTTAGCCCAAATTGAATCAGCCACGGGATTGATTACCTACCAAGGTGACACTTTGGGCACTGTCGGCGATACGGGTAATGCACAAGGTAAACCGCCCCATTTGCACTATTCCATTTTGAGCTTATTGCCTAAACCTTGGCTGATGGATACTTCAACCCAAGGTTATAAAAAGGCCTTTTATCAAAACCCTATAGAGTATTTAACTGCACTATAGGTTTAACGACTTACTTTAATCAGCTTATTGGCAGTGCAATATCAAGCTGAGGTTCTGCGGTTTTTGATGGGGTTTCATGCTCAACTGCCGCAGCTAATGCTTCTCTCTCTGCCTTCGCAATATATTTAGGTTTATTGCTAGATTGCAGTTTGGCATTGGCCTTTTTTGCTTTGCTCTTCAAGGTTTGATTAATCTTCTTTTTACGGTTCATCAGAGTACCAATGCGAGATACGGTATAAAGGGGGGCGATTATAGCCTTCCATCAACACGCCAGACAATCGAAAGCACTAAGGCAAACGCGTAGCCCAATCAAATAATCAAACCTGCGACTAAAACATAGGTCTCCTAAATCAAAGACAAATGCCAAACAAGGTAATGCTTTACCGACATGAACTCGCACTATATGCATGGCCTTTACAGTAAAACCTCTCGATACCGAGTGCTGTGTCGCAATTTATTCATACTGTCGTCAAATCATGCAATTTCCTGTATGGCGTGACTAGACAAGCTGTAATTCCTCCCCTAAAATCGCGAATAATAAAAATCGTTATCATTTGTAATACAATTTAATGGAATATTAACCTATGCCAAGGGAGCCGGTGTAACAAACTCATTCGCCCTTAGCAGGAAGTTATATGACATTCAAAACCTCGTTTGTTGCTTTAGCCGTATTGGCAGCGTTAACCCAATCCGCTGCGGCCCAAGATGCCACCGACAACAGTCCAAACAACAAAAATAAAGACATAGAAAAAATCACTGTCACCGCGAGTCGAATGGATAAATCCCCCAGCTCGATCCCCAATACTGTCACTATCATCGACCGCGCCCAATTAGAAGAACAGTTCCGCACCACTAAAGATTTATCGACTATTATCGGTAACTTAGCGCCTAGCTTTTCACCGAGCCGCCAGAAGATGAGTAACACAGGTGAAACCCTGCGTGGTCGTCCGCCATTGATTATGATCGACGGCGTGCCTCAATCGAACCCACTTCGCAGTGGTGGTAGAGAGGGACAAACTATAGATCCTGCCATGATTGAGCGCATCGAAATCATTCACGGCGCCAATGCCATGCACGGTCTCGGTGCCCAGGGCGGTATCATCAACTACATCACTAAAAAGCCTACAGGCGACAGCGAACAGGTTGCTAGTTTCGATGTCACAGTGCCTGATTCAATGAAATCCAATGGCTTAAGCTTTGGTGCTAGCTATGCGTTTTCTGGCGAGTCAGAATTTATCGACATGATAGGTTCGGTTAGCTACCGCAATAATGGCGTCTATTACGATGCCAATCATAACGTAGTGGGTGTCGACACGACTCAAGGCGAGTCGATGGACAGTCAAAGCAAAGACTTCTTCATCAAGCTTGGCCATAACTTCGATGAGTCACGCCTTGAATTAATGGTTAACCATTACAATGCAGACAACAATGGCGATTGGATGCCCGTTGCAGGTGACAAGCCCAATGGTGTACCCACAGGTGCAGTTAAAGAAACTCAGCCATGGGAAGCCGCCAACAACCAAGTGACCACCACAAGTTTGACTTACACCCACGCCAACATTGGTGGCCAGCAACTTAGCCTGCAACTCTTTAATCAAGATTTTAAAGCGGTTTATGGTGGCGGCTGTTTCGATAGCTTCTACGATCCATCCTTCGAAGGCAGCGACCAAGTCATCCAATGCGGTGTCGGCAGTAAAGGTGAAAGCTTGTACTACGAGCAATCGCGTAACTCTTCGGTTAAATGGGGTTTAAA
Organism: Shewanella sp. M16; assembly: GCF_018224605.1. Lineage (NCBI taxonomy): Bacteria > Pseudomonadati > Pseudomonadota > Gammaproteobacteria > Alteromonadales > Shewanellaceae > Shewanella > Shewanella sp. M16. The sequence continues at coordinate 70,477 of NZ_JAGTUL010000011.1, read as the reverse complement.
AAGCGCCTTAATCGCTAAGGATATTGCAGGTTCAGGAATTGATGCGGCCTACGGTGTCGACCTTTTCCGCGACACCACTGAGCAAGATTTAGTAAAAACAGGCTTTTCATGGGTTCCCGAAAGTACCTATGACAACGTTGCGCCATACTTGCAGTTAGATTATGACTTAATTGAAAATTTAACCTTATCGACTGGTGTTCGTTACGAACATGCCGAGTTAAGTGTAGATGACTACAAAACCCTATGGGGTGCAGGCAATAAGCAAATTGCGGGCGGTTCAGCCACCTTCGATGAAACCTTATTTAACGTCGGTATCTCTTATAAAATCACTCCTGACATTCGTGTTTATACCAGCTATAACCAAGGTTTTGGCATGCCGGATATCGGCCGAATTCTGCGTGATGGTAAAAGCTTCCCCGGCGACAATCCCAGCATAGATGGCTCACTGGCACTCACGCCGATAGTCACAGATAACGTTGAAGTCGGCGCCGATTACCAAGGTAAATACTTAAGCGCTAAGCTAGCTTACTATCGTTCCGCCACTGATTTTGGTTCACGTTTGGCCTTAAATAGTGATGGTTTCTACGACGTGAAGCGCGAAAAGAGTGTGATCGATGGTATTGAAGCCAATGTCACCGCCTACATTACCAGCAATGATGATCTCGGCATGAATATCGCCTTCCAGCAGGGCGAATACGATTCAAATGGTGATAGCCAAGTCGATACCGATCTCGATGGTGCAAATATTTCACCAAACCGTATCAACCTGTTCTGGACCCATAGCTTCGATAATGAAATGTCGACCCGCGTTCAAGCCAATTACTACATGGACCGCGATTTTAAAAACGCGGCGGGCAATAAGTATGCAGAGTTTGATGGTTACACGACAGTCGATGCTTCCTTCTCAATGCCGCTTTACACTGGCACCCTGAGCCTAGGTTTGCAAAATCTATTTAATAAGGATTATTTCAATTATTACTCACAAACCATGGGTACGAATGATCGTTATTTCAAAGGGATGGGACGTACTGCAACAATAGGCTACACCTTACCTTTCTAAGTGAAAGGCCCATTTTGAAACATAAAAAAGCGCAATTAAATTGCGCTTTTTTATTGTGTGGAAGAAAGCAAATTATGCCTTGGTCACGACCCAGAATGCGTGTAATAAACCAGGGAACCAGAACAGTAAACATAACACGATGTTTATTAGCAGATCTTTACCCGCTCCCGCCTTCAAAAATACAGCAACTGGGGGCAATAAAATCGCAATAATGACTAAAAGTAGTTTATTTGTATCCATAACAGAACATCCTCAAAACGGAGATTGTAGGCAAATCAACAAGATCTAACTTCGCAGGAAGACTCAGAATTTGCAAACCTTTTAGTTTGCAGGGCGTAAATAATCCCAGCCGCAGCCTAAATGAAGGCCCTTACCATTCCCTAAAATGAAAAAGGATATTCAACCCATTATCTGTCCAGAGTAGACTAAGATATCCACTAAACTCCAACCGAAAATCCCTAAAAGCATCTATAGTTAAAGAAAAATATGAAGTAAAAGAATGATATTTGATCCCCAAGCCTTATTACTCATCAAGTTTATTTGCCTGCTTACTAGCACGGCTGCCATCGCATGGGGACTCATTGCACAACCGTTAAAAATTGCCACTCAAGCCAGTATGCGCTTTTCTCTGGCGAACTTGTTCGTCCTCCTTGGCATCATACTCAACAGCCAACGCACCGAAGCCTCCAGTTACTTTTTTTGGTTCTGCTCGGATATGGCGATTTTATTTGGCTTCATTCTAGCGCGTTGGGGAACGAAGGCGCTTTTTAGACTCAAGCCCAGTGTAAAATCGGATCTTATTCTTTTAGCACTCACCGCTGGTGTGATGCTCTTGGTTCCACCTAATTTCAGCTCCGAACGCATTTTGGCCATCGTATTCTCAGCCTGCGCCGCGCTCATTTTCGCCATGTTAACTCGAGATAACTATCTTGCCATCAAACGCGATACGGGAAATCGAGTTGCCATCGCTATGGTCATGCCCTTAGTCGCCATGGTGGGTATTTTTATCATTCGTATCTTTATCGCCTTACTCTCTCCCGAAGAAAGTCCTATGTTTATCGCCATGCACACGCAAGAAGCCATACCTGTGCTTTGGTTCTATGTCTTTCTGGCCCTATTGATCAATATCGTGATGATAGGTAATGCCATGACTCGGCTTGTCAGTAAAATCCGCATGTTAGCGGAGCGGGACCAACTCACAGGCCTGTGGAATCGCCGTGCTATGCATAAGTTTTTAAACAATATCCATCAACGCTGGCTGCGGGATAAAGTACCTTACAGTATGATTTTATTGGATCTTGATCATTTTAAAGACATAAACGATCAATACGGGCACGATGCGGGCGATCTCGCCCTGCTGACGGCGGCGAGACTATTTGGATCGGTATTGCGAGAAAATGACGCCCTATGTCGTCACGGTGGAGAGGAGTTTCTGGTGATTTTACCCGCGACTGATGCTCCCGCGGCCAGAGTCGTCGCCGAGAAATTGCATCAAGTACTTAAGGACAATTCATTTATCTGGCAAGGTGTTACGATAAAAATTCATGCCAGTTTAGGTTACGCCACGATTTATCAAGGATGCCAACCTGACAAACTACTCATTCAAGCAGACCAAGCTATGTACCGCGCAAAATCTGAGGGCCGAGACCGTATTTGCCAAGCTTGCTAGGCTTTTGCAACATAACGCTGCAAAGATTAATCTCCTTTCGCTGGCCAAGCCAAAGTCTCGGGCTCACGCCATGCAACTAGCGCTTCAGTGACACCTTCAGCGCCAAAATGCTCACCTTGAGTCGGCAAATCCCTATAAGCGTAATCATGCCAACCTGTCACGTCATCACCATAGCGAAAATGCAGACAATAGGCATGCAGATAACACCGATCCGCGGCCTCTCCGCCGTATAAATCATCCCCTAAAATGGGTACACCTAAGCTCGCCAAGGCAACTCTTAATTGATGGGTTTTACCTGAGTGGGGTTTAAGCAAATATAAACGCAACCCCTCACCAACACTCAAGGAGAAAAACTGCGTAATCGCTGGATTCTCTTTAGTCCGCAGTAACTTAAACATGCTACGACGCGACTTTGCCATGTCACCAATCACCCAGCCTTGCTTCTTCTTCGGCTTGCCTTTCGCGAGGGCGAGGTAATATTTCTGCACTTTATGGGCGGTAAACAGCTCAGTAAATTGCTTGGCGGCGACCGCGCTCTTAGCCAGAATCAACAGACCGGACGTGGGTGTATCGAGTCGATGAACAGCAAACAGCTTAATCCCTAAATCTTGCTCAGCCTGCGCCACCACGCCTGCAGTCCCATCCTGACTGTGGAAATGCACTTTGGCTGATTTGGAAATAACAATAAAATCAGCCTCATCGGCTATGATTCGATACATGGAGTACTCGGCGTTGTAATGCGGATCATCGACTTAAAACTGAATAGTGACCACTAAGCCGGGATGATTATCCGTGAGATTAATTTTGGCATTGTGCCGTGAGAGAATCGCTTTGACCATAGATAATCCTAAACCAGTGCCCTGTAAATGCCGGCTAGGGTCGAGGCGCACTAAGCGTTCGAATACTCTTTCTTTACTCTCGTCTGGAATACCAGGGCCATTATCGCGGATCTGAATTTGTGGGCCTGACTGAACAATCTCAATCCGCGCACCTTGGCCAGAATACTTCATCGCATTATCGACAAGATTATATAAGGCTTGGAATAATAAGTATTTATCACCAAAAATCTTATGATCTGTCAGTAGCGATAAACTCAAGGTTTGCTCGTTAGATTCAGCCACAGCATCGGCCATATCCAATAAGTCAGTACACAGTTGTGCTAGGCTTAACTCCTGCAAATCGAGTGTCTGCTGACCTTCTTCGATACGCGTGAGCGACAACATGGCATCAAACGTCGCTAAACAATGATCGAGCTCCTCGGTCAAAATGGCGCAACCTTCGCTAATCTCGTTGCTCGGCTTACTCGCTAACTCTTCAATACCAATACGGATATGTGACAATGGAGTACGTAAATCATGGGCGATATTATCGGTCGCACCACGCACTGCCATCAGGTTATTTTCGAGAATATCCAGCACATTATTAAACTGCAGCGCCAACATATCGAACTCATCCTGACGCCAACTCAAGGGTAAGCGGGTGTCGTAGTGACCGCGTTCAATCTGTTCACTCAAGCGGTTGTATTGCACTAATCGACGTAAAATCGCCTTAGAAAACAGATAGCCGAGCGCTAAAGTCAACACTACGGTAAGCATGACAGCCGTTGCAGCGGCACTGATAAACTTATCAATTAATGTCGCTAAGTTATCGGTACGGGTCGCAATCAACACTGGGCCGTAACGGGTCATCACTAGGCCGCCGGTAAGAATATGCAGCTTATCTGGGCCACCGGTTAAGATAGGAAAATCCCGCGTTTGCGGCAGCATGGGCATGCCTTCGGGCATAAAGCTCAAGGCACCGACCATATCGTAGCTATTACGCCAAGCGATCAGGGCCGTTTGTGGATCGGCGGCGCGGATTTGAGCGGCAAAACTACGGCGATCAACCGTTAGGGCAAGTTGCTGATAACGTTGGGTCTCTGACTCTAAATATTGAGTCACTTGATACTGCTGCTCAATAATCAACTGTCGATAAAGGGCAAATAGCAACGCCCCGATGATCACTATCACTAAGGTCGAAAAAACGATTGTGATGCGCCAGGCGCTGCTTTGGTAAGGCTTAATGCCTTTGTCGTAAGCGATAACCCGCTCCCCTCACGGTTTCGATAAGCTCGCCATGGCCTAACTCTTCAAATTTACGGCGTAATTTTGCGATATGCACATCGATGACGTTCGTGCGCGGGTCGAAGTGATAATCCCACACTGCTTCGAACAATAAGGTGCGGCTAATAACTTGATTAGCATGTTCCATCAGATACTTAAGTAACTGGAACTCTTTTGGCTGTAGCATCAACTCCTGCCCGTCTAAAGTGACATTACGGGTCAGTAACTCCATCTTCAAACCACCAACAACGAGATCAGTTGTCACAGGCACAGATTGCCCACGGTGCATCAGTTTTTCAGCGCGAACTAATAACTCGGAGAAAGCAAACGGCTTAGTCATATAATCGTCGCCGCCCGCGCGCAGGCCTTTTACTCGCTCATCAACGTGCGCTAAAGCGGATAAAATCAGCACTGGTGTTTGATTACCCGTTGCCCTTAAGGCGGCCAGCAATTTTAAGCCATCGAGCTGAGGTAACATGCGGTCGAGGATCACGAGATCGTACTGACTACTCGTCGCGAGTGACAGGCCTTGATGACCATCGCTCGCCGTTTCGATATTGTGGCCCTGCTCAAGAAATCCTTTGACGATGTAATCAATCGTCGTCGCATCATCTTCAACTAAAAGTATTTTCATCTGTATGTTGCGCTCCTCAATCTTAAGCACTCGTATGAGCACTCGATTGACTTAGATATTTCAATCCCACTTGAGTAAAGGTAACGGTCGTAAATTTTCGACATCAAAGGCCAACTTAAACTTACCCGTATCGTCTAGCAGCTTAAGTTCTAAATAACTGATACCTAAGTCGTGGTCTAACTTTGCTTCGGTTAAGAAGGCTTTATGATCTTTAGTGGCCTTAACGATTAGACCTGAAAAGGTTTGATCTTTTGCCGCGATCATACGCGTTGCCTCAACCTCACCCAGATCATCGGCGCTTACTTTACTCGCCTTTTGTTTCAGTAACTTACCATCACTGGCACGATATTCAAACCGCGTTATAGAGTTTGCTAAAGGATTAATTAACTCAAATTGATAGACTAATTCACCCTCTTGCTCTTCCATATGAAATTCGGCAATCACACCGGAGAACCCTTTTTCAATCTGCTGCATAACGCTCAACGGCGGTACATAGTCTCCACCCGCAAACATCGAATACATGCTCTGAGCCGCCGTTGCGACACCAGATACCAACATGAATCCTAGCAACCATAGTCTCATGGCCCCTCCATTTAAATCAGCTAAGTTTGTATCTTATGAGACAATCAGTTAGAAGTCGATGGACCTATTGCGCCTGTATGCAATTCCAAGCTAATCCCTCACAATTTACCACTGGATATAGAATCACACTGTGTCAGCGTTAACTCTGGTTCGGCCATCAATTGATCTGAAATCCAACGTCAACAGAACCTAAATCGCTGATAAGCCAAACACTAAATCATTTTGTGGCTAATGTGTAAAGTCTACCTAATACCAGCTTAAACACCGATGGAAACAAGATTAAGCTTTGATCATCTGAGGATTTTTAAACATGACATTTTCAGTGATAACCCTCAATTTCGCCATTTAGAATCAAGAGGATTGAATTTTAGCGGGTATTTTAGTCTATCTGTGTCATTAAAAAGTGGGATTGGCAAATAAATCGCCCTCGACTAAAGTCAGATAACTTAGCGTCAGGTAACGGTATTTTTAAATCGGAGCGAAAATGAAACCAGTCATACGATGGATAAGCTTAAGCTTGTTACTAATAGCAGCATTAAGCGCTTATGCCTATGGCAGCGCCACCAGTGCATTGGTGTTCATCATCTTAGGCATGCTATTGGAAGGGACATTTTGGATTGGATTACTCGGTAAGCGAAAAACGAAATAAACAGCCTCAGTTAATTTGCAGCTAGTGCGTGATTCGCCCTAACTATCCCAGTGTGAAATCGGCGCAGGCATAGCATGGGCATACCCCTGTTGATAATCGCATCCCAATAAGGTTGCCACATCAATGTGCGTCAAAGTCTCCACACCTTCACAAACAACCTGCATTCCTAATCGCTGTAAATACTCAACTAAGCTCGTCAACATACGCATTGAATGTGAAGAGCAACAAGCTTGCAGCAAAAGGGAACGGTCTAACTTGATGACATCATAGGGCAATACCATCATACGCAAGAAATTACATTCTTGGGTGCCAAAATCATCCAGTACGATGCTGGCTCCTCGTGCCCGTAACATTTCAATCAATTCATGCTGTTTATCATCTAATAAAGTGTGTTCTAACACTTCAAACCAAATTTTGATGCACAGCACTTTTGCTTGAAGCAACAGCATTTGTAATAAATTTTGGTAAGTCACACTGTATGGCATGGGATTTAAATTAATGGACAGTATGCCAACGCCTTGATCGGCTAATCGAGGTAAGTCTTTGATAATCGACCTCAACATCCATATATCAATATGCAAAGCAGCATTTTTATCTAACAATAAAAAATCAATACCTGTATATGCATGACGCTTGGCATCCCAACGGCGTGCAAGTGCTTCATATCCTATAACGGTTTTATCAACCCCGATAATAGGCTGATAAAAAGGCATAACCACATCAGACATAATGCAGCTTGCAATATCTTCACTCACTTTTTTACGCTTAACTGACAGCATAGATACCTACAGAATATTAATATATCTGACTTATTTTTAACTAAATTGGCACTCGTTTCTATCAGATAAATCCTAAAAACAAAAAAATCACTGCACTTTATTATAGGACTATTCCTATTAACGCATAAAAATCATCCATATAAAATACAGCTAAAATGTTGTTCCAATCGAACAGCAACATCAACCAAAAATGAAATAAAGGCAACTCAATACAAGGTAACTCAATAATAATGCGATTATATTTAGCGCTGTTTGGTATTATTTTTTATAGCTCTCAAGTTTATGCTGCGGCAGAAATAAGCATAGGAACCTTATTTGACTATATGCCTAGCAATAAAACCACTTATTTGAAAAAAATAATGAACATAGGTGATTCAACCGCATTTATTAAAATATCGATTAACGAAATAAAATATGATGAAAATGGCCAACCCTATGAAGTGCCAGAACAGGAAACAGAAAACCGCGCCTTGATAGCGAGCCCGTCTCGCTTAATTATCCCAGCCAAGGGAGTACAAGCAACGAGATTGTTATTCTTAGATAAAAAAGACACAGAACGTTACTTTAGAGTTCGCTTTGTACCAGTGCAGCCAAAAAACAATGATGGATTTGATGAGCAAAAAACTGAAAAAATTCGTGAAGAACTCACGGCCGGAATACAAATACTAACAGGTTATGGGGCATTTTTATTTATCACCCCAGAAGAACCTAAATACTCAACTGAAATAACGGAAGACACAAATAGCGCAGAAATAAAAAATAACGGGAATACGACTATCATTTTAGATTTTTTTGAATCATGTAACAAAAAAACCAAAGAGTGTTCCACAGCGACCAAATTGCACATCTTACCCGGTTCAAAAAAACAACTGGTAAAAAATAGTAACGAAAGCTATCACTTTCAATTGATTGAAGGTGATAAAACCAAAAGCATAGTTATTGGTAACTAATGCATCCTAAAGGAGACTGTAATGAAAATATGGAAAGCGGCCCCAATAACCTTATTAGTGGCCATGAACTCATTTGCGGCTGAAAAGATTGAACATCAAGTCACTGTGATTGCACAAATTCCGTCAGAGAACTTTTTTGTGCAACCAACAGGCAATGATAACTGGATCAACAGCCAGCAAAAGTTAGCATATAACGCCCATACAAAAAAGCTAGATCAATTAAATAAGCAACTAGAAGTTAAAAGTACCATTGGTGCTATTACAGGTTACTTATCAAACCCAGCCATTATCGCCAGTGGCAATGATAATATTGCACTAACAGTTAAAGTGGGCGGTATTGAACTGAAGACATCTGCGACAGAATTAGTCGATGTCGACAATGCTAAAACGGGTAAAACCCTTGGACTAGAGATCATTCCAACTGTCCCAGCAAGCGGCTATGTCGCAGGTAACTACCAAGGCATGGTCAATATGATTTTCGAATCTGAAGCACCACCTAAAAAACCATAGAGATTTATTAAGTTAAATTTCAAAAAAGCTCCCGCAAAGGGAGCTTTATTAATTTTCAAGTTAACGACTCATGCTTTTCATTTTTTCGATATGAGGCAACACACTTGTCATCTTTGATCCTGACTATTCTGATCGCAACGCTAATCTTTAGCTCTTGCTCTTTGGCTAATAACACGCCATCGGACTCGCTCAAGCTGCTAAAGCAATATCAAGACTTACCTGATGGATTTTCTGAGCATTTTTTCAATGCCCCATTAACAGTAAGAATCACCATTGATAATAAATTGCTTGGCGAAGGTGAAATAGTGTTAGGACTCGATACCAGTGTGCAACTATTAAAACTCATAGACGTGAGCGAAAGCGATCTTGACGAACGTCAGCAACAATTATGGATAGCGCAATTAAACCAAAAACATAAGTTGGGTTTGTGCTCAAAAGGCTGTCAGGGCGGCATATTAGCGATTGAATATAATTTGGAGAACTCTCAATTATCTATTTTAACGGCCAATATCGAAAAGCAGCCATCAAACTCACACTACTATGCCTTGCCTGAACAAGGCAGCTACGGCGCGCTATTTCGACAACAACTCAATTGGAGTCAATCCAATGAGAGCGATTACGCAGGCCGTTATAATTTGCAAGCCCAAGCAAGTTTAGGCCAGTGGACCACACTGCTTGAAGGTGAAGTCACTCAAAATAATGAAGAGACACTCAACTCGACTATTCAACAGTTGTATACAGAACACCAAAACGAAGGACACTTCTATCGACTCGGGTATTTCTCCCCTTATGCCCAAGGTTTAGTTCGTCAGCCCATCATTTATAGCGGCAGCTCACAAGCTGTGATGGGCGTGATGTTGGGTGACTCTAATCAGTTATTGGTCGATCAAGCCTATGCCAGTGCCACACCCATTTATGTCACTCCGAATCGTGCAGGTGTGGTAGAAATCTATCAAAATGGACAATTGATCAACTCGCAACAGATTAACGCTGGCTTACAAGCCATTGATACTAAAGTATTACCATCTGGCATATATGAAGTTGAAATTCGGATTCTAGAAGATGGCCAAGTCACTGAACGTCGTCGAGAAATCATTAACAAACCCATTCAATGGCAAAACACTGAAGAGCCCTTTCGGGTGAACTTGTTTGCTGGAGAAAAGTTACAAGAAATAACGAATTGGGATGATGAAAGCAGACGCGGACTCAGCACGGGGGTACTCGCAAACTACTTATTAACACCGGCGATCATCCTTGGCGCTGCGGCTCAATTTATGGATAAAGGTTGGCACTACAGCATTTCGGCTGATTGGGACTGGAACCAACAACTGCGCTTTTTTGGTAACTGGGTGATGAATGAACAACAGGGCAGCGATTTTGATTTGCAAGCAGTTTATAGCTATAGACACGGCAGCTTTGTACTCAGCCATCAGCAACAGCTCAATCAATCGCAAAGTAGTGATATCACGAACTCTAATCCCCAAAAGACAAGTGTATCTTTGCAACATAACTTAGGAAATGGTCACTCTGTTTCGGCCTATTTGTCACATCAATCTGAGCAAGGTCAAGGCATTGATTTAGGTTGGCAGTACAACGGCAAACTCTGGGGACGCCAAATGAGCTGGAGTTTAAATGCGTTCGATCGTCCCAGCAGCATTAACACTTCAGGCCAGCGCGACCAAGGCGGAGCACTTTATTTCAGTATGAACTTAGGCGATCAAACGCGTCGAATGGGTGGTGGCTTAGGCAGCAGAACTTCACGTTCTGGCGGGCAAGAACAGCATGCCTATGTTGATTACCAACAGCAACTAGACTGGCGTGGCATTGAAACCATAGGGATGGGACTAAACACGGATAGCTATGGTGTTGGCGCAACCGCCAATAGCCGCTTTAGCAACAATATTGTTAGCGGGGATGCCTATGCACAGTCATCCTCCTATAACAGCGGCATCACAGGCGGCATAAACCTCGATAGTATGCTTGCACTAGGGCAACAAGGTGAACTCAGCATCTCAGGCCAAAGCCAAAACCACGATGCGGGCATGATAATCGATGTCATAGCTGATACCCCAGACATCCTTTTACAAGCAGAAGATGAGCACGGTGGCAGTGTCACCTTAAAGCCTGGGCGCAACTTAGTGCCAGTGACCGCCTATCGCAGTGGTAGCGTACAACTCGCCATACAAGACTACGATGACACACCCTCAGTCATCCAACCGAGCGTATTGCACTACCACCTCAATAAGGGAGGCGTCAGTTACCAACAAATCAGAGTCATGAAGACTGTTACTGTGATTGGCCGCTTAGTGAATCAACAGGGATTGCCGCTTAAAGGCGCGCTCATAGCCAACCATGCGGGGCGCAGCTTGAGTGAGGCCGATGGCTTTTTTGCCGTCGAAATGAGTGAACACCATCCGAGCTTGCAAGTGGAGTATCAAGGTATACAAGAGTGCAACCTTGAACTCGATTTACACCGAGTTAAACGTGAACAGAATCTATTGCTATTAGGCAATATCACTTGTAATGCCCAAACATGGGCACAACAAACATTAACAGAGAACCTAGCCAAGTGAATTATCGTTACGCTTTATATACTTTGATGGGCTATCTACTACTCAGCCCATTAACAGAAGCGGCTACCATTCAAGTCACCGCTGAATATAAACCTGCGCCCTATGATATTAATGGTAGTAAGTTTATTAACACGACACCATGTTCAGTGCCTGAAGCTGCGAACGGTGATTTTTGGTGCAAAGGTACAGCCTCATTAGACAAAGAACAAGCTATTAGTATACCGACAAACATTACCTCAAGGCTCATTAGTAATGATGGTAAATTAGAACATGCGATCACATATCAAAAATTTACCGGAGAGAAAACTATTGAATTAACTAAGGTAGGAAGTGGCAAAGTCTATAAAATGAAGTTTCAATTAACGCAAATCGGTGCAGCTCAAACACCCAATATAATAAAAGAGGCTGGCACAACTGGAACGTACTGGCCTGAACATAATGTGCAAGGTGATTGTAACTTTAGACTAAACATATGGGCAGGCGCTTGGTCATTGGATTATTTCTACGACATAAAAAATGCCAATCAAAAATCTGGTGGAGTGTGTTATTACAATAAATTCCAATCATCTTTCTCTTCAGACAAAATCACTCTTAGAAGAATTTATATTGGCTATAAGCTGCAACCCCCCGATCCTTTAAAAATGGAAAATGGCACTTATAAGGGCAGCTTAACGTTGAGCCTTGGACGCAATAAAGATCTCGATTTTGGCGATGCGACCTATTCAGACTCAAACGTAACGATAGAATTTACTTTAAGGGTCACGCATCAACTTAAGGTTGAGTTCCCTGCTGGCAGCAATAAAGTGATATTGCAACCGCCCAAGGGCTGGTTTCAATGGATTAATAGTGGAAAAACACCCCCAAACTTGAAGGCTGAATTGCCGTTTAAGCTTTGGTTTAGCGCACCATTTGATGTTTCATTGAGTTATTGCCAATATCAAAACAATGGCCAGTGTCAGCTGAAAAACATTAAAAACAGTCACAAAACAAATATTGAAATCAGTTATATCAATGGTGAAGGGAAATCATATCCGCTATCGACATCAAAGTACCATTTTACAAATACAGATAGGGAATATATCAATGTTGCAAGAAAGCTATTGTTTGAAATTAGCAAAACCAACTTAACTGAAATGATGAAATATCCAGGAAGCACTTACCAAGGGGATGTGACGATTATGTTCGAGGCTGAAATCCCTCCACTTTAACATTAAAACAAGCCCTGTTGCTGTGCATAATGAAACAACTCACTGTCACTCTTTAAACCGAGTTTTTGCATCGCATTGTTTTTTTGGGTACTAATGGTTTTTACACTGCGGTGTAAATAACTGGCAACTTGAGTCACTGACATACCATTTGCCAGTAAACGTACCACTTCTATTTCTTTCAGTGAAAGTTCAACAGGGATGGTATATTGATTAATACCTTGTTCATTTAATAATTCACGGACGGTTTCGCCAATGTAAACAGAGCCTAACAATACTTTTTTAACTGTTTTTTCTAATTCGGCAATGACTGATTTTTTTAATAATAAGCCTTGTATTCCAATCTGTAACAACGCTTGTAATACACCTAAATTATGTACTTGAGTCAACACTATTATGGGTAAATTTGGATATTTTCGCCTTAGCTGTTTAATCATGGCCATACCATCGACATTGTCATCATTAGGCATACTAAAGTCTGTGATCAATAAGTCACATTCATGTTGTTCTAATGTACGCCATAATTCGGAAACATTATTTGCTTCAGCAACAATGTCACAACTTGGCTGCATTTCAGCCATCAAACTACGCACGCCAGTGAGTATAATAGGGTGATCGTCGGCAAGGATGATCTTAAAAGCCATATATAACTCCTCGTGATAATGTGAACTTATGGATGCCTTATCTATACTACTTGGCATCGGTGTTTTTTTCGAGACTTAATACACTTTGGTCATAGAGATGAGTGCTACTCAAAAAATGCGTTACCAACTTCTTTGCATCTTCAGTTGCTTATCCCTGCTATGCATGACTTTTATCACACATGCCGAACAGCCCAAAACCACAACAATTAGAGTAGGCGTACTCGCCAACGGCTGGGGACCTTTTCAACAAATTAATGACCAGATAACAACGGGATTTAGTGTCGAACTCATACAACTGCTCGCCAAAAATCTTAATTATCAAATTGACTGGAAGGTTTATCCCAATTGGATGAGCCTCTATTCTGCTGGCTGTAATGGGGAAGTCGATGTCTTGCTTGACGCTTTTCGTACTGTTGAACGTACTCAATGCCTTATGTTTAGCCGCTCATACTACACCTCTCCCACTGTTGTCGTTATTCGTTACGACAGCCGATTTTTTCGCGATGTGAGTGAATTTGGCCAAGCTCGGATCGCCGTTGAAAAAGGATTCTCGACTGAGAAATTAGTCAAACTGCATTATCCAACCGTAACAGAAGTAACATTTTCTAATACAGAACAAGCACTTTCCTCCGTCATTGATAAAACGACCGATGCCTATATCGGTAATCTTCATGTTGCTAACCAATACATTAGTGCACACCCTGAACTTCTTATCGTTGCCCAAGCCCCCCTGATGATGGAAAACTTACATTTAGGGATCACGAAGAACAATAGCCTGCTTGTAACACAACTCGATAATGCCTTAATGGCTCTGAGTGTCGAAGAGCGCAATGCTCTCGAAGTGACTTGGCTAGGTATGGGCGATCTTCATTTTTTAGGCCACAGTAATTTTCTACTTAGACCCAATGAACGCGAATGGCTGGCAGGTTTACCTTCACTCAGAGTCGGATTTGTAAGTCATTGGATGCCATTCTCTTCGGTTAACAATAAAGGCATCTTGGTTGGTTTACTTGCTGATTACCTTGAGCAATTTAGAGAAAAGCTAGGGCTAGATTATGCGGCACAAAAAACCAGAACGTGGGATGAAATCCAAAGCGCACTCGTTAACCATGAGATTGATCTCGCCATTATTCCAACGAGATTAAAAGCACGATATCCAAACTGGCACATGAGCGAAGTGTTTACGTCTTTCCCTATTGTTATAGCCACTGCCCGCAACAGTCCGCGAATCGCGGGGCTGTCAGAACTGAACTTTCAACGCGTGGTCATCACAGATAATCTACTGCTGCCAAGCATTAAAAAAGCCTATCCGAATATCGATGTTGTAGTTTCTGCCAATCCCGACGAAGGTCTGACCTTAGTCGCAAAGGGCAAAGCAGCGGCTTACATAGGTAATTTGGCCGTTGTGACTATGCTTATCGACGACAAATTTGACGATGAATTACGAGTAGCGGCACCAACGCCTTATAAAGATGAACTCGCTGTTGCCGTTCGTGAACCTTATTGGCCACTTATCCCATTAATTAACCGTGTTTTCTCCAGTATGAGTGAGAAAGAAAAACAGCAGATCCGCAATACTTGGCTAGCCGTAAATTACAGCGAAGGCATCTCTTGGCACACTTTACTTAAAACACTACTGCCGATTGCGATAGGTTTACTGCTTTTCATTGGCGGCTTAACCATAGCCTATTTAAAACTCAGGCAAGAAATCAATAAACGGCGTATCGTCGAAAATGCTCTAGCCATCGCAAAAGAAAACGCCGAGCAAGCCACTAAAAGAAAAGCTGAATTTCTCGCAGCCATGAGCCATGAGATCCGCACGCCCATGAATGGGCTCGTGGGTATGGCAGAGCAACTCAGCTTTACCCCTCTTGGCATAGAACAAAAACAAATGGTGCAAATCATTAGTAATGGCGCGGAAGAAATCCTCCAAATCATTAATAATATTCTCGATTTTTCTAAAATAGACATGGGAAAAATGCGTCTAGAATCAACACCAATACTATTACGTGAAGTTCTCGATAGTACGCTTAATATGGTCATGAATGATTTACGCACTAAAGGCTTAAGCCTCTACTTACACGTTGACCAAGGCGTAGCAGCACGGGTAACAGGAGACAGTCTTCGCATAAAGCAAATCCTATTCAATTGGGTAAATAACGCCATTAAATTCACTGAACGCGGGTTTATTGAAGTCTCAGTCAAGCTTGAAGCCGAACAAGAAGGTCAACAATTACTGCTCATTGGCGTACAAGATACGGGTATCGGCATGAACACTGAGACTCAAGCGCGAATATTCAATATTTTTGAGCAAGCTGATGTCTCGACAACACGTAGCTATGGTGGTGCAGGTTTGGGCCTTGCCATTAGCCATACACTCGCCGAAATGATGGGCGGCGACATCATCCTGAATAGCGCCCCTCATTTAGGCACATTTATTGGTTTACGCATTCGCTTACCTGTGGTGGCTCAGAATGAATTTGATGAACAATTGCAGGGATTAAAAGCATATATCGCCATCGGCGATATAAAATTACGTCACACTTTATCTTGGCATTTAGCTTCATTAGGCATTGTATTAACAGAGAATAAAGCCAATGCAGACCTGTTGTTTACTGATAATGCTTCGGATGATCGGCAACACATACTCTGCACTCACTTTAATGAAGCACTGGGTTATAGATATCAAAATGAGCAATGTTTATTGAATGCTAACCCCTTAACATCACAGGCTGTGAAGGATGTGTGTTACATCAACATGGGGTGGATTGATACTATTGTCTCAACCCCGCAAAGGGATATTCAATTTAAGTTTAACTGGCCAGAATGCAAAATATTATTAGTTGAAGATCATCAACTTAATCAGATATTGGTGCAGCGACAGCTGAAACAGTTACGCCTAACATGCGATATCGCAGATAACGGTGCCCAAGCGCTCGCCCTCATGCAAAAGACTCAATATGACTTAGTGTTATGCGATTGCCGCATGCCAGTGATGGATGGCTACACTTTTTGCCAACAAGTGAGATCGCAGGAAATCGAGGGGCAACATATTCCCATCATCGCACTCACGGCCAACGTGCTAAATGAGCAGAAGCAAAGGTGCATCGCAGTTGGGATGGATGACTTACTGGCAAAACCACTGCACTTAGATGAGCTGTATGAAATGCTTTTGAAATGGCTACCCTCTGCAAAACCAGCACTTATCGATATAAAAATATTAGAGGATGCCTTTGGTCGGGAAGAGACATTAAGCAAAATGCTATTAATGTTTAAAACTGAACTCGAAACCTCACTTCAGGATATCCAACTTAAAACACCTCAACTTGCGGATAAGATCCATAGATGTGCAGGAACTATCAGTATGTTAGGGCTCACATCAATAGCAGAGCACGCTTGGATACTCGAAGAAAAAATGAGGCAACAGGGAAATAATAATGCTGAAGCGGAATTGGCTCAATTTCAAACGACAATAGCCCAATTGATAACTGAGCTAGACGCGATAATGCGAAATCGCACCTAAAATGGTGGCTGGTTTACTCAGAGTTATCATGGTGGACTAAGCTATTCCAAAATATGAATTTGTTCGGATTTGAGTGCCACCGTAGTTTGCATCCCCTTAGTAAGAGCAAGCTTTTGGGCAAAATGCAGCGAAACTTCGGTGTTAAGTTGTAATGGGGTGCCAGTGACGTAGCAGATAAGCCGAACAGATTCGCCCATCACTAGCATAGCGTCGATCGTGACATCTAATTTATTAAAACTGCGGCATAAACGCCCTTTGGATATCGAATTAAAACGAATACCTTGATTGGGGATAACCCAACGGACTCGACTTCCAACAGGGCGATCTTTGCCATAGTCGCAGGCAATTAGCTGCTCGCCAAATTTAAGCCAAGTGAGATTTTTAGTGCAGTCTTGAAATACCACTTCACCATCAAAAATATTTCTTAGCCCCATCTGCCTAGCCACAGCTTCATTTCGTGGCCGCGACAATACCTCGAAAGGTGCACCTTGCTGTAGCATCTTGCCTTGGCTGATCAAAATCATCGAATCAGCCAGCAGCAAGGCTTCATTTAAGTCATGGGTGACCATAATCACTGGGCAGAGTAACTGCTCTTTGAGGCGCGCAAGCTCAAGGTATAAACGCTCGCGAGTTTCCCTGTCCACCGCAGAAAAAGGCTCATCCAGCAACAAAACCGACGGTTCACGGGCAAGCGCTCTCGCTAAGGCGACGCGCTGGCGCTGGCCGCCCGATAAATGCGCCGGTAATCTATCGGGTAATCCCTGTAGATTGACCCGTTCGAGCCAATCTTTCGCACGCGGAATGCGCTCCGCCTTGGGAATATGATCCAGCCCGGCGACTACATTTTCTAAGGCAGTGAGATTCGGAAATAGCCCAAAATGCTGCGGCATATAACCGATATGGCGTTGCTGCGGGCTTAAGGCGATACGCGCTTTATCATCAAACCAAGGTCGATCGCCAAAGTGGATTTGTCCCGTATCGGGATGATTCAACCCAGCGATCATCCGTAGTAGCGTGGTTTTTCCACCGCCAGATGGCCCGACTACAGCAAGTACTTCACCCGCTTTACAGCGGAAATCGGCGTTGAGTTTAATGTGTTTGTGATTTTGGATCTGACACTGCAGATCAGCGATGATTTGCGCCACGCTGACCTCCTAAACGCCGCGATAGACTGGTTGTTAGTGCTAACGCCGTCACGGCAAACAGCAATAAGACTAATGACATAGTGCCAGCGGCATTAAAATCGAATGATTGCACACTGTCATAAATTGCAATCGAAATCGTCTTAGTCTCGCCAGCAATATTGCCGCCCATCATCAGCACAACGCCAAACTCCCCAAGCACATGGGAGAAGCACAGAACGAATGCCGTTAACACACCCGGCCACACCATAGGCAATTCAATTTTAAGTAAAATTTTAAGTCGACTCATGCCGCAACAAGCGGCTGCGTCGCGAACATCATTCGGCACAGCTTCGAAGGCGCGTTGTATCGGCTGCACAGCGAAGGGAATATTGACTAAAACGGAGGCGATAACCAGACCTGAAAAGTGAAACACGAGTTGCTGACCCATGACTTGCTCAATCCATTGTCCGAGCCAACTTTGACTGCCAAGCCCCACCAGCAAGTAATAACCAATCACAGTTGGCGGTAATACTAAGGGCACCATGATCAGCGCTTCGACCCAAGATTTGCCGACAAATTGACGATAGGCTAATGCCCGTCCAGCCAAAATAGCTAAAGGAATCAACACTAAAACTGTGATGCCACTCAGCTTGACCGATAACCAAAGTGCCTGCCAATCCATCATGGTTGCTCTGGCAATGAAAAACCATAATCGGCCAAAACACGACGAGCACTATCGGCTCTTAAATAATCGTAAAAATGCTGAGCTGTTTCACCCGCCTTGGCCATTAATGCCATACGCTGAAACAGTGAACTATGCATTTTTGCTGGCACTATGGCGTAATCACTATGTTTGGCAAAAGTAGGAGACATAGCTAAAGAGAGCGCAATAATCCCGCCCTGGGTTGAACCACTAATCGCAAACTGCCCTGCTTGGGACACATTTTCCCCGAGGATCAATTTAGGTTGAATCGCATCCCACAACTGCACAAACTGCAATGCTTCTTTGGCCTTTTCGCCATAGGGAGCGTGATCAGGATTAGCAATAGCAAAACGGGTAATTTTTCCTGCAGCGAGTGCTTCGGCTAACCCCTTAAGTTCAGGATCAACGGACAAACGACCTATTTTAGGTACAACAATAGCGAGTTGCCCTTGGGCATAAAGCACGCCAGCATCGCGGGCAACGCCAGCACTATGCAATTGCTGAATATATTTTTCATCCGCAGATAAAAATAATTCATAGGGCGCACCATTTTGGATTTGAGTAGCAAAATTGCCCGATGACCCATAGGATATTTTTACTTTTAGCCCAGTTTCATTGGTAAATTTTTGGCTAATATCATCGAGGGCAAAACGTAAATCAGAGGCAGCGGCAATTGCGGGAATCGCTGTATTATCCGCCGCTCGACTGCTAGATGGCACGACCGCCAAGCACCAGAGTAATGCAAAAACACAGGTATGAAAGAAACGGGTCAAACTCTGCATTGGGTCACCTTAGTGCAATATTCGCGCGGGTCTTAAACTGGCAAGCGGCGTTGTGACTACGAGTATCTCTGCCACGCGACTAGTCTTTGTGTTGCCATAGCTTAGCCGCTTGTTCATCGGCATCTTTCGCTTCAACCCAACTTTTACCTTGCTCGCCCGCTTCTAATTTCCAGAATGGCGCTTTGGTTTTTAAAAAGTCGATTAAGAATTCACAAGCAGCAAAAGCGGCCTTGCGATGGGCGCTGGTTACGCCGATAAACACAATCTGCTCACCCAGAGCCATAGTACCGACACGGTGAATAACCGTCACTTTATTGAGCGGCCAACGGCTACGCGCCTCGGCAACGATTTGTTCTAGCACGGCTTCGGTCATGCCAGGATAGTGCTCTAAGGTTAAGTCTGTCACCGCGGCGCCATCGTTAAAATCACGCACTTTGCCGACGAAGGTGACTACGGCACCATCGCTATCATCTTGTGCGAGCTGGCGATATTCGTCAGCCACACTAAAATCGACCTCTTGAACTCGAACTGCGGCTAATAAGCGCATATTAACCTCCGGTAACGGGTGGGAAAAAGGCGACTTCATCACCATCGTTTACAGGCGTATCCCATTGGCTAATGGTCTGATTTACCGCCACCAGCAATTTGTCAGAGCTTAATACTTTGCCCCATTTATCGTCGGTGGCAGCCAGCGTCGCACGTAATGCTTCGGCAGTTTGTGTCTGCTCGCTCGCCTCAAGGCTTAATTTAGCTGTACCCAATAATTCTCGAACTTGAGCAAAAAACAACACGTTAATCATAGTCTTCTCTCGTTTTTGATCCGCTAAACCTTAAAATGTCCCGACTTGCCGCCACGCTTTTCCAACAGACGGACTTGGGAGATCACCATATCTTTTTGCACGGCTTTACACATATCGTAGATAGTTAATGCCGCCACTGAAGCTGCAGTTAACGCTTCCATCTCTACGCCCGTTTTGCCGGATAACTTGCACAGGCTAGTAATACGCACGCGGTTATGTTCAGGTTGTGCCTCTAAATCAACTTCAACCTTAGTCAGCATTAGCGGATGGCAGAGAGGGATAAGGTCTGAGGTTTTTTTCGCGGCTTGAATGCCCGCAATACGCGCGGTCGCAAACACATCACCCTTGTGGTGGCTGCCACTCATGATCATCTCAAGTGTCGTGCTTGCCATCTCGATAAAAGCTTCTGCACGGGCTTCACGCTCGGTAACAGCTTTTTCAGTGACATCGACCATGTGGGCATTGCCATCGGCATTAATATGGGTAAATACATTGCTCATTGGAGCGATCCTTTAATTAAGGTCAAAACAGGGTACAAGGGAAATTTTGCTTGTACTCGCGCTAAATTGGCTATGGCAACAGACCTAAAACCTAGTCTAGCCGCCAATAGAGGCAAGATGCTGAGTGACACCTGTGATGCCTTGATGCAAGTAATGGGTTTCTTTCTTCTGGGCTAATTGACCGTGCAGACGCTCAATTAATTCCGCTTGCTGGTTAGAATGCTGTAGCAGATCACGTAAATCGACACCGGATTCCGTAAAGAGGCACAAGTGCAATTTACCCTTAGCAGATACCCGTAAACGGTTACAGGTAGCACAAAAATTATTGGCATAGGGCATGATCAAGCCGATACGGCCCTGATAATCGCTGCGGCTGAAATTTTGGGCTGGACCATCGGAGGCACTTGGCGTATCTAATTGCCAGCCATCTGCCAGTAACTGTGCTTTGATGTCGGCGCCCGCTAGGTGATGGGCTTCAAAATACTCACGACCAAGACCCGTTTCCATCAGCTCGATAAAACGCAGGTCGATTGGCGTGTGTTTAATCCAGTGTAAAAAACGTGGCAAATCTTTATCGTTTAAACCTTTAAGCAGTACGGCATTGATTTTTACTCGCTCGAAACCTGCTGACAAGGCGGCATCAATCCCCCGCATCACTTCATCAAACTTATTTTCGCCGGTGATCTGGTAAAACATTTTGGGATCTAAACTATCCACGGACACATTGATACGACGCAAGCCAGCATCGAACCATTCTTTGGCATGCTTTTCGAGTCGATATCCATTAGTGGTCGTCGCAATAGTATGAATGCGCGGGTTATCAGCGACGACACGAATGATGTCGGTAAAGTCTTTACGCAGGGTAGGTTCACCGCCTGTAATGCGGATTTTTTGGGTGCCGACTTGGCTAAATGCGGAGACTAAGTTTTCTATCTCATTGAGAGATAAGAATTTTGGTTTACCTTCAGGATGATAACCATCAGGGAGGCAGTAACTGCATTTGAAGTTACAAACGTCAGTGACTGACATCCGTAAATAGTGAAATTTTCGACCAAAGCTGTCTTGTAATTGAGACATGATCACCTTTCCAAGTGTGGGAGGTGAGAGCATTTCTTATCCCACCCCGGTGGCATTATTACCACGGCTACACCTCCATATCTTTCGACTTAGGCAGGCAAGCTCGGAGAACCGTCGTCGGTGATTATAGGCCGAAAGTACTCACTAGCTATACCCCTAAACAGGTATTTATTAACCTAGATCACGCTAGCGTGAATAATCTGTGACAGTCCTCACCTAAACATTTGTATTGAATTAGACTAAACAGCAGCTTAATCCACTGTGACCTTATCTTATTTTCAGGTAAGGTGGTGCAAGCAATAAAACGCCCGTTTACAAACTACAACACTCGATAAAAATCGGGGAAACATGAAGGAAGAGGTGAACTGATGGAACGCGAATCAATGGAATTCGATGTTGTTATCGTCGGTGCTGGTCCAGCTGGCTTGGCCACGGCATGTCGATTAATGCAAATATCACAGGATTCAGGTAAAGAAATTACCGTCTGTGTGGTAGAAAAAGGCTCAGAAGTGGGCGCGCATATTCTGTCAGGCGCAGTGTTCGAGACAAAAGTGCTAGACGAGCTATTCAGCGACTGGCGCGAAAAAGATGCTCCAATAAAAACCGCTGTCACCCACGACGAAATTTACCTACTCAGCTCAGCCACCGACGGCAGAGTCATGCCTAATGCTTTTGTGCCAAAAACCATGCACAACGACGGCAATTTTATTATCAGCGTCGGTAATCTGTCCCGCTGGCTTGCCAATCGCGCAGAAGAACTTGGTGTCGAAATATTCCCCGGCTTTGCCGCCAGTGAACTGCTATTTAACGCCGATAACAGCGTTAAAGGTATTTTGATTGGCGATATGGGAGTGGGTGCCGATGGCGAACCCAAAGACAGCTTTATGCCTGGCATGGAGTTGCACGCTAAATATACCGTTTTCTCCGAGGGTTGCCGCGGCCACTTAGGCAAGCAACTTATCGAAAAATACCATTTAGATAATGGTAAAACTCCACAGCATTACGGTTTAGGCTTCAAAGAAATTTGGAAAGTCCCCGCCGAGCAACACGAACAAGGCAAAGTCGTTCACACAGGTGGCTGGCCATTAACCGAGGGCGCATCGGGCGGCGGCTTCCTTTATCACATGGAAGATAACCAAATTGCGGTCGGCCTTATTATTGATTTGAACTACAAAAATCCGCATCTGAGCCCATTTGACGAATTCCAGCGCTATAAAACCCACCCTGTGATTGCTAAGTATTTAACGGGTGGCGAACGCCTCAGTTACGGCGCCCGCGCGATTACTAAAGGCGGCTTAAACTCGCTACCTAAGATGAGTTTTCCTGGCGGTCTTATCATAGGCTGCAACGCGGGTACGTTGAACTTTGCGAAAATCAAAGGCACTCACACTGCGATGAAGAGCGGAATTGTTGCAGCAGAAACCTTAGGTAAAGCCATGATGGCTGGGGTTGAAGGCGGTAAAGATCTCGACTGTTACCAAACCCACCTTGAAGAAAGCTGGCTATACGAAGAATTGCATAAATCCCGCAACTTTGGTCCAGCAATGCACAAATTTGGTACCTATTTAGGCGGCGCATTCAACTATATAGATCAAAACTGGTTTGGCGGAAAGTTCCCTATCACACTGCGTGATGAGCACCCAGACTATGCGCAAATGGCACCTGTGAGCGCTTACAGCAAGATTGATTATCCAAAACCCGATGGCAAGCTTAGCTTCGATAAACTGTCCTCAGTGTATCTGTCGAGCACTTATCATGAGGAAGATCAGCCCTGCCATTTACGTCTCAAGGACAGCAGCATTCCACTGGGCATTAACTTGACTCAGTTTAATGAGCCAGCACAGCGTTACTGCCCAGCAGGCGTGTATGAAATCGTCGAAGAGGCGGGTCAACCCAAGTTTGTAATCAATGCGCAAAACTGCATTCATTGCAAAACCTGCGACATAAAAGATCCGAGCCAAAACATCACTTGGGTTACACCGGAAGGCGGTGGTGGTCCAAACTACCCCAACATGTAACATTTGGATGATAAATGTAAATAATGGCGCTCAATGGAGCGCCTTTTTTTTCACCTTTTACACGAATAGTTCACTTTTTTTGCTTGCCCTTACTCGCGACATTGGCCACAATTGCCACACAAAAAAGAGTTCGTTTTCAATCACCATCTCATTTCCATCTATACTCTACATAATTAGATCTACAGCAAGACCAACAGGTTAGGCCAAATAAGTGTTCTATACGCTGTTTTATTCGGCAACCGGCCTAGACTAAGGTTAACTTTTCACATTTCTGTCCGATAATCTTTTACCGTACAAGAGTGCGTTGACCGATAACTCAAAATAGTCCAACACAGGCATATTGATATTTATGATATTTAATAACCTCACCATTAAGCAGAAAATTCTGTTAACAGTGACATTTGCAGTACTGTTGTCGACCATACTCGTCGGCGTATTAAGCCAACGTAGCGCGAAAAATGTCGTACAACAAAGGATGTTAGGTTCGGAATTACCGAGCTTAATGATGCAAATTCGCAATAAGATCGATCTCGACATTTCCACTTTAATGAATGCTGCAGAACAATTGGCCAGTAGCCGCATGTTACTGCAATGGCTCGAAGACGGTAGACCGCAGGCCCAAGAAACCCAAGTCGTAGCCCAACTCAAAGACATCACTCGTCAGTATAAGCTAGCGCAAGCCTCCTACGCCGACAGACAAACTGCCGCCTACTACACTCAAGATGGTTTTCTGCGAGTGCTCACTCCTGCGCAGGATGGCTGGTTTTTTGGTTACCGAGACAGTGGCCAAGAACGTATGTTGAACGTATTTACTGAGGCCAACGGCGAAGTCAAACTCTTCATCAACTACCAACAACCCAATGGTCGCGGCTTAGTCGGGCTTGCTAAATCACTCGATGACATGGTGCGTTTGCTGAGCTCGTTTAAGATTGAAGAAACCGGTTTAGTCTACTTAGTGGATGCTAAAGGTGAGGTAAAACTCCACCCAGATACGAGCCAAATTGGTAAGAGCAGCCTAAGCAACTTATACAAGGATGCGAGTTCAAGCTCATTATTAAACCGCAGTGATTTCAATCTGATCAATACCAAAATCAATGGCGAAAACATGCTGGTCGCCAGTAGTTATATCGCATCTATGGATTGGTACTTAGTCGCACAGGTGCCAGAGGCCGAAGTATTCGCACTATTAACCGAAGCGGCTTATCAGATCTTAATCTGGACGCTAATAATTGCAGCGGGCTTTATTGTACTCGCCATCGTGGTGGCAGGTTCAGTGAGTCGTCCAATCGCCCAAGTTGCCGCCATGTTCCACGACATAGGCGAAGGTGAAGGTGACTTACGCCAACGTCTACCAGTCAATGGTGAAGATGAAATTGCACAGCTCGCTAAAGGATTTAACAGCTTTATCAGTAAGATCCAAGATTCGGTCATCGAAGTGGCACAAACCAGCGAACAGCTCGGTTTCTCGGCTAAGGATGTGTCGAATCAGGCACAGCAAACCTTAGAAGACAGCCACGAGCAGAAAGATCGCACTATGATGGTGGTAACGGCCATTAATGAAATGGGCGCGACGGTTAACGAAATTGCCAGTAATGCCGCCCAAGCTGCGGTTGCCGCCAGAGATGCAGATACTGAAGCCAGCAGCGGCCAAGTTGTGGTAACCCGTGCCCGCGATACCATTAACCAATTGTCAAAAGACGTTGGCCAAGTGGGTGAAGTGATTGAGTCCCTCGCGACCCACACTAAATCCATCGGTGGTATTTTAGATGTGATCCGCGCAATCTCTGAGCAAACTAACTTGTTAGCACTTAACGCGGCCATTGAAGCTGCACGTGCCGGCGAAGCTGGACGCGGATTTGCTGTCGTGGCCGATGAAGTACGTAACTTAGCCTCACGCACCGCGGCATCAACCAATGAAGTGCAAGGCATGATCGACAAACTGCAATCGGAAGCCAGCCGCGCGGTTAATGCGATGGCCCAGAGTCGTACCCGCTCCCACGAAGGCGTTGTGGCCGTTGATGAAGCCAGCAAATCGTTAATTGGCATTAGCGATCGCATTGGTCTTATCAGCGACATGAATATCCAAGTTGCTGCGGCAACGGAAGAACAATCCACAGTTGTGGAGGACATCAACCGTAACGTCACTGAAATCAATGACATTACTCAACGTACTGCCAATACTGCACAAGCGGCGGCACAGGCGAGTTTAGCCTTGAATCAACTGTCACACCGCTTAGATACCTTAGTGGCCAAGTTTAAGGTGTAAAACCTTAAAACTTACGCCATAAAAAACGCCTTAGATGTTTCCATCTAAGGCGTTTTTCTTTAATTCGCAGAGGTAATTAATCCATAGCAATAAATTTAATCGTTAATGGATAGCGATACACTTTACCTTCACTGGCCTTAATAATCGCCAGCACAGTGCACACCAAATCGAATATGCCGAGTATGGCTAAAAAGATGAAACCAATGCCGACCAAAGCTAATACGCCACTGATGATCACATAAATCAACAGGCTCAATTTAAAGTTCAAACAACTACGGCCACATTGATCGACAAATGCGGACTCTTCACGCTTCATCAGCCAAATGATCAAAGGACCAAGAATAGAGCCCAACGGCACTAGGTATCCAATAAAACTTGAGGCGTATACCAGTAAGCCAAAATCTTTATCACTT
The DNA here is from genome assembly GCF_018224605.1 of Shewanella sp. M16. Lineage (NCBI taxonomy): Bacteria > Pseudomonadati > Pseudomonadota > Gammaproteobacteria > Alteromonadales > Shewanellaceae > Shewanella > Shewanella sp. M16. The sequence goes on along the minus strand of NZ_JAGTUL010000011.1, from coordinate 43,914 downwards.
TTTGTAACGGGTTCAATCATAGGTCATCCCTGTTTTATCATTTTGAATATAAAGCCTTATTTTCCACTCGGCCCATATAAACGCATTTGCCAATCTTCTACTGTCTGTAATGCTAAGCGGCGTTGTAGGCTATTAACCCAACTCAGCGCTAATCCCTCGCAGGAAGCTAAACGATCATAGGCACTGGCATTAAACGTTGGCGAGAAATAGAGTGACATGGCCTCGGCAACACTGATATCAGTACGACGCTCAACTAATTCAATCCTATCGTTTAACTGAATAATCCCTGGGGTTAAGATTCTATAAAACCAACCACATAATTGGCTTTGCTGCATAGCGAGGGCGAATTCTCTGTGGCCAAATTGCAGATTCAATTTAAAACAAGGTGAACGCGGCTGAGTCACTTGCACTTTTACTGCGCCAATTTGCAAGATATCGCCAATATTGACTTGAGTTTCGTTCAGTCCAACTGTGCTAATGTTCTCTCCCATGCTGGGCGCATCTTCGAGCTGGGTGATTAAGTCCCAACGACGATATTGGCCGTAGTGCTCGCGGGGGAAATGATGTAGGACGCGATCAAGGCCGCCATGGTGTTTTGGATCGGCCTGCGCGTCCCCTTCAACATGGTCGATATGCACTAACAGTTGTTGAGCCGCTTGCTTACCATCAATCCCCGTAGCAACACCGGACATTTCTTGAAGATGAGTTCCTAAGTACAATCCAGACAATTTATTAATCAACAACTTTGACATCTGCAACTCCAAATCAATGACCTATCGCGCATTACTGTCAGAGTGTAAACCGCGATACGCCAATAACACAATCAACCCGCGCCATAACCCACAAAGGTAGGCTAAACATTGCTGCCAAGAAGAACCGAGTAGAGTCTATGAATGATTTAACACCACTTGATTTCGGCCCGCTTCTTTTGCCTGATACAAGGCCAGATCGGCACGTTTGATAAGGTCCTCTGCGGGCTCTTGCACTTGATGCTCAGCAACACCAATACTGGCAGTAATAGAAATGTGTAATCCATTCACTTTAATTTCCCGCTGGGAAATGAGGTCACGGATCTGTTCTGCCAGTTCTGCCGCTCGAGATAAATCCATCTCAGGGAGTAAAATTAAAAACTCCTCACCGCCCCAGCGACATAAAATATCCTGTTGTTGTAGTAAGCCACGCAGCATATTAGTCATGGTTTTTAATACTAAGTCACCAATCCCATGCCCATAACTGTCGTTCACTTTTTTAAAGTGATCGATATCCAGCAAGAGTATTGAAATCGGCGATTGTGTCAGCTTAGCTTTATCTAACGCCAGCCTAAAGTACTCATCAAACACCTGACGGTTAGCGGCGCCAGTGAGCTTATCGGTAGACGCCATAATTTCTAGTTTGCGCTGATAACGACCTAAGGTCATGTTTGAGATGAATAAAATACCTAGAGTCACCATTAGGCTTAACGCCAAATTACCCCAAAACGTATTTAACAGTTCCCGCTCTTGTGGCGCATCCTCCTGCTCAACAATTAAATACCACTTAAACTCAGGAACTAAGCGACTATTGAGATAAACCGTTTTCCCATTTTTCTGATAGCTGAAGGCGGCACTTGGGCTGGTTAAAATACGCGTAGCCAAATTATCAAGCCCTACGTTCGTTTGCAGCGAATCCGTACCGTCATATTGATCGCCATGCAAAGTGACATTACCTTGCCGGTCGGTAAAGAACACTCGGCGGTTATAACGCTTTTGATATAACTCAATTAAGGCTTTAACCTTTTCAACCGCCAACCCCACACCAGTAACACCAATGAATTTTCCTTCAAAATCAAAAACCTTATAATTCACAAATACGGTTGTCTTACTGCGGTCAGCCGTATCGGCATCAATATTGACCTCATAATGCTCAGATTCAGGTAAAGAACGCACTCGAAAATACCAAGCATCGTCAGGCTCTACATCTTGGATTTGTTTTAAAATGCCCGTGGAATGGTAATAATTTCGACTTTTCTCAGACACAAAAAAGCTAGTGACAGTACCGTATTTTTCTTGGATTTCCTTAAGGTAACGAATGAGTTTTTCGGGCTCTTGCTCATGACTTAAGGTCCAATCCCGAACAAAGGTATCCTGCGCCATCAAGGATGAAATAAAGATGGGTCGTAACAAATCCTGTTGAATTTCTGAATAAATATTGTCACTTGTGAGCGGTAAGGTATTGCTCTCTATTTGTTGGCTCAGTGAATCATGGGCCACTTTGTAACTGATACCGCTGGTCACTAAAAAGGCGACCAAAAGCAAAACAGACAGAAGCCAAATAAATTTATTTTTATCATTCCAAGCGTTATTGCCCATTCTCAACTCCAAAGACTACAGAACACCTTGAGTGGCTTATTATTTTAATTTAACGATAACTATTTTAGTTGAATAAATGTTAACGCAATTGCGCCATGGCCGCACAAGATTTCTGTCGTATTGGCGTTCTACGATGGAATAACTTTATTTTGAGCAAAAAAATGCCTCGTTGGGGAAACGAGGCAAAAACATACTAACCAATAAATGGGAGAAAAGTACAAGAAAACGTTAAGGGACAAGCTATGCGCCACAAGACATACTCTAGCAAGGACGTATGACAAAAAGATGACTCAAACTGCTCACCCGCAGATTTTCATGCGATTTGCTTCGCCTCTAAATACTGTTTTAGTGCCTCACCCGGAATAGAACTATCAGTTGCCACCGCAAATGCCGCCCAAATCGCCCCTTCTGCCATGGCCTCAGTAATCGACTGGCCGATGCAGAGACTGTGGATCAACCCTGACGCATAGGCATCACCCGCGCCAGTGGTATCAACAACTGTGGCAGGGATAGCGGCAACATGCTGCACTTGATCGTGCGTGTAAACCTTAGCCCCATTGATACCATCGGTGACAATAAAGTAACGCAGACAATCGCCGCCAATGCTTTTGCCATATTCCCAAGATGCGCCATCACAACGCCCCTGAATATCACTCATGGAGGCCAATAAAATATGACAAGGTCTCTGTCTGTCGTCCTTGGCTAATTGCGCGACCACAAGACAATGTTCTAAAGCTGTTTTTGCCCAGCTGACAGAGCCTTCTGCGGAAGTATTAAAATACAGCGCGTCCCATGGCTGCCATTTCGGCGGTACAGATAATTCAAATATGGGTCTTTGTGGCCGAATAATGGTGCGCTCGCCATCTGGCGTCATTACAAGCAGCATTTCGCATGTATTGCCGGCACGGCGCTGCACTAAACGACAATCGAGCCCTTGAGTACTGGCTTCTGCAATGAGCCAATCCCCCATGTCATCACGGCCCACTTGACTCACCAGCGCGACGCTATGCCCTGCCCAGACTAAACCTAATCCGGTATTTGCCCCACCGCCGCCGAGCCTTTGGCCGCCATCTTGATAATGGAAACGTCCACCTGTTTTTAAAGGTTTATCAAGCAGTAAGATCCGATCACAGTTGAGATTGGCAACTAACAGAATATTAGCCATTACACGGCTCCAAAGGGCAAAAAAGCATCAAGGCCAGAAGATAAAAACAAAGAAATATCAATCTAGAGCAAAATGCTCACAGGCACAATCCAATCATCAAGATAGAAACATTATAAGGATATGGCAGCGCCTTGATGTAAGCATTTGTCCCGAAGAAGATGAGGAAAAAAGTTATCCACTCATACGGTATAATATAGCTATTAACTCTAACACTTTGTTTAAAATCGATTTATAGAAAAGATAACGTCTCAGAACAACATGAAGCGTAACCATTTTGAAGCCGACTCGATTAATTATCAGTAGACATAGTTAAAATGCATGCTGGATACATATATTAAATTTATGAATGGAATCAAACGCTATGCTAATGGAAATATGGGATACCGCCGAAGAAAAATCTGAGCAGCTACGCCGTTATCAGCTCTGTATAGAAGAATTTAATGAATTGAATTTTCACGATGTTTATATTGCAGAAATTAAACAAGAATACCAACAACTTGCTGAACAAGTAAAAGTGCAGTCAACCTCGGATCCCGAGTGCTAACTGCACTTTGCCATCTAGTTACTCACGATAAACCTTCAATTACTTTATTGGCGTCAATGGTGATAAAGACGCAAATTGTACTGCTAATGTCCAATCTGTAATGACCATATCTGAAGGCTGCCAACTGTCATCAACCCACTCATAAACCAAGCCAGGGTTTTCCTCTGCGTTGACTAACAAACGCCGTCCATCTTGCAACACAAGCGTATAATCGAGCCCCTGCGCATCGACACTTTCAATGTCCCCCAAGACATTGTGCTTAATGGCCGAAATAGTTCCGGTTGCCTTAACGGCATCGTTTTCCTTTGCACCGCTGTAAAACTTTAACGCCTCGTTTGCGGCAGTCTTGTGAAAAACAAACTCCTCAGTCACACCCACTACGATCGACGGATCAAGCTCATACCAGGCGGGTATCCATAATGCGTTAATTGTCATCCCGTTATATCCTGCATAATAATTTTACGGACGGGATCATTCTGCCTTAACCCCGACAGAGAAAATACTCTTCAGGGATAAAATAATTTTAATCCCTGTAAGGAGTAGCATCACTAAATTGAGCGCATCACTTTCTTTGTAAGATAATCCCAAACCAAAGGGTCATACCTGAGATGCTTTAAGCTCCAGCACTGATGTTGGACTCAATTGGGCTTTCTGTTAGTTTGTAAAACACTTTGCCTCAAACCGACACATTAAGCTGACAAAGTGATCCTGAGCTCAGTAATCGCGTATAGAGTCACACACGATAGATTAATCTTCCCATGCTTGCACCGCAGGCCGATAAATACGGAGTTTACTTGTCTATGGATAAGCCCATAACGCAACCCCCTCAAACCCTTAAGCTCATTGGTGAAACTGAGGCCGGAAAGCGTCAAGAGCTTAAGCAATACTTTAATCAGACATGGGCTTTATACGAGTCTCTGTATGATTTGATCCAAGAAGATAGCGCCTATTACCTCAAAGCCGAGCCGCTGCGCCATCCGTTAATCTTTTACTTTGGCCATACGGCCACTTTCTATATCAACAAACTCAAACTCGGTAAATTTCTCGATGAACGGGTAAACGACAACTTCGAATCCATGTTCGCCATTGGTGTCGATGAGATGTCTTGGGATGATTTGAACGAACAACATTATCCGTGGCCGGATGTGGCAGAGGTGCGAAGCTATCGCCAACAAGTTAATGCTGTCGTCAATCGTGTTATCGATGAAATGCCTCTAGCGTTACCTATCACTCAAAATAGTCCAGCTTGGATCATTTTGATGGGCATTGAACATGAGCGTATTCATTTAGAAACCTCATCGGCGATCATACGCCAACTGCCGCTGGAATATGTCGCACCCAACCACCTCTGGCCTGCGTGCCAAGACACCGCCCCTGCCGAGGCCAACAGTTTATTGGCTGTAAAAGGGCAAAAAGTGACCTTAGGCAAAACTGAACAAGACCAAACCTACGGTTGGGACAATGAATACGGCCATAAAATATTTAACGTTAACGACTTTAAGGCTGCTAAATTCTTAGTCTCGAATCAAGAGTATCTCGCATTCGTCGAGGCTGGCGGCTATCGCTCACCCCAATTTTGGAATGAAGAAGGCCAAGCTTGGCTTGCCTATACCCAAGCACAAATGCCGCGTTTTTGGCGCTTAAGACAAGATAAATGGTGGCAACGTAACTTAGCAGAAGAAATCCCGCTGCCATTAAACTGGCCTGTTGAAGTGAATCAGCTCGAAGCTAAGGCCTTCTGTAATTGGAAAGCCGAACAAAAGCAAAGCAATATACGTCTATTAACTGAAGCTGAGTGGTACATCTTACGCGAGAATGTGCCCGCCGATGCGCCCGATTGGCATGAAGTGCCGGGCAATATTGCTTTGGCTTATTACGCCTCTTCTTGCCCAGTGAATCGCTTCGAACATAATGGCTTTTTCGATATTGTCGGTAATGTTTGGCAATGGACAGAAACCGCAATCGACGGTTTTGACGGCTTCGCCGTACACCCACTTTATGATGATTTCTCCACCCCAACCTTCGATGGCAAACATAATCTCATCAAAGGCGGATCGTGGATCTCTACGGGTAATGAGGCAATTGCTTCATCACGCTATGCGTTTCGTCGACATTTTTATCAACACGCGGGCTTTCGCTATGTGGAATCCCCCCAAAATCCAGCTCAAATGGCCGAGGTCAATGTATACGAAACGGATGAACTGATTTCCCAATACCTTGAATTCCACTATGGCACCGAATATTTCGGGGTGGCTAACTTCTGCGTCAATGGTGTGCAGCAAGCGCTGAGTGAAATTCAATTGACTCATACAGCTAAAGCCCTCGATATCGGCTGCTCCGTTGGTCGCGCGAGTTTCGAGCTGGCAAAAGTGTTTGATCATGTTGATGGTATCGACTTCTCGGCGCGCTTTATTCAACAGGCCTATGCGCTGACAGAACAAGGTGAAAAACGTTACACCATACGTACCGAAGGCGACTTACAGGAATTTAAGAGTGCGAGTCTCGCGAAACTGGGATATGAGCTTGAGGCGAAAAAGGTCAACTTTATGCAAGGTGATGCCTGTAATTTAAAGCCCATCTACACAGGTTATGATTTGGTTTATGCCTCAAATCTTATCGACAGGTTGAACGAGCCTAAACACTTTTTAACCAGTATTGCCCAGCGGATTAATCAAGGTGGATACCTTGTGATTGCCTCGCCATACACTTGGCTTGAAGATTATACGCCCAAGGATAAATGGTTAGGTGGCGTTAAAGTCAAAGGAGAGAACTTCACCACCTTAGATGGTTTGACCGAAACCTTGATCGGCCAATTTGAGCTGGTCGCAGTGAAGGAAATCCCCTTCGTGATCCGCGAGACTAAACGTAAATTCCAACATTCCATCTCAGAAATGACAATTTGGCGTAAACGTTAATGCCCACTCATGGGATAACCAACTGAAGTCCTGATAAAAATATCCGCCAGAAATCCATTTCTGGCGGATGTGTAACATCCAGCTCAGTCACATTTACAGCACCAACTAAGGTGAGAACACTGTAAATGCAGCGAAAAATATCTACACCTTAAACTGTGCCGTTGTTAAACCAAGCTGATTTGCTAACCCCAACAGACTCCGCGTACTCGCGGCCACTTGGCTGATAGCAGCACTATTTTCCTCCGCCGCCACGCTTAAGCCCGCAATCCCCTGCGCAATCGTCGCCGAAACCGTTGTTTGTTCTTCCGCAGCGGTTGCGGTTTGAATCATTAATGCCTTTAAGGTTTCTAAGCGCAAAGCAATATCATCCACCGCGGTCTGCATTCCATCGGCATCTTCTGCGGTTTTAGAGGCTTCAGTGGAACAAGTCACACTATGCAACGCCAGCACACCTGACTGTTGCTGAATACCTTTTAACACTTGCCCAATATCCTGAGTTGCTAACTGAACCTTCACCGCTAACTGACGCACCTCATCGGCAACCACAGCAAATCCACGACCATGCTCGCCAGCTCTCGCTGCTTCAATCGCCGCATTAAGAGACAAGAGATTAGTTTGTTCCGCAATCGCATTTATCACAGCCAATACTGAGCCGATTTTCTGACTATCCGCCTCAAGACTGCCCACCTGTTGATGAATAGTTGCAAAACTGCTCAAGGTCACTTTTAAGCTTTTACGAGTACTGGCCAAGTTTTGCGAAAGAATTTCACTCGAATGGGTACAGGCGGACACTTCATCGGAGGATCTCATCGTATTCGTGCTGATTTCAGCTGCGGCATAGCTCATTTCTTCAACTGCAGTAGCCAACATATCGGTTTCTTTGGCCTGCATCTGAATACTGCAATCGGCTTGTGTCATAGCGGCAGAGTTTTGTTCGGCGGCAGATTCAAGTTCATGCCCAACGCCCACCAGCTGACTGATGATTTCTTTGAGCTTAGTTTGCATCCGCGCCAACCAACTCATCAGGTGATTATCCGTTTGAACATGCGGTAAATTATGAGTTAAATCGCCAGAGGCGATCATACTGGTCAAGTTACACATGTCCTCAGGCTCACCGCCGAGCGGCTTTAATACAAACCCTGTAACTAACTTAGCGGCAGCGAATGCCAACACTAAGGCTGCTGCACAAACAGATAAACCGATAAACATCATACGGTAGGCGGGAGCAGCAATTTCACTCACATCAATTTCAGCCATCAAACCCCAACGTAAACCGAGCTCAACGACAGGAGAATAAGCGGATAAAACGGGATTATTGTTATAGTCATTCACTTGCATCACACCCGATTTACCAGCCAGCGCCTCCTTTACCGCCAGCGTATCAACACCATTCTGAGCTACCGTTCCCGCAAACGAAGCCGTAACAGTGCGATTAATGGGATCGAGAAAAGAATCAGAACGCATACGATTATTTGGGCCAATAAGATAAGTTTCACCACTTTGCCCCATACCCTCACGAATTTGCATAACTCTGTTGATGCGATCGATTGATACTTGAGCCGCCACCACCAATCTTTGCTGATTGAACTGAATCGACTGGCCAATAAATGCCGCAGGTTGACCATTTGAAGGCGCGTATGCGGAGAAATCTTGTAGTAATACTGTGCCCGCCGATCCCAATGCCTTATTGAATAACTGTGCTAATCCCGAATCATGGAAGGGCCCAGTACGCAAATTGGTGCCGAAATCAGACTCCTTCGCCACTGTATATAAAACGGTGCCATCGTCACTAATAATAAATAGGTCATAAAAACCGAGGGATTTATTTAATGACTGCAAGGTTTGATCTATGTCAGTAAGTGTATCGAGACTTTTTTGGCTGGCAATTACGGCGCTGACGGCCTGCAGGTTATCGGAAAAGTCCTGAAACATACCAACAATCTGCCGTTGCTTGATCTCACGAACAGCCACTAAACGAGACTGAGCCTCGGCAAACAATTCATCTCGAGCAATGTAAGTCACTATTGCGGTGGCAAATATGAGGGGTAATAGGACAATCAATAAACTGATAAGCTGAATTTTACGAGTAAAACCCATGGTGAGACTCCTTGTCACGCGTCGAATTCCATTCCTTCAATCTTTGCAGAATCAAACCTGCCTTAAAACTATAGGAGAAGAATCTCAGCTAAACAAAGCGGTGCCGACTATTTTCATCAAAAGTTCACTAAAATTCCGACAACTCATTATTTTTAAGTAGAAAAATGATTAATAACTTTAAATGACAACCACGCCATACCGACCATTTCAAACAAAATGATATAGTGGGAAATAAGCAATAAACCGAACGTTAGCATCAACTTATATTGAATGCGCACATCCATGCGACAAATGATGCATTGAAATTTATCAAATATGCATATAAATTCATCTCAAGCCAATTTATAGAGGATTAATAATGAGTTTACTCGAGCAAGTGTCAGTATCTAAAAAAGCCAACATCTACTTTGATGGCAAAGTGGCTAGCCGTAGCGTATTTTTTGCCGATGGCAGCAAGCAAACCTTAGGTGTTGTATTACCAGGGGAATATGAGTTCTCAACCTCCCAAGGTGAAATCATGGAAGTGACTAGCGGCCGTTTTGAGGTGTTACTTCCAGAAACAACGACTTGGCAAGAATTTAGCGAAGGCACTCAGTTTGAGCTGGCTGCAAATGTTAGCTTTAAAATTCGTAACACAGCCATTGCCGAATATTGCTGTAGCTATCTCTAGTCATCTCGATTAAGTGACAGTGCGATTAATATTTCATATCAATCGTTAATCGAACACTCACAGTGACGGTTTATCTCAGCACTGTGAGTATGTTGTCCTACCGAACCATTTCACCATCAGAATGCCTTATCCATCTGACATTTATCAATTTGGCAATTTTATTAAGCTGGCTCAAGGCAGCGTAAAACTCACAAGGTAAAGCATACTAAATCGAATGTGTTGAAATCGTCGATAAAAACAACACTAGACGACCGGTCTAATTTGATTTATCCTAACCCCCATGAAAATTGAAACTCAATCCACTCGCCAGCATATTCTCGACATCGGCTACAAGCTGATCGTACGCAAAGGCTTCTCCAGCGTCGGCTTATCCCTACTGCTGCAGGCGGCCGAAGTGCCAAAAGGCTCGTTTTATCACTACTTCAAATCCAAAGAACAATTTGGCGAAGCGCTTATTACTGATTATTTTGAAAAATATCAATTAGATTTAGACGCATTATTCAATGACTCAACACTGACAGGCCATCAACGCTTGATGCAATACTGGCAACAATGGTTGCACGTACAAGCCGATGGCTGCGTAGATCAAAAGTGTCTGGTCGTGAAACTCAGCGCCGAAGTGGCCGATTTATCCGAAGCCATGCGTGTTGCCTTACTTAAAGGCTCCGCCGGCATCATAGAGAGGTTAACGACTTGCGTTCAAGTGGGCATAACAGATAGATCAATCGCCCTGCAAGATCCGCAATCAACCGCTGAAATGTTGTATCACATGTGGTTAGGCGCCAGCTTAATGAACAAGTTGGGCCACAGCCCTGCGGCACTCGAACGTGCACTCGTGACGACTAAAGCCATTTTAACGCCTAAAACGGCCCTTTAACCTAATACCGACTCAAAACTAATATTTGCTGATATCGATCAGCCCAGATTTTTAAAGAATACATTTTCACGCCCCGAAATTAGACGACTGGTCTACTAATTTAACGGGCTATTAATTAATGCAGCTCAATTAACGCTGCTCATTTAAAGTAATAATAGGAATAACATCATCCATGCTAAATTTTAACTATTACAACCCGACCCGCATCCGTTTTGGTAAAGACACTATCGCCGAAATTGATTCCCTAGTACCGAGCGATGCTAAAGTGATGATCCTCTTTGGCGGCAGCAGTGCTAGAAAAACAGGCACGTTAGACGAAGTTAAACAATCATTGGGTAATCGTTTCGTTGTCGAGTTCGATGGCATTGAGCCAAACCCAACCTATGAAACCTTAATGAAAGCCGTCGCCCAAGTGCGTGAGCAGAATATCGACTTCCTCCTCGCGGTTGGCGGTGGTTCGGTTATCGATGGCACTAAATTTGTTGCCGCTGCAGCGGTATTCGAAGGTGAACCTTGGGACATTCTCACTAGCTGGGGCGCCAATGTGACTCAAGCTATGCCTTTTGGCTCAGTCTTAACCTTACCTGCGACGGGTTCCGAAATGAACAACGCCAGCGTAGTGACCCGTAAATCACTACAGGCTAAACTGCCATTCCGTAATGATTTGGTTTATCCACAATTCTCAATACTTGATCCGACGAAAACCTTCACTCTGCCAGAACGCCAAGTGGCCAACGGTGTTGTCGATGCTTTTGTACATATCACAGAGCAATACCTCACTTACCCAGTTAACGCCGCCGTACAGGACAGATTTGCCGAAGGTCTGTTACAAACCTTGATTGAGCTTGGTCCACAGGTACTAGTTCAACCCGAAGACTACGACATTCGCGCGAACTTAATGTGGGTTGCCACTATGGCACTCAACGGCACAATTGGCGTCGGCGTTCCCCACGACTGGGCAACCCATATGATTGGCCATGAACTAACTGCACTTTACGATATCGACCATGCGCGCACATTGGCAATCATACTGCCTGCCCTGCTGCAATGTACAAAAGAGGCTAAACGCGACAAGTTACTCCAGTACGCCGACCGTGTGTGGCACATCAACACAGGTACAGATGACGAGCGTATCGACGCCGCTATCGCAAAAACCAAGGCTTTCTTCGAAGCCATGGGCATACCGACACATTTATCTGCCTATGATCTCGATGCCAGCCACGTTGATGCTGTAGTGAAACAGCTTGAACTGCACGGCATGGTGGCACTAGGCGAACATGGCAATATTGACCCAACCATGAGCCGTGACATTTTGACCTTAGCCCTATAACGTCAAATGAACTAAACCCAAAGCTCACACATATTGATGTGAGCAACTTAGGTAATGGTATGAAAATGAATATATTAATGGTAATCACGTCACACGATAAACTCGGTGATACGGGTTTAAAAACCGGCTTTTGGCTAGAAGAATTCGCCTCACCTTTTTATGTTTTTAAAGATAAAGGTTTTGACATTACCTTAGCCTCGCCACTGGGCGGTCAACCACCACTCGATCCAAAAAGTGATGAGCCAGACTTTCAGACCGAAGCTACTGCGCGCTTTAGCAAAGATCCTGAGGCTCAAGCACTGCTAGCGAATACCACTCGCTTAAGTGAAATCAATGCAGCCGATTATGATGCGATTTTTTATCCGGGCGGCCACGGTCCACTGTGGGATCTTGCCGAAGATAAACATTCTATCGTCTTGATTGAACAGTTTTATCAAGCCAATAAACCCCTAGGGCTCGTATGTCATGCGCCTGCTGCATTGCTGCACCCTAAAACCAGTGATGGCAAGCCATTGGTCGGCGGCAAGCGTGTTACCGGTTTCAGCAACTCTGAAGAAGAAACCGTGCAACTCACTCATGTCGTGCCATTTTTGGTTGAAGACATGCTGAAGAAAAATGGTGGCAATTATGTCAAAGGTGATGACTGGACAAGCTTTGTCGTCGCAGATGGCCATTTGATCACAGGCCAAAATCCGGGATCATCCGAAGCCGTAGCCGAAACCATAGTTGCGCAATTGAACGCGAGAGGCTAAGCGATAAATACGCGACGCTCAGCTTGAAATGAACAAAGACAGGCGCACAAGTGTGCTAAATGCGTTAAAAAGAGCTGTCGCACCATAATGGTGCGACAGCCAAAATGTACTCTCAGTGTCCAAAGGAAAGCCCATGATCACCTTGCACCATCTCAATAAATCACGCTCTAAACGTATCATCTGGTTGCTAGAGGAACTCGGTCAACCCTATGAAATTAAGAGTTATCAACGTGATAGCCAGACTTTTCTCGCGCCACCCGAACTTAAGCAAATTCATCCGTTAGGCAAATCACCCGTTATCGAAATGGACGGTCAAGTGATAGCAGAATCGGGTGCGATCACCGAATATCTGATTGAAAAATATGCGGCGGATACCTTAGCCCCCGCCAGAGACAGCGCAGACTATGTCAGTTATCTGCAATGGCTACACTTTGCCGAAAGCTCAGCCATGCTGCCTTTGTTACTGCGTATGTTCGTGCAAAAGGACGGTTGTAAAACCAATTTCCTTGAAGGTTATGCGGCGATAGAAGTCAGTAAGATAAGCCATTACTTCAATGATATGTTGGCCGATAAAACCTATCTTGTTGCAGACAAGCTCACGGGTGCGGATATCATGATGTCCTTCGTGGTAGAGCTACTGGCGAACAGTGGCGATCTCGCGAAATTTGAACACATTGAACGCTATGCCACTCAATTATCCCAACATACCGCTTGGGTTAAAGCGAGTGAGATCGAGAAACAACTCGACGCAAGCGTGTAATTGATGGATAGAATTCGGGCACATGTTAGTGCCCGAGCTTAACCCACTTTAACTAACCCCTGTTTCTGCCTCCCCATTTTCTGTCGACTTTATACCTTCTCTGTGGTGACATCCTTAACCACTTAGCGCAACAAACACCATGATTTTTGATGTAAAACAGACTAATCTTGATTAACTCTCTCTCAAGGCTACAGGGACTTTAGCATGCGTTCACTCACACTCATCGGCTTAGTGCTATTTAGCATGTTAGCGCAAGCGACGGTTTATAAATGGGTCGATAAAGATGGTAAAGTCCATTACTCAGATGAGCCGCAGCCAAATGCCCAAATCGTTGAGCTAAAAGAGAAGACCTTAAATCAAATTGCCCTTCCCCTACCTAAAACAGACTCAAATAACGCAAACCAAGCAATTGAATCTATTCAATATCAAGTCAATATTACCTCTCCGACCGAAGAGGAAACCGTCAGAGATAACAATGGCGATTTCGACGTCGTTGCGACTATCACCCCAGAGCTAAAAAGTCAGTATTTGATGGCCCTAAAGCTCGATGGCAACCCCATTGGTCAGCCGCAAATTGGCGGTACCTTCAAACTCAAAAACATCGACCGAGGTGAACATACCTTAGTCGTTGACGCTTTGACTCAAAACGGCAAAGTCTTTGCATCAAGTTCACCAAGAAAGATATTTCTTCATCAAGCAGCTAAGCGTTAATGTCACTATTTGTATAGTAAAAGTTAGTATAAAAACTTTAAATACATGAAGTTAGATTAACTCCTCATGACTAAACCGTTTGATGAAGACAAGTTGCAGCTTGCACCAGATTGGCGCACCATAGTGGTGCAACCCTATTTCTAGGAACGGTCGATGGATAAAGAGACACTGCTCAATCATTTAGTTACCGCTGTACTTGTCATAGATAAGGATCTCAAGCCTTGTTATGCCAACGCAGCAGCAGAGCAATTATTAGGTGTTGGTAGCCATAGACTCGTAGAACAAACTTTGCCCGAGCATTATCAAGTCCTCGGTGTCGACGCCCAGCTATTAATGGATGCAGTAACAGCTGGTCAAGGCTTAACGGTCAATACGGCAGCACTAGTCACGCTCGATGGCCAACATCATACCGTTGATTTAACCCTTATTCCCCTCGATGACGAGGCTGAACTCAGCCTGCTCGAACTGCGCCAAGTCGACCAACAAAGACGCATTCATCAGCAGTTGAGTCAAGATGCACAGCAGCAAGCGGCACAGTTTTTAGTGCGCAACTTAGCCCATGAAATCAAGAATCCTTTAGGCGGCCTTCGCGGTGCGGCGCAGCTATTATCGCGGGAGTTGGATGATCCGGCGCTGAAGGAATTCACTACCCTCATCATAGAGCAGGCCGATCGGCTGCGTAATTTAGTGGACCGTCTGCTCGGCCCCCAAAGGCCGACACAGCACAGTCTGCACAACATCCATCAAGTGGTGCAAAAGGTCTATAAGTTAGTTGAAATGGCGCTGCCCGCTAACATTCAGCTTAAACGGGATTACGATCCATCCATTCCCGATATCGAGATGGATCCTGACCAAATGCAGCAAGCTGTGCTGAACATTTTACAAAATGCGGTGCAGGCGCTTGAACATACGGGCGGCGAAATTTTGATCCGCACTCGCACTCAACACCAAGTCACCATAGGCTCACAGCGCCACAAGCTAGTGTTAACCCTATCGATTATCGACAACGGCCCCGGTATACCGCCTGAGCTAATGGACACATTATTTTATCCCATGGTGACAAGCCGTGAGCAAGGTTCAGGTTTAGGCCTCTCGATTGCTCATAATATTGCCCGTTTACACTCGGGAAGGATCGATTGCCTCTCCAGCGCTGGGCACACAGAATTTATCATTTCATTACCAATTTTAAGCGCTAAATAATTTCGACAGTACCTACCCATACCGTATGAGGAAGCAAGATGCGAATTAGTGAACAAGTGTGGATCCTCGACGATGACAGCTCGATACGCTGGGTACTCGAAAAGGCACTGCAAGGTGCTAAGCTCAGCACCGCCAGCTTTGCCGCCGCCGAATCCCTGTGGCAGGCATTAGAAATATCGCAACCGCACGTGATAGTGTCGGACATCCGTATGCCCGGCACGGATGGTTTAAGCCTGCTCGAACGATTGCAGGTGCATTATCCCCATATTCCCGTGATCATTATGACGGCGCACTCAGACTTAGACAGCGCAGTCAGCGCCTATCAAGCGGGCGCATTTGAGTATCTGCCTAAACCCTTCGATATCGATGAGGCGATCTCTCTGGTTGAGCGCGCACTTACCCATGCCACTGAACAGAGCCCTGCACCCGCGCAAGAAACCCAAGTCAAAACACCCGAAATCATAGGTGAAGCGCCAGCGATGCAAGAGGTGTTTCGCGCCATAGGCAGGCTTTCACGCTCATCGATCAGCGTGCTGATCAATGGTCAATCGGGTACGGGAAAAGAGTTAGTGGCTGGCGCTTTACACAAGCACAGCCCACGTAAAGATAAGCCGTTTATCGCGCTGAACATGGCAGCGATCCCTAAGGATTTGATCGAATCTGAGCTATTCGGCCACGAAAAAGGTGCCTTCACTGGCGCAGCCAATGTCCGCCAAGGTCGCTTCGAACAAGCAAACGGTGGCACGCTCTTTTTAGATGAAATCGGCGATATGCCGTTAGACGTACAAACACGGTTACTCAGAGTGCTCGCCGATGGCCAGTTCTACCGCGTCGGTGGTCATAATGCGGTGCAAGTGGATGTGCGTATCATAGCGGCGACCCACCAAGATCTTGAATTATTAGTGCAAAAAGGCGGCTTTAGGGAAGATTTGTTCCATCGCCTCAACGTAATCCGCGTGCACTTGCCGCCACTATCACAAAGACGAGAAGACATTCCCCAACTTGCCACCCATTTCCTCGCCTCTGCAGCAAAGGAAATTGGCGTGGAAACTAAGATCATGACCAAGGAGACCGCGGTAAAACTATCCCAATTACCTTGGCCCGGTAATGTCCGACAACTCGAAAACACCTGTCGTTGGTTAACCGTAATGGCATCGGGGCAAGAAATTTTACCCCAAGATTTACCGCCAGAATTACTGAAAGACCCTGTGAGTGTCACCCACACGGCGAAAGGCAGCCAAGATTGGCAATCGGCACTGACTGAGTGGATAGATCAAAAACTCTTGGAAGGAAACAGCGATCTGTTAACTGAGGTGCAGCCCGCATTCGAGCGCATACTGCTAGAAACTGCGCTGCGCCATACTCAAGGCCATAAACAGGAAGCGGCGAAACGTTTAGGCTGGGGACGAAATACCTTAACGCGGAAATTAAAAGAACTGTCGATGGATTGAGTAGATAAAATAACATTACTACTCGTTATATCAATACAAGCTTATTCATATCAAACAATAAAAAGGGATATCTTCACATCCCTTTCTATTTGAAATTAATTTTCATTGGCATGAATTAAATATGCCAAATCTAAAAAATTAGAATTGATAATGCATACCTACAGCGAATTGCTTAATATCAGTGTCAATATCTTTTAATCCTAAATAGCTACGGTCGGCATCTAAATCACCTGTAGTGACATCATAGCTTACACGGATATTTAAGTGCTCTGTTACGGCGGCATTAACACCTACACCATAAGTCCAACCAAAACCAGTAAAGTCTTCATCGTAACCATAGCCATCAACATTCGCCGCCATAGATGCAATACCCACTTTGGCATAGGCAGAAAAAATATCATTAATTTGTGCAGTAAATTTAGGTGTGAAGCTTAATGCACCTGCACTAATATCAACATCCTTATCGCCTAAGTCACCAGTGGCAAACAGGTTAGCTTCTAAACCAAACCATTCATTGAAGTTATAGCCACCGTATACACCTACACCAGTACCAGTTTCTGGACCATCAAAAGCATCAGCTGTGACTCTATTTAATGCGCCACCCACATAAAATCCAGTAGTGTCGGTTGCTGCAGAGACTTGAGTGGCAGCTAATGCTGATAATAAAGAGATAGCAACAATTGATAATTTATTCATCATAATTCCCCAATGATTTAACGAAAGTATTAGACTGCGCGGATATTACAATAAGCAATTCTGAAGTGTCATGATTTAAATTATCAAAATACAAATCATACAGCATTGATTCAGCTTGAGTCGGAAAATGGAAGTTATTGTTATTCGTTATGTGGCTAAATAATATTTACTGTAAGTATTATTTTTTAAATTGAAACAACTAACGATTTTAACTTAGCACCCGCAACAATCCTATAAAACTCGCATATAGCCAACGGATGAGGGAACGACGCCTTCTCACATCCAAACATTCGGATACGACAACTCTGCCAGTCGCCACACAAGTAATACGTGTACGCCAAAGAAATAATGGCCAGACATGGACTCGATAAGCTTGGTTAGCAATGTCGAGATCAATTTTCTGCGGTAAGTAATAAAGATGTTTACGCAGGACTAACTGACTCCAAGCCCCCGCTATCACAGGAGATACGGTACTATCCGCTTGATTTACTATCGAAGGTTTCTGTTCCATCAGGAGCGTGATTTCTGTACTCATAGGAATGCTAATGTCAGAAATCACAGATTCAGCTATCAACTCAAAGCGAGTCGATAGCCTATGATAGCGACATATCAATCGAGTGGAATGATCCCATCTGTGACTTTGCTTCTGCATCCATGCCATAGCTTATCCTTAATTTATGTTTCGTTTACATCAGGTTTAACCGGATCTTGGTGAATAATCACCTCAGCATCTTCGAAGGCGGCTTTGACTCTTATCCCTGTTGTATCGGCAATACTGTGGGCTTCATTCAAACTCAAATTGCCATCGAGTTCTAAATGAAATTGAATAAAAACAGTTTTGCCTGCTTGACGAGTGCGTAAATCATGCAGCCCTTGCACCCGTGGATCTTCCATCGCGATTTGCGTGATTTGCTGGCGAGTCTCTTCGTCTAGCTCTCTGTCTAACAAGGCTTGAATTGAGCGATAACCTAAGCCAAAGGCTTGATGACCAATATAAAATGCAATCATTACCGCAAATAAACCGTCAGCCCACCACCAACCGTATTGCGCTAATACTAGTGCCAACAATACCGCACCATTAAGGAATAAATCTGATTTATAGTGCAGCGAATCAGCTTCAACCACAGTACTTTTTGTCGCCGCTAATGCGCGTTTCTGCAACATGACTAAAGCTAACGTCATCACAATCGCTATGATAGAAACAACTACACCTATGGTGGCATTTTCAACCGGAACAGGTGTTAATAGACGCTCGCCACCATAGAAAAGTAATAAAAATGCGGAGCCCATAATAAAGGCGGATTGCGCTAGAGACGCTAACGGCTCAGCCTTACCATGGCCATATCTGTGGTCATGATCCGGCGGCACAAGCGCGTAACGAATGGCAATAAAATTGATAATAGAAGCGAGAGCATCGGCAAAGGAATCCGTCAAAGATGCCAACATACTGGCGGAGCCGGAATAAAGCCAAGCGAACATCTTGATAAGAATAAGGATCAAAGCGGTAGCCACGGAAGCGCGGCTAGCCAGTTTGACCCAAAAATCGTATTGGGAAGTTTGAGTCATAAGGGATCTATCTTGGGAAGCTATGACCCTATTGTATATCAGCTAAGACGCTTAACCGCGAGGTTCTTTACCAGCTTGTGCTTCAAATCGCGCTTTAAACTTAGCTTGCTGCTCTGGTGTCAGCAGATTAAATATTTGATTATGCAGCTTCATACGTTCAATGGCTTGAGTTTGACGCTGCTCTTGCTGCGCACTCATCAGTGCCTTTGCTTGTGTTTCATCAAAACTAGGCGCGGTAATTAAGGCCTGCATCTCAGTGCGATGTGCCAAGCGTTCCTCTTTCGTTGGACGATTATCAGCGCGCGTGGCTTTCTGATCGGCAAACAACTTTTTGACGTCAGCTTTTTGGGCATCCGTTAAATCGAGCCCTTCAAACATACGATGCATGCCACCGTGGTCCATATGTCGGCCGCCATGTTCCATGCGGTCGCCTTTATGGAATTCAGATTTAGAGAAGTCGCAGCCAGCATCCTTAGGTGCAGCATTAACTGCCGTCGCGAAAACCGCAGAACTCGCTAGAATGGCAAACAGGCTCGCTTTCAAAGGTGATAATGTTTTCATAGTGTTAACCTCGATGGTTCAACTTTAATATGGCAAGTAATAAGACACAGTGACGACCCTTTTAAGCCGAGTCACTTTCGACCCTTCCAGTCTAAACCCCTATATGTAAGTGAGGGCGTTGCCTGAGTAAATCACTGTAAAGTTGCGGCAATAACTCTATTCTTTACTTTGGCTTACATTGCTACACAGCAATTGACATCAAAACAGGTATACTCAGCCAAAGCGCTAAAAGTGCCTATGATAAACAGGCACACGAGGCCACATTACAGAGATTAAGGAACAGTATGAGTCGGATATTATTAATCGATGACGATCTGGGGTTATCTGAGCTACTAGGGCAACTGCTCGAGTTAGAAGGGTTTCAATTAACCTTGGCCTACGACGGTAAACAAGGTTTAGATCTGGCACTGACCGCAGATTACGATCTGATCCTACTCGATGTAATGCTACCTAAATTAAACGGTTTTGAAGTGCTACGCGCACTGCGCCAACATAAACAAACCCCAGTATTAATGTTGACGGCCCGTGGCGATGAAATCGATCGCGTGGTTGGGCTTGAGATAGGCGCCGACGATTACCTGCCAAAACCATTTAATGACAGAGAATTAATTGCCCGTATCCGCGCCATTATTCGTCGTTCGAACTTAACAACCCAAGAAATCCATGCCGCGCCCGCCCAAGAGTTTGGCGATCTGCGCTTAGATCCATCGCGCCAAGAAGCTTACTGTAATGAGCAATTAATCATACTCACAGGCACTGAATTCACTCTACTGCACACCCTAGCACTGCACGCTGGAGAGTTGATGAACAAGGAAGAGTTAAACGAAAAAGTACTCGGCAAAAAACTCATGCCCTTCGACCGCAGCTTAGACATGCATTTATCGAATCTACGTAAAAAACTCCCCGAGCGTAGCGATGGTCGGCCAAGGGTGAAAACCATCCGTGGCAAAGGTTATATTTGGCTTCCATAACGGCGGTATCGACTGTGCCTAATCGTTTATTTATCAAATTATTGCTCGGATTTTGGCTTTGCAGCTCGCTAATCATTGCCTTAGTGGGTCTGCTACCATTGCTGCAACAAAATCACGACCGTGCGCCACTGCCACCTCACCTTGAAAAAGTCCTATCGACGATAGCTAAGCGCATTCAAGAAAACCCCGCCTTACTGGAATCCGATTTTCTTCGGCGCTGGGAAAGACACAGAGACATGGAAGGTAAACCTCTACGGGTCTATCTTGTCAACAGCCAAGGCCAAGTGATCAACACACACAGGGTGAGTCGCGGTGTACGCAGCTTTATGCTGATGGCAGATGAAGAAAAACAACCGATTAGCCATCAGTTTAAAGATGAGCTGGTGTTTGGTCCCTATCAATTTAATCTGGGCGCTGAAACCTATTCACTTTATGGCCGCCTACCGGATAACCATCCACGGCCTTGGTTCTTCTTCTTCGCCGAAAATAAGTTATTAACCTTAAGCCTAGCGATTTTCCTTTCGGGATTATTATGTGGCTTGCTCGCGTGGCATTTAGGTAAGGCATTAAATTCACTTAAAAAGAGTGCTAATGCCCTCGCAGAGGGTGACCTAAGTCACCGAGTCGATAAGTCCACCACTCAGCGCAACGATGAAATTGGTCAGCTCGCCACGGCTTTTAACAGCATGGCCGACTCCATCGAAGCTATGGTGAATAATCAGCAGCGGCTCATGGGGGATATTTCCCATGAACTACGCACACCATTGACGCGGCTACAGTTATCCCTTGCCCTCGCCCGTAAAAAAGGTCAGCAGACCACCGAAACGGAACGCATAGGTTATGAAGCTGAGCAACTCGAAAAGCTTATCAGTGAATTGTTAGAGCTCTCGCGGGTCAAGCTCAGTACTAACGAAACCAAAGTACATTTAGGCTTGGCCGAATCCCTGAGCCAAGTTTTAGACGATGCGGAATTTGAAGCAGAACAGCAAGGTAAAAGCATTACTATCGATATCGATGAAGAAATTGAGTTAGCGCATTTTCCTAAATCACTTTCCCGCGCGATTGAAAACCTGCTGCGTAACGCGATCCGTTATGCCGCAAGCGATATTCACCTGCAGGCGAGTGCGACGGCTGATCAAGTACAAATTACCATAAAAGACGATGGTCCAGGCATAGATGCCGCCGAACTCGATGCCATTTTTAAACCTTTCTACCGCCCAGACTCGGCAAGACAAAGAGAAAGTGGCGGCTGGGGACTTGGGCTGGCAATCACTGAAGCGGCGATCACCGCCCACAAAGGTAAGATTAAAGCCGAGAACCGTATACCAACAGGCCTTAAAGTGACGATTACACTGCCGAAATAGCCGATATACAGGGTAAATGTGACAACCAATGAACAAATGCTGACTTAGTTGGAATACGCTTATCTGAATGCCCCATTAACTGACTTAACGCATAACTAAATTGACAATAGAGTTGTATATCATCCGCTTTTCTATTGGAGTCGTCACTGTTGATCATAGCGCCACGAAGATAGTCCATGACTAATTCAGCTCGATTAAATCCAGATACATCACCGATTTCTGAAATAGTTAGCCGATTCCAGCGGTTGTATTCGACTGATAATTTTTCAAAGCGCTGTCGATAATTACTAGTCGTTTGCAATAACAAGGCCTGATTTGGCATTACTCGCTCAATCACGAACCGCTGTTGCGATAACACTTGATGAAGGCGGTAACAGTGATGATATAAAAAGCGTATAAAAGGGTCAGGATAACGCAATACATCTTGCTTAGCGGCAACTAACCACTCATCGTATTGAGCACATGCAATCGCAACCACAAGATCCGCTTCAGTTGTAAAGTGATTGTATATTGTGCCTTTCGATATTTGACTCGCCTCTACCAAATGAGAACGACATAAATCAAACGTTTTATGACCTCTTAAACTACGCTGTGCAACTTGTATCAAATAATCACTCCTTTGCTCCCAGCTACTCATACCGACCTCGTCACATTTCAACAAACAAAAAGGTTGCAACTTCACAATCAAACGATAACAGAGTTTAGAGTCAGCCTATATTGAGTAATACTGATACCACTATGAATAAACTAGGTAGCTAGATGCTAAAAATAGAATTACTTGAGAGTTTTATTGCAGTAGCAGAATGTGGCAACATGTCTAAAGCAGCCGACAAAGTCTGTCGCACTCAATCAACCTTGAGCTTACAAATTAAGAAGCTTGAGGAAGTGGTCGGCCAATCTTTATTGCTAAGGGATAACAAAGGTACGACATTAACAGAGTCCGGTTCGACCCTGTTAAATTACGCCTATAAAATGATGCAACTTAACTCGCAAGCTATTCATGAATTGAAAGACAGCCAAAATAAAGAAGTGATCCGGCTAGGAGTGCCTACTGACTATATTACATGCTATTTAAACAGCTGCTTACTGGAGTTTATCCGAGAGTTTACTTGTATCGAATTGGTCATTGATACTGACGTCAGTGGCAACCTTTATAAACGGTTGCAACAAGGTGAATTTGATCTGATCGTTGCTACCCACTGGCAAGCCCCTGCCAACGGAGAGTTGCTGTTTACACGCCGCTTTCATTGGGCAGCCGCAAAGTATGGTCAAGCGCATAAACGCAATACCGTTCCAATGGCGCTCTATCCCGAAAACTGCCCTATCCGAGCTCAGGTGTTTGCCAACCATCAGCTGTCAATGCGTCCAATCAATGTCTTACTGTCGACGCCTTCCCCCCATGCTCTGTGTATGGCAGTTGAAAATGACTTAGCCATCGCACCTATTGCAGAATTTAGGATCAATGAGCATATGCAAATATTGAATCCATACGAACATGGCTTGCCACCGTTACCCGAATTTAACGAATCCCTTTATCTCAATCCTGAAACGCAAACAGACGCCACAATGCAATTGATTACCTTGATTAAAGCAAATGTGTAACACTTTGCTAATGCTGTTAACTAGTCTGCGTGTAATCGCAAACGTATTTGAAAAAATGCCAACCCTAAGGTTGGCATTTTTATAACAGCGACAAAGTCTGTTAGATCTGCTTAAAAATAGTAACCAAAATTGATATTAACCCGCTTATCCCAACTGTCCCCCATTTCAGGCAACCCGACATGGCCGTTATCCCGAGTCGAAGCATACATATTTTTACCCATAATGAAATCAATCATAGTGTAAGTTGGGCCAGCAGAAATGGCACAGCCAGTAACATTTTGATAACTGATATCAAAGCTGTCATCGGCAACATCCGGTGTCACCATGCCGAAATCATTATAAAACTTCAGACTGCCCCAATCGGTCGTTACTGTCTTAGCTATATTTACGCTGTATGCCTGCGCTTTAGATGCAATCTCATACTGCCAATTGTAGGCTGCCACAGCGATCTTATTGCTGTCGACCGCATCGGCGGCGTCGTATTCATATTGCATTACTTGCAGTTGTAGGTTCCAGCCTTTATAACTACTGTCCATGTGGAGTGCTATGGCATAACGGTCGCCATTGTTGCCAGTCTTGTTGTTATAGATCTGGCCATACTCAATCGACGCCCCCATCTGGGTTTTACCACCTTCGTAGCTCGTTTCATAAGTTTGGCGAAGGTTTAACTGGTTAGTCTCTTCGTTGTTGTACTCGGTACCATTGACTACTCCGCTATACAGATCAGTTGAATAGCGATCTGCGCGACCTGCCCCATATTCAGCATTCTTATAAAAGGCCATTTCAGTGCCCCAAGCACCACTCGAATACACCCCTTTAACACCCAAATCATAATCATCTTCGAAGCCTAGGTAATAAGGCACACCAAACCAGAAGCTATTAGAGATAAAACCTGGGTTGCCAAAAGGCACTTGGTTAACACCGAACTGCAGTTGCCACTCAGGGTTTAACTCATAAAAACCATAACCATAACGTAGTGCCTGCCAACCATCATAAAAGCGATATTCACTCGCTAAGCCCCATTCTCCCAGTTTACCGTTGAATTTAATCGCCGCCATGTCAAAAGCAAAGTCGCCACCTTTGTCTTTTGAGCTCTCACTATAGTCTTTATAGGCATAATTCATCCTGACAGTACCAGCAACATCTATACCGTCTTGTTGTTCTTGTGCCTGTACTATTCCAGTCGTTAATGCCATTGGTATCATTGCAGCAACAAAAGACAAATTTAACTTTTTCATCATCTCACCTTTTAATTTTAATTGCCGTACGCCTTAGGTACACGGCACAAGCTTATATCGCCTTATACTTGGCCGTATTACGTAGTCGTTACCATTTCAAATGAGTCAGATCACACTGAATGACTTCATCTTTATTGGCTGGCGTACCAGGATTTTGTGCTGATTCGCAAAGCAGTGTGGTTCCATAATCATTACGCTTGTCATGGGCATTACTTCTTGCCCAGACAGAAACTATGGCTCTCTCTTCTGGCTTAGCTTCACAGCTACCATCAATATCGAATGCGTGTATTGTGTTTTCGTGGAAATACATCAGGGGGTCTTGGTCGTAACTTCCTGCTAACCACATCGTGTAGCCATTATGCTGTGCAGCATCAAACTGTACTCGACGCATCGTGGCATCTTGCTTGACTGTTTTTACTAGAGGTGAGTCTGCACGAACTGCAAAACTCTTAAACTGATTGGTACATGCTGGCACGCGCATGTTGTAGTACATCTCTGAGATAGCGTGATTATGGTAGGGGTAAAGCGTATCGACTGACTGTACTGTCATACCAACTTCGGCACCTACCTTTTCGCCATTGATCTCATCGATACGCAGCAGTCCCCAATGACCGAAGATCTCAGCGTAGGCGTAGCCACCGCGAATGTTGTTGAAGTTCTTGTCGTTACGCTTACTCTCCTCGGCATACATAGGGAACCAGCCTGCGGCTGCCCACAGATTGGGCAGAGCGTTAGCGCTGATGTCATAAGGGAATACCGAAGGCATCTTCACTTCATCACCAGTGACCATCTTATAGAAATTATTAGTGAAGGTTTTACCTAATTTCTGCACCTCTTCATTGGTCACCTTCGTCTTAAAGAATTCATCAAAAGTTGTACGCTTAAAGTGCTGCGCAACAGGTGAGTTCTTGGTTAATTCACCACCGGGGTTATAGATCCAGTTAACCTCTTCACGGACACCAAAACATTGCTTGGCCTTATCGGCGTTGTTGATCACCTGATAGATGTTTTTCACCATCAGCTTCATATCGCGGCGATCCATAATGCACATCTTTTGACCACCTTGGGTCGAGTCGATCATGGCCTCATCTGAATTCAGACAATGACTGTTTTCGCCGTTAGTTAAAGCTATGGCATAAGCTTTTAGATAAGTTAGCGTCTCATCCCAAAGCATATTGACATACCTCTGATCGGCCTTTGAATAGGTTACTGGCTCACCCAGACACTTAAATTGTGCATTATCAATTTCACTCTGATCTAAGAAGTCAGGTAAGTCAGCAGCCATCGCCCCATTTACCGCAAACAATGACAACGCAATAATTGTCTTTTTCATTCATCTCTCCCTTATTTACATATTATTTTTCACCACGTTCTGGAGTGGAATAATATGCTTGGAATCCATTCCAAAAATTTAACCGGCACTGATTTGCAACAATTTGACAGCAGAAAATACCGCTCAACCCACAAAACAGATTACAAATCGTTTATAAATGAAAAATATGGAATTAAATGGAAAAAAGCCCCTTAGCCATGACAACCAAGGAGCATATTAAGCGAAACGGTTAACAGTAAATTGTCTTTGCAGGGATAATAAAACCGCCAATGTTGCTAAACATTTTTCACAAGTTAAGAGGAGCCAACAACTTGTAATCCTAAAAAATAAGGGGGAGAGCTAAGGTTAGGGATAGCCCATGATCAACATGGGCCTCTCACTAAGAGATCTTATTCTTTATGCTTGTCATACTTAAACGTATGACAGTTACTGCATAATGGCTTTTTAGCTTTATGCTCGCCATGACACTCTTGGCAAGGCAGTTCTTTGCCATAATGAAGGTTATTATGTGGGTTTTGCCACTTATCCTCTTCACTACGAGCAGTTTGCTCAGCTAACTTATCCAGATCGTGACATTGCAAACAAGCTTGGTCTGACGGAAATTGCTTTATACCGTTGTCATGGCAAGCCTTGCAGTCTTTACCAATTACATCTTTATGATAGTCTCGAAGTTCAACAGCCTGAGTTGATAGCGATAGCGTCGGTAAACACCCCAATACCAGCGCGAATACTATGGTTAATTTATTCATGGTTTATTCCTCGTATTATCGGGTAAATTTAGACGTTCATGATGCTGCGAGCTGCCGTCATACCCATCACCATACATTCAGGAATAGAGCAACTACCAAGACGGCTCACCCCATGAATACCACCACAAACTTCTCCTGCAGCATAAAGTCCAGGGATTGGCTTACCAGTTAAACTATCTTTAACCTCTGCCTTTGTTGTCACTTGGACACCACCTTGGCAGTAATGCACTTTCGGCCATAAACGAACGACGGTAAATGGAGCTTTAATGTATTTATCTTTAGCCTTCGCCATGTTCTTGCCAAACTGTTTATCAATACCCGTTTTGACATAATTGTTATATTCTTCAATTTGCGCCTTTAATGGCTCAAGTGGTACACCAAAGTGTTTCGCTAATTCATCAAGCGTATCGAACTTCCAGCCCACATTATATTTAAGAACTTTAGCAGTATTAGGATGCTGTTTAGAATCTTTGAAGCTGGTGATTAAAATGGGCGGTAGTGGCTCACCTTTAGCATCACGACACGCCAATTCTGCATCTGCTCGGGTTTTCCGATCAGCAATCTCATCCATAAAGCGCTTACCTGTCATGCAGTTAATTGCAATGGAGTGCGGGAAGTTAAAGATTGAATAATTTGAGACATACCCAAACCCACCCTCATCTGGAGATGCCCATGGGCCTGATTGAATATGTGCAAGATGCACAGGCACAGCCCCTAAACGGAACATCTCCAACATGCCTTCACCAGTAGCGCCAGGTATGTTGGTGCAACCCACTTCGGAAGTAAGGGTAGGATCTTGTGCCATGCGCAAATCAATGTTCTGTGCAAAACCACCTGTTGCCATAATTACGCCACGTTTAGCGCGAATATTTAGCACTTTCCCAGGTTGATCTTCACCAAAATGATAGTTCTCACGCATTTTCACGCCGACAACATTACCCTTTTCACCTAATAAGAAGCCTTCGAACTTAGAACGGTTATGAGTCCGTACACCGATTCTCTGACACTCTTTTAACAATGGCTGAGTAATACCTGCACCACAACTCACGCTTGTCTGGTAAGTACGCGCAACGGAATGACCACCTAACTGCTGCAAATATGGATGGTATTCAGATCCAGCATCTAACGTCATTTGCAATGCTTCTACGGCATGTGAGGCTACGTGCCGTAATAAGCTCTCGTCAGCAATGCCGCGGCCAGAGGCAATTTGATCCGCAACCATTTTTTCAACTGAATCTTCCACCCCTTCTTTTTTCTGCATTGGTGTGCCTGGGGCAGCGAATAAACCACCATTGATTGCAGAATTACCACCGAAGTAAGACATTTTCTCGAAAATGTGTACATCTTTTGCGCCCTTGCGCGTCGCTTCAATTGCAGCCGCTAATCCAGCAAAACCTGAACCCACGATTAGAATTTCAATCTCTTTATCCCACTTAATACCGTCAGCTTTCTCAGAAACTGCCATCGCAGGCGATACCATTGCTACGCCAGTAGCGGCACCTAAACCTTTGATAAAATTACGGCGTCCTAGCAGATTTGCGTTACTCATCTGTCATCACCCTTGTTGTTTTAATAGACATAAACATCATAACGATGGAATACATTCCAAAACGTGAGAACATCAAGACTTACTTCGACTACAAATAAACAACATGACGGAAACATTAACCAACTTCAGTTTTTTTTAGAAAAATGACTTAAGCAGAATTATGGAAATCATTCCAAATAGTGAGTTCACAACAGAATGAAAACTAAATTTAAATAAACCGGTGCTTTATGAATGAAATACGAAAATAGCAACACTAATGTGTTGCCATTTATTTGAAGTAGAGAGATTCGTTAAATCTAACTTTAACGAAATAGTATTAAATTACAGCTTAACTAATACACGCCCTGTGACTTGGCCTTGGATAATTTTATTCGCGAAATCAGGCACCTCTGCCAATGATATCTGCTGACAAGCTTGCTGATAAAAATGTGCGGGTAGTGCTTTAATCACAGCTTCCCACGCCGCTTTTCGCTTCTCAAATGGACAAGAAACGGAGTCGATTCCCAGTAGGCTAACACCCCGTAAAATAAACGGCATAACGGTTGTTGGTAATGCAAAACCACCCGCTAAACCACAGATAGCGGCGGCGCCACCGTATTGCATTTGCGCTAATGCCTTGGCGAGGATCCTGTTGCCAACGGTATCGACCACACCCGCCCAGCGCTGCGCCTCAAGCGGCTTAGCATCTTGTTCAAGTTCACTGCGATCAATCACTTCTGCGGCGCCAAGCTCCTTCAATAAAGGCGCATTCTGTTCAACTCGACCACTGCAGGCGACCACGCGATAGCCTGCATTGGCGAGCAAAGTCACCGCCACAGAACCCACTCCACCACTGGCACCTGTGACAAGAATATCCCCACTTTGCGGTGTTATCCCAGCCTGTTGCAGCGCTTGCACGCACAACATCGCCGTAAGCCCGGCCGTGCCTATCATCATGGATTTAGCGGCATCACAACCTTGCGGCATGGGCACCAGCCAGTCGGCTTTAACTCGCGCTTTTTGCGCCATACCACCCCAGTGGTTTTCGCCCACGCCCCAGCCCGTCAAAATCACCTGATCGCCAACTTGGTATCTCGCATCAGTCGATTCGCGCACCACGCCCGCAAAATCGATGCCTGGTACCATAGGAAACTGGCGAATGATTTTGCCCGCACCGGTCACAGCTAAACCATCTTTATAATTCAGCGAGGAATAGGCGACATCAACCAAGACTTCCCCTTCTGGTAAATCAGCTTCTGTGATCTGTGAAACCTGAGCAAACGTACGTTTATCTTCTTGCGTCAGTAGTAAGGCATCAAACATAAATCGCTCTCCGAAGGCCAAACCGTATTAAACGATATTCAAAAAGTTACCATAAAAGGCATAGACATCATTAACAAGCAGACTTATTGCTAATAGTAAATGCTGAGATCTAAACAGATTAAAGATAATGACCCAGAGTGATCGAGCGCAAGAGATGGCAAGATTTAGCGTCTTTATGGCTTTAAACTCGCCTGCTGTAAAGCGCCACTTTGACCCCAGTAGCGGGCGAACTCAGTCAAGGTCATTCCGGCATTATTCGTTAGGTTCGCATCGCATTCTTTCGCGTATAGCCGCTTTACAATATTGAATTCGGCCTTAATCACAGCGCCCATCATTGCCGTATTACCACGCTTATCTTGCAAACAAGCATTAGCACCATGCTCAAGCAATAAATCCGTTGCAGCCTCTTGGCCGTTATAAGCCGCCACCATTAGCGCGGTATAGGTTTGACTATTTCTCTGGTCAATAGGGAAGCCCGCATCGAGAAAATGCTCAAGCACTGTGATATCGCCGGTACGCGCTGCAGCAAAAAAGTAGTCCACCAGCAATTGTACTTGTGCGGTATCGGGCTCGTCCGTTTGACTGACAGTTGCGGGTGTAACCAATGGCGCTTGAAGCGAACCCGCCCCCATTGCCACCGACATACTCAGGGCCACAATAATCAATAATAAGATAGCAATAGTGTGTTTCATCAATGGCTCCCAGCACAGCTAAAATAGAGATTTAAACAATGAGACGTGACGAAATGCCCGCAAGACGCCCTCTTAAACTGGGCAGAAAAGAGCTTGTTTACGTCTTGCGGGACTTACTAGGTTCGGACTGTTAACGCGCAAATCTCTGCGACCAAAACAGTCCTAAAAATAACGACATCAGATTGAACGCTGTTTAACGTCAGCCAGATCACCCTTTACGGCCTTGGTTAAAAGCTCACCAAACTCTGGGTCTGCACGATAAAAGTGACTGAGCATCTGATGTTTCACATTGGCATCGTTCACTTTGCCTAAGTCTCCGGCCAAGTTAGTGATCAGATCTGCTCTATCTTGCTTGCTCAAGCTGCGATAAAAGACGCCCGCTTGGCTAAAGTTATCCTGCTTGCTAATAGCCGTTTGTTGCACAGTCCCCGTTAGCGCAGTCGTTACCGCACGATAACGATTATCTTCGGCCAAGGCTAAATGTACGCTCGGTTGATAGTTCACATCGGACTGGGTATGCCCCATATTGCCCGCACCTTCTTGGTTGTGGTTTGCCACCGCCACTAAGGGTTTATTAATCGGCAATTGCGACAAATTCGCGCCGAGTCGATACAGCTGAGTATCGGCGTAGGAGAACATACGGCCTTGCAGTAATCTGTCTTCCGAAGGCTCAATCCCTGGGATCAAATTCGATGGCGCAAATGCCGCTTGCTCAGTCTCTTGGAAGAAGTTTGCAGGCATGCGGTTCAGCGTCATAGTGCCCACTTTTTGTTCTGGCACATCTAGCCACACCTTAGTGGCATCTAACGGGTTGTAATCAAACTTATTAAGCTCAGTCGGGTCGAGTAATTGAACGTACAGATCCCACTTAGGATAGTTACCCTTGTTGATCTCACTATAAAGATCATCAGTTAAATGGTTAAAGTTTTGCCCTTGGACTTTAACCACTTCATCGGGACGTAAGCCTTTAACACCTTGCAGACTCTTCCAGTTAAATTTCACGTATTTAACTTGGTTATCTCGATTCACAAATTTGTACGCATGCACACCGAAACCGTCCATTTCACGATAACTGGCAGGTACACCTAAGTTACTGTAAACCTGAGTCAACATATGGGTTGAACCCGCTTCGTGACTGAAAAAATCGAAGAAACGATTCGGATCTTGCATATTGGTCACTGGCGATGGTTTGAGTGAATGCACCATGTCAGGAAACTTGATCGCATCGCGAATGAAGAATACGGGTAAGTTATTACCGACTAAGTCCCAGTTACCTTGGTCCGAATAAAATTTGGTCGCAAACCCACGGGGATCACGCAGCGTTTCTGGCGAACCTTTCGAGTGGATCACAGTAGAAAAGCGCACAAATACGGACGTCACTTTACCTTTTTGTGCAAAGGGTGCCGCTTGAGTTAGGTTACTAAAATCGCCACTCGATACAAACTCACCATGGACACCTGTGCCTCTGGCGTGGACGACACGCTCAGGAATACGTTCACGGGCAAAGCGTTGTAGCTTCTGGATAAGCTGCACATCTTGCAATAACACGCTGCCATTACTGCCCGCTGTGGTCGAGTTTTGGTTATCACCCACAGGTGCACCATTGTCACGTGTCAGGGTATTTGTTGGTAAAGTTTGAGCCTGCACATTCAATGTCAGACCCATAGAAATAATTAAAAGGCTTTTAGTAAGATGCATAACAGTTCCTCTTCTATGCATAACGCCAAGCTCTTTTCTGCCTGCCCGCAGTATAGTTCTGAATTTGTAATTAGAAGAAACGATCTTTATCGATTATATGAATCAATAAAACCTATTAGACATAAATTGGCAACAACAAAAAGTCACATTGTCAGATACTGAAGCTAGAGATTGTGGACTAAAACCTCTCGGTTTTAGTCTATTGCGAAGTGGATAAACGTGGGGTGATTAGGAGATATTTGGCGATTGATTGAGCTTCGTAACAAGAGCCGTAAGCGAGTATTAATCCTTAAGCCCCATCTGTTTTAATCGCCGGTACAAGGCATTACGGCTGATCCCTAAACGCTTAGCGCATTGGCTCACATTGCCATTACAGGCTTGGTATGCCTGCAGGACATTGCTATAAATCGCCTCATTTAGGGAATCCGATTGAACCTTTGTGACATTCGGCTCCACAGCGAACTTACCACTTTGCAGGGGTGATGCAGAACGTTGACGGCTTACCTCTTTAAATTCATCACATAAGGGGGCAGCTTGTAACAGGTCTCCTTTTAACGGCTCGCATGTGAGTTTGGCCGCCAGATAATCGGGTAAATGTTGCCAATTGAGGGTGCTGTCTCCTTCAGCCATCAAGCAAGCGACTTGCATGAGGTTATCCAGCTCACGCAAATTCCCCGGCCAGTCGTATTGCATCATTTGTCCTAACAATTCAGGGCAGATATCCTGCGCAGCAATACGATGTTTACGGTGTAATTTATGGATAATACGCTCGATATCCTGCCGTTCACGCAGCGCAGGTAAACGCACCTGCAAGCCATTGAGTCGATAGAACAAATCCTGTCGAAACAGCCCTTGCGCAACCTGCTTTTCTAAATCCATATGGGTTGCAGCAATGATTTGGATATCGACTTTAAAACTTTGATTACTGCCAACGGGTACCACTTCGCGCTCTTGCAATACCCTGAGTAAACGACTCTGGGCCGCCAGCGGCATTTCACCAATCTCATCTAAAAACAAAAAGCCGCCGTGGGCTTGGCGAATTTTACCGATAAATCCAGTGCGGTTTGCCCCAGTAAAAGCGCCAGCCTGATAACCAAAAAGTTCAGATTCGACTAATTCAGCGGGCAATGCGGCGCAGTTCACTGCCACTAAGGGCTCGGTGCGACGTGCACTCTGGGCATGGAGCTTTTTAACAAACTGCTCTTTACCGACGCCGGTTTCACCGAGCACTAGCAGCGGAATTTGCTTGGTGATCACCTTATTGGCATGTTGCCAAGCGCGTTCTAATAGAGGATCGCGAAACCTAACCCCCAATTGATTGAGCGATTTATTGCTAATCGCAACTCGCCCCTTAGCGCTGGGAATATTTAAGGATTGAGTCTGTAAATGCAAAGCTAAATGTTGATTAAAGCCACCCGCACGGCTCCAATTATCGCCTAAGTACTGTTCGACGGCATCGCCCACCTTGGCATGATTAAGCAATTGTTTCGCCATGGGATTACAACCCACGATGCGACCATCACTATCGGCAATCACTATGCCCTGCCAACCCGAATTCAACAGATTTGGCTGCGCCGCTAAATCGATTCGATAATGACTATCGGGCAGATGGCACAAAAGCGCGGTCTCGACCTGCTGCGCCAAACTGGACACTAACATCAGCGTCTGCTGGGTGTGCCTTTGCTGCTCGCTGGTGATATCAATCACCCCGAGCATCTCACCTTGGGGGGAAAATATCGGGCAAGCAGTGCAACTCATAAAACGGTTCTGGCGAATAAAATGCTGCTCACCCACCACGGATACCGCTTGTTTGGCCGTAAGCGCCGTCCCTATCGCATTAGTGCCCTTATGCTGCTCAAGCCAATTCACCCCAATATCCAGAGCCACATCCGCCAGTTTTGTGGAGTAATGGCTCACGCCCCAATGCCTAAGTACATAACCCTCGGCATCGGAGAGCAAGAGTCGGCTATTAGAATGCGCCATCAACTGATTGAACAAAGGCAAGGCATGGGATTGCACTAATGCGATGAGCATTTGATATTGCTCATGTTTCTGCTTTAGTTCACTAGCATCGAGCCTGAGTTCCTGGGGTAACTGAAATTCTGACAAGCCAGCGCCAATGCTGCGCTGCCACGAATCGGCCAACCACGCCTGTGTCAATGGTAAATGCGGTTTAACTGTCATAGCCGTGCCCCCCGAGCTGTGTTCCGTTTCGGCACAATTGCTGTGTGCCACTCAATGACAAAGTAACCACAGGACACACTTCTCTCCCTGAGTGCCCATACTTATTCAAATCTGCAAAATTAGCTTTTCATCATACTGTTAGCACAACAAGTGTACAACTCCTGCCAGTTTGGCACTCTCCTTGCGATATCCATTTGTATGCAACGCTAAAGTGTTACGCAAGAGAACACTAAGCCAATCAACAAGAAGGAATGATTCTATGATTTATGCTCAACCCGGAACCGCAGGCGCAATCGTTAACTTCAAAGAAAAATATGCCAACTTTATCGGTGGTAAATGGATCGCCCCAGTCAATGGTAAATACTTCGACAATCGCTCCCCCGTGAATGGCCAAAATTTTTGCCAAATCCCACGCTCCGACGCCCAAGATATTGAATTAGCCTTAGATGCCGCTCACGCAGCCAAAGACGCTTGGGGTAAAACCTCAGTCACCGAGCGCTCAAACCTGTTACTGCGCATTGCCGATCGCGTCGAGCAAAATCTCGAATACTTAGCCGTCGCCGAAACCTGGGAAAACGGTAAAGCGGTGCGTGAAACCTTAAATGCCGACTTGCCCTTATTCGTCGATCACTTCCGCTACTTTGCGGGTTGTATCCGTGCACAGGAAGGCAGCGCCGCCGATATCGACGGCAACACAGTCAGCTATCACTTCCCAGAGCCTTTGGGCGTGGTCGGGCAGATCATTCCTTGGAACTTCCCGCTCTTGATGGCGGCATGGAAAATCGCTCCTGCGCTGGCGGCGGGTAACTGTGTGGTACTCAAGCCTGCGGAGCAGACGCCAGTCTCGATTCTGGTCTTGCTCGAGCTGATTGAAGACCTATTACCCGCGGGTATTCTTAACGTAGTCAACGGCTTTGGCGCCGAAGCAGGACAAGCTTTGGCCACCAGCAAACGCATCGCTAAATTGGCCTTTACGGGCTCCACCGAAATTGGCTATCACATTTTAAAATGCGCCGCCGAATCCTTAATTCCATCGACCGTTGAGCTTGGCGGTAAGTCGCCTAACGTGTTTTTTGCCGATGTGATGGACCATGAGGACGAATATTTAAATAAAGCCGTCGAAGGTATGTTGCTGGCCTTCTTTAACCAAGGTGAAGTCTGTACTTGCCCATCTCGGGTGCTAGTCCAAGAATCGATTTTCGATCGCTTTATCGAAAAAGTGCTCGCCCGTGCGCAAACCATTAAGCAAGGCGATCCCTTGGATACCGACACTCAAGTTGGCGCTCAAGCCTCTAAAGAACAGTTCGATAAAATCTTAAGTTACTTAGCCATAGGTAAGGCTGAAGGTGCAGAAGTGCTACTGGGCGGCACACTTTGCCAACTCGATGGCGGCCAAAGTGAAGGTTATTACATCAGCCCAACCATTATGAAAGGCCACAATAAGATGCGTATCTTCCAAGAGGAGATCTTCGGCCCTGTGATTTCGGTCACCACCTTTAAAGATGAAGCCGAAGCCTTAGCGATCGCGAACGATACTGAGTACGGCCTAGGCGCTGGCGTGTGGACACGTGATATGAACACGGCTCAACGTATGGGACGTGGCATTCAAGCGGGCCGCGTGTGGATTAACTGTTACCACGCCTATCCTGCCCATGCCGCCTTTGGTGGTTACAAAAAATCCGGCATCGGCCGCGAAACCCATAAGATGATGCTCAACCACTATCAAAATACCAAGAATCTCTTGGTAAGTTACGATGTGAATCCTTTAGGTTTCTTCTAAGGTTTTGGGGCTCAAACAAGCTGATGTGAGGAAGCTTTTATTTAGGTTTTTAAACGTCTTTGCAAGCAAGCTTATAACACTTTCCGCATGAGTAATCGATACAAGTGATAAACATGAAAGGGCGAATAGCCCTTTCTTTTTTAACTGAATTTAATTCAAACCTCACTCAGTTTATATTATCAATCCGCGCTAAACGCTGGGCTAATTCAGCAAGAGAGGAGGCTGTTTGTGGATCGCTTTGGGGATCGACAACTTCAACCAGTTTAAGTTTTGGCTGAAAAGGTAACCAAGAACTGCCCGTTGTCATCACTAAATCCAGCACAAACTGACCGTAATAGTGCAATCTCAGTCGGTTATCCTTCATAGGCCAATGGGCATAAAGCAGAAAAGAATCGTACATTTGCGCCAAAGAGGTTGTCGCAATGAGCTTAAACCCTTCATCAAGCAGACTAAACTCGGTCGATTCTTCGAAGGGACAATCAAAAGAAGTGATGACCAAATACCCCAAGGTTTTATTGGATAAAACGCAGCGATATTGGGCTTCAATCACTAGGCCTGCAATAAAAGTGTGAGTAGGTTGGCCATTAAAATACAGAGACATTTTCAGTGGATGAGGCTCAACCCCATCGGCATGCTTTGTTAGCAGTGAAAACCCCGTTATCGGTTGCATCCCTAACCCCACTTATCTCGTCTATCTGCGAAAATACACGTCACGCAACTCTTGCGGATTCAAAGCACTAGGACTGACGGCTTTTCCAATAACAGCCCAGTAAGATCAAATAGCCAACAAAATACGCCACGAGATCGAGTGGATCAAAATGGCTACCTATCACTATCCGCGCCAATCGATTTCCGCCCAAGCCCAGCTTATCGACTAAGCCCCAATATTGGCCAAACTCGATGGCAAAGGCAAACAGCAATACCGCCAACGCCAGCCAAGGTGTTTGAAAAAAGCGTTTAATACCCTCGTCTGTACTATTGGCTACCGGATTGACTACAGGGGGTACAACAACGCGCGCCATGCAAAACAGCAAGATCACCACCAATACATCGCCCACAAAACCACGAATAAAACCCGCAGGTGCATATAAAGCGATTAAGACTTCAGTCAAAAATAATAAAACGGCATAAATACAAAAGGATTTACGACTCGGATTGCGGCTGATAAAAGCGCGAATAACGGCGGTAGACATAAATAAGTTAATCCCTTCACTCGGTTGAGATGGCAGAATTTACCGTAATACCAATAGGTTAACAAGTGAGTTTTCGTTGACATTTAAGACTCTCCACACGAGCAAGCGCATCACTCACCCCCATCAATTCGATAAATGTTCGCGCCTCAAAATTTAAGCGAGGTTTAAGTTTGGGTTAAGTAGCCTACACCTAAACCCACTTAGGAGCGTCACACCATGTCATCAAACACACTGCAAACCATCAAAGTCTGGGACCTGTTGATCCGCATATTCCATTGGTCACTCGTCGGTTTTTTTACCTTAGCCTACCTCACTGAAGGCGAAGACGAGTGGATGACCATCCACAGTTACGCAGGTTATAGCATCTTAATTTTACTGGTGTTTCGCCTGCTGTGGGGCGTGATGGGTACCCACAATGCGCGCTTTAGCAACTTTATCACTCGCCCTAAAGAAGTGCTGGTGTACCTCAAAGGGCTCATCACAGGCAAAGTCAAAGACTACATAGGCCATAACCCCGCTGGAGCAATGATGATAGTGGCCTTGATTGCCAGCATCGCCATCACGGGATTCTCGGGCATGGCGCTGTACGCTACCGATGGACACGGCCCATTAGCCACAAGCTTTTTCGCCACTTGGCCCGAAGGCGCCATAAAAGAAGTCCATGAATTCTTTGCCAACTTCACCGTGTTCCTTGTGGTTATCCATGTTGGCGGCGTCATCGTCAGCAGCCTTTTACACAAAGAAAACTTAGTCAGAGCCATGGTCACGGGCAAGAAACAACGCCCTGTGGAACAAAAAGATTAATCCATTAGCCATTTTGCTTAGCAATAAGATATCCAGCCCAAAAGGAATGCCCTATGAACAGATTAACCAAACACACGAATAAAAGTCGCCTTGCTATCGTCGCAATTTCCACCTTGCTGCTGACTAGCCTTAGCGTTAGCGCCGCCAACAGTAAAGTGCAAAGCCTGCCTCTTAGCGCCGAGCGCATCGGCACTCAGCTGCAAAGCTATCAAGCCCAAGGCGCTGGGCCCTTTACCGCCGCCGCAGGACAAAAGCTTTGGCTACAGGACATGGACGGCCGTAGCTGCGCCAGTTGCCATACCGCCAAAGTCACCGACATGGGGATGCACCAAAATACCCGTAAACCCATTGACCCTATGGCGCCGTCGATTACCGCAGATCGGTTAACCGACTCAGCCAAAATTGAGAAATGGTTTACCCGTAACTGTAACTGGACCTTTAAACGCGACTGCACGCCGCAGGAAAAAGGCGATGCCTTACTCTGGTTAAGCCTGCAATAACCGCCAAATGTCGACCTTATAACTCATTTAATTAGCTCATTTAATTAGCTCATTTAATTTCAATACCTTTCACAGAAGGTAACGGCACAAAAAGGAAGATGTCATGACTAAACAAGCACACCCTATTAGCTGGATCTTAGGTTCATCACTCACAGCTGCGGCATTAGCCATTGGTGTTATCGGTGTCAGCCTAACCTTAACCGGCACAGGCTATGCGGACGATGGCCGCGAGCTCAGCCGCGCCGTTCCACAGAATGCGGAATACACGGCAGAATGTGGTAGCTGCCACATGGCTTATCCAGCCAATTTACTCCCCGCCAATAAGTGGCGCGCCATTACCGCAAATCTTGATAATCACTTTGGTGACAACGCCAGTCTAGATCCTCAAGTCACTGCTAGAATTGAGGAATATCTGGTTCAACATGCGGCGCAAAATGGTAAGGTGATGAAAAACAGCACGCCGCTGCTCGTAGGGTCTGGGCCGCAGAAGATCACAGAACAGGCATATTTTATTGGCAAACACGATGAGATCCCAAGACGTATGGTGCAAGATAACCCCAAAGTCGGCTCATTCAGTCAATGCAGCAATTGTCACAACCTCGCAGAGAAGGGCATATTCGATGAAGATACCGTTAATATTCCTGGCTTTGGCCGTTGGGATGATTAGCAGCCCCAGCTGCAATGCCCACGACGATGATCTTTCAAACAAAGTGGTCGAGTGGGTTAAGGAGGGCAAGGTTTTGCCCTTCGACACCATAATGCAACGCTATGAATCACGGCTAAAGGGGCGGTTGCTCGATCTCGAAGTCGAGCAAAAACATGGAAGGATCATCTACGAGCTCGAAATCCTTCGTGATGATGGCATAGTGTATGAAATCAAAATTGACGCCAAAACCGGCGAGTGGCTAAAGGAAAAGGTCGACTGATGCGTTTGCTATTGATTGAAGATGATACCGATCTGGTCGCGCGCCTCATTCCCGCCCTTAACAAGGCGGGTTATACCGTCGAGCACGCCGATAACGGTATCGACGGTGCCTTTTTAGGCGAAGAAGAAAACTTCGAAGCCGTGATCCTCGATCTCGGTTTACCCGGCAAACCTGGTTTACAAGTCCTTGGCCAATGGCGACAAAAAGGCTTGGCTATGCCAGTGCTTATTCTCACCGCCCGTGATGCGTGGCACGAACGGGTCGACGGTCTCAAGGCGGGTGCGGATGATTACCTCGGCAAGCCTTTTCACATTGAAGAACTACTCGCAAGGCTCGAAGTGTTGATCCGCCGCCACTTTGGCCGCGCCGACAATGTGTTGCAGCATGCAGGCGTCTCCCTCGATGTCGACAAACAAGCCGTCACTAATGTTGATGGTGAAGTGATAGAACTGACTAAGATTGAATATCGTCTGCTGCATTACTTAATGGTCAATCCCAGCAAGATCGTCTCTAAGTCAGAGCTCAGTGAACGCATTTACGAAGAAGATCAAATCAAAGACAGCAATGTCATCGAAGTGTACGTCAACCGCCTGCGCCAGCGTTTAGGCAAGGATTATATCGAAACCCGTCGCGGCCAAGGTTATCGACTCAAGGAGTAAAAGGCGTGTATTCACTCAAGGGTTATCTGACGCGCAATCTGCTGATCACGCTCACCTTTGCCATGGTGCTGTTATTATATTTTCTATACCAAGGCATCCAAATATTAACCCAAGACTTTGTCGCTTCGCGTCTACAACACGATGCCGACAGCCTGATCTCCGCCCTGAATCATAATCCCGATGGCACATGGGCGCTCACCACCGACCGCTTGCCCAATGTGTACCACAGGGTTAATTCTGGGCATTATTTTGCGATTCAAATCGGCGAGCAAACTCTGCGTTCACGCTCCCTATTCGACCATAACGTAAACATGCTTAAGCTGACCGCTGGTGAACAACGCCAAGCCACTGAGTTTGTCGGCAAAGAACATTGGCTGATGTTCAGTCAGGCCGTTATCAAAGATGACCAATTAGTTACTCTGTGGGTGACAGAAGACATCAGCGAGCTCGAACAAACCCAAGTGCAATTTTTAGCCTTTGCCAGCGCAGCCGTGTTGCTCACGATTGTCATTCTATTAATAGCACAGTATCAATTACTTAAACGCGGTTTTAAACCCTTAGAGCAGATGCCAGAAGCTATCCGGCAAATGCGCACCCAAGGGCAAGAAATCAATCCTGACCAAGTGCCAAGCGAGATAGTCCCGCTGATCGAAGAGATAGATCGCTTAGTTAATCAATTGGGCCTGCGAGTACAACGCTCCCGTAATGCCTTGGGTAACTTAGCCCACGAAATGAAACGTCCGTTACAAGGGCTGCAGTCCTACCTAGAAAGCCTTCCACCAGAACAGCGAAGTGAGGGCAGTAAAGTGCTCGCAAACCTGCACCACATCATCGAGAGAGAGCTTAAGCGCACTAAGATTGTCGGCCTGTCAACTCCAGGGCGTTATACCGTGCTCGATGACGATCTTGCGCCGCTGATTCAAGTAATGCAGCGCATTTACCCAGACCGCATTATTCATAGCCATTACACGAGCGGCTTAGTGATGCCGTTTGATCGGGATGACTTACTCGAACTCTTAGGCAACTTG
Organism: Shewanella sp. M16; assembly: GCF_018224605.1. Lineage (NCBI taxonomy): Bacteria > Pseudomonadati > Pseudomonadota > Gammaproteobacteria > Alteromonadales > Shewanellaceae > Shewanella > Shewanella sp. M16. Next base: position 2,699 of record NZ_JAGTUL010000011.1, on the reverse strand, counting down.
CTGGATAATGCCTGCAAGCATGGTAGCAAAAATATTGAGATCCATATCAGTCAGCAGAACGTGCCAACCACAGGCTATGGGATAGAAGTGAGTGATGATGGCGAAGGCGTCTCCGATGCCGCGCTGTCCGTTATCATTGAGCGCGGCATTCGGCTAGATGAAAGCATCCAGGGCCATGGTTTAGGATTATCTATCTGCAAAGATATCGTCGACAGTTATCAAGGCGAACTCGGTTTTAGCCATGCGAAACAAGGCGGGCTTAAAGCCAGCGTATTTCTGCCGATCCCGAATTAAGCGGTATACTCACTCGGCCTATGACCACTAAGTTCATGCAAGCCAATAGAGGGTATAATTTGCCCATTCCCCCTTTCAGCAATCAGTCTAGAGATTTATATGAAAGTTATCGACCTAAAATCGGCCCCGCAACACATTCCACAATTGGCGGAGTGGCATCATCAAGCATGGGTACATTTGAGTTCTGCGGATGCTTCAGTCACTACGTTGATTGAGGAAATGAACGAGTATTTAACTGACGCCGCCATCCCCAAGATGTTTATCTGCGAACAGGCAAATCAAGTGATGGGATCATCTTCATTAATCGCCGCCGATATGGACAGCCGAACCGACTTAAGTCCTTGGCTCGCCAATGTGTATGTTAATCCACACTATCGAAATAAAGGCTTAGGGAAATTATTAGTCAATGCCGTCGTTGATTATGCCAAAGCACTCGGATTACAAAAAATATATTTGTTTACCGCAGACAAAGCAGACTTTTATCAGACACTTGGTTGGTCAAAGATTTCACGGGAAGATTATATGGGCGAGATGGTCACGATAATGGAATATAAATTTAAGAAGTGAATGTTTAAGGAGAGTGAGCAAGCCTCACGACGGGCGTCGTGAAGCTGTACATGCTGGCTAAATATCTAGATGTGATATCTAATACTTAGCGACAAGCCAAAGGCTTTAGTCAATTTCTATATCCACGCCGAAACGATTGGATAATTGGCGTTGCTCGTGCAGAATTTCAATTCGGCGGCGAGTGTCTTGGGTTAACTTGTCTTTGAGGCGCAAACCACTAGTAATGGCGGCTTTTTTTGCTTTCTTGCTCTTAGTTGTCGTTGCATCAGTTGGACTCTCGACGGCTTGAGATTCGATAGACATAGCTAACTCCTTTAATTAGAACCTTAAATAGGCTCTTCCAGTAAATCCCTGCTCAAAACGAACAAACAGGTCATCTTTATAATGAGTCAATTCGCCATTCACTATTTAAGTAATAGATAATTTGGCGACTCATAAACTTACGGCCCATATCATTTACCTAAGCCAACAAAATTAAATCACATGCTAACAGGATAAAAATAATCGAGACGTAAGGTCGAAATGAAAAACTGAGTATTGATTGACTTCATCGGCGTAACAGAACCCTAACGAGCCCTAAATTTCCAGCGACAAAGCGGCATAACATAGGTAGAGAAAGAACAGGTGGTAATGCAGAAAGGTTGGTAAGCTCGAGCGGCAAAGCGCTGCTGCGCAACAATTAGGCTGCGCAACAGTACTACATCTAGCCTAGATTTACGACTTATATGGCATAGCGCCAAGGTAATCTTTCTTGCCAATTTCAACACCGTTGTGGCGCAAAATCGCGTAGGCTGTTGTTACATGGAAGTAAATGTTCGGAATAGCGTGCTCAATGGCAAACTCATAACCTGTAAGATATTTTCCTTCCCATCGTGGTTGTGAGACATGGATCGTGGCCGCATTAGCAAAATCATCCGCTTTAAACGTCGCTAAATAATCCAAAACCGAGCTAATACGCGCTTGCAACTCAGCCAGCGTCGTCTCGCTATCATCATGCTTTGGTACTGTATCTAAGTTATCAGTCAAACGTGCTACGCCAATTTTGGCAGTATCGCAGGCAATTTGAACTTGGCGAATAAGATTGAATTGATCCGGCGCTAAACGTGAGTTTAAAAGAACCGCCATATCAACTTTCTTGAGGTTTGCGAAGCATTCGCCTTTTTCAAGAATAACGCTTAAATTTTTCAGCATCTTGCTAAATTGTACAACCGTTAAATCATAAAGCATGGCATAGACCTCATTGATGGACGCTACAAAACTGCAGCACTTAAGACGATCTTGGGGCAAATTACTCAATTTCAATCATTCTTGGAATTTAAGTATCTGCTTAATAATAAATACTTCAATATAAACGATATTAAGTCAATTAGGACAAGAAAAAGATAGACGTTACCTGTAGGGATAGAGCGTCAGCTACAAGCTAAGAGATTAAAATTATCTCGGACTGATCCGAATAACAATAACGTACACTCGTAGGAATTGGGATGGCCGGCTATGACGATAACCACATACTTCGAACCCAAAGCATGTGCATCACTGACACGAATTATCCACGACGCCATAACGAAAAAAGCCTCATCTTTCGATGAGGCTTATCTCTTAATGTTGGCGGAGCGGACGGGACTCGAACCCGCGACCCCCGGCGTGACAGGCCGGTATTCTAACCAACTGAACTACCGCTCCTTTAGCTTAACGTCTACACGTTAACCTAAATTAGGCGCTTGGCGATGACCTACTCTCACATGGGGAGACCCCACACTACCATCGGCGCGTTTGCGTTTCACTTCTGAGTTCGGGATGGGATCAGGTGGTTCCACAAGGCTATTGTCACCAAGCAA
>NZ_JAGTUL010000118.1:0-435 GCF_018224605.1 Shewanella sp. M16 | reverse complement strand
AGCAGTGAGGAATATTGGTCAATGGGCGAGAGCCTGAACCAGCCAAGTAGCGTGCAGGACGACGGCCCTATGGGTTGTAAACTGCTTTTGTATGGGGATAAAGTCAGTCACGTGTGATTGTTTGCAGGTACCATACGAATAAGGACCGGCTAATTCCGTGCCAGCAGCCGCGGTAATACGGAAGGTCCGGGCGTTATCCGGATTTATTGGGTTTAAAGGGAGCGTAGGCTGGAGATTAAGTGTGTTGTGAAATGTAGACGCTCAACGTCTGACTTGCAGCGCATACTGGTTTCCTTGAGTACGCACAACGTTGGCGGAATTCGTCGTGTAGCGGTGAAATGCTTAGATATGACGAAGAACTCCGATTGCGAAGGCAGCTGACGGGAGCGCAACTGACGCTGAAGCTCGAAGGTGCGGGTATCGAACAGGCCCAGA
>NZ_JAGTUL010000117.1:0-439 GCF_018224605.1 Shewanella sp. M16 | reverse complement strand
TATAATCCTGTGTTCTGCAAACGCTGTAGAGCCGCATCGTCAGTAATAGTCTAGAAAGGCGCCTTCGCCACCGGTGTTCTTCCTTGTCTCTACGCATTTCACCGCTACACTTCGTCGTCCACTTTCGCAACCGATACTCCAGCCTCCCAGTTTCCTTCCGCTTCCGTCGCTAAGTCCCGCACTTTTAAGACGGACTTGTCCGCCCGCCTGCGCGCGCTTTACGCCCAATAATTCCGGACAACGCTTGCCACCTACGTATTACCGCGGCTGCTGGCACGTAGTTAGCCGTGGCTTGCTTTTCCGGTACCGTCAATGCAGTTTGTTCTTCGCACTCTGCCTTTTCGTCCCGGATCACAGAGTTTTACAACCCGAAGGCCGTCATCACTCACGCGGCGTTGCTCCGTCAGGCTTTCGCCCATTGCGGAAGATTCCCCACTGC
>NZ_JAGTUL010000116.1:0-439 GCF_018224605.1 Shewanella sp. M16 | reverse complement strand
TCTAATCCCGTTCGCTCCCCTGGCTTTCGCGCCTCAGCGTCAGTTTTCGTCCAGAAAGTCGCCTTCGCCACTGGTGTTCTTCCTAATATCTACGCATTTCACCGCTACACTAGGAATTCCACTTTCCTCTCCGATACTCTAGATTGGCAGTTTCCATCCCATCACGGGGTTAAGCCCCGAACTTTTAAGACAGACTGACCAATCCGCCTGCGCGCGCTTTACGCCCAATAAATCCGGACAACGCTTGCCACCTACGTATTACCGCGGCTGCTGGCACGTAGTTAGCCGTGGCTTTCTATTCCGGTACCGTCAATCCTTCTAACTATTCGCAAGAAGGCCTTTCGTCCCGATTAACAGAGCTTTACAACCCGAAGGCCGTCATCACTCACGCGGCGTTGCTCCGTCAGACTTTCGTCCATTGCGGAAGATTCCCCACTGC
>NZ_JAGTUL010000115.1:0-459 GCF_018224605.1 Shewanella sp. M16 | reverse complement strand
GGGCTCGGAGATGTGTATAAGAGACAGAACTACTTCTTCGACACCACCCAGGGTCACACCCAGATCAACTGCTGCGTCGCCAAGAACGTCTACACCAAGGAGGCGTTCGACACCTCGGTCACCGCCGACTTCAAGGGCAACTTCGATCTGGTCAAGCTGGAGGAGGCCATCCTGGAGGCGGGCCCAGCCAACGTGCCCTACATCGTCAGCACCATCACCTGCAACTCCGCCGGCGGCCAGCCGGTCTCCATCGCCAACCTGAAGGCGGTCTATGCCATCGCCCGCAAATACGACATTCCGGTGATCATGGATTCGGCCCGCTTCGCGGAGAACGCCTACTTCATCCAGCAGCGCGAGCCCGGCTACGCGGACTGGAGCATAGAGGCGATCACCATGGAGTCCTACCAGTACGCGGACGGCCTTGCCATGTCAGCCAAGAAGGATGCCATGGTGCAGATG
>NZ_JAGTUL010000114.1:0-546 GCF_018224605.1 Shewanella sp. M16 | reverse complement strand
CTGTCTCTTCTACACAAATCCCTCAGTTTGCCCCGGGGGATTTTTTTGAACCATTTTCAATTACCCTGATCTGATCCTGACCTTTTGTTTCAGATACCACATGCCATGTTTTTAAGTGAACCATCACTCTGGGCACAGAGCATTTTTCAGCGCGCACAATTAGGGGATGTACGAAGGACCAAACGGCTTGTACAGTTGGCAGCCCAACTTGCAGCTCATACAGGACAATCTATCGTGCAATCCCTTTCATCCAGTGCAGACATTGAAGCCGCTTATCGCTTTGTCCGTAACGAGCATATCAATCCAGCAGCGATTGCTGAGGCAGGTTTTGCTGCCACAGTGCAAGCCTGCGAACCATTTGACTGCCTACTGGCGCTGGAAGACACCACGTCGTTGGAGTTCACCCACCCAAGTGTCGAGGAAGAACTTGGACATACCACGTCCCACAAACATTCCAGCGGGCTGGAAGCGCACACGGTTTTATTGTTTGCACCCAAGGCGCAGCAGGTCGTTGGACTGATTGAGCAGCATCGCTGGGCACGCGAC
>NZ_JAGTUL010000113.1:0-581 GCF_018224605.1 Shewanella sp. M16 | reverse complement strand
CAGATCGTCCGTCTGTCGCGGGGCAGACCACCAACACGCATCAAACCGCAACAACGCCACAGGCTGATGACATATCTACGGACGAGATGCCTGCAACAGTGGCAGAGGCGAATGGCGCACAAGGTTACACCGGCCGTAAATGGGAGGTGAATATACCGACACCTGTGAGCCTGACTCAAGGTGCCCAAACAGGCAGCAATTTTACTCAGGGGCCAAGACGTAATCTTGGAACAGTAGCAGATGCCACGTCATCCGTTGCGGATGTGGGTAATGATGGGGCTCAAATTGATGTCCCTGTAGCAATAGCGGGTACGACGGCGAGTGTAGGAACAACAGATCGCCCGTCTGTCGCGGGGCAGACCACCAACACGCATCAAACCGCAACAACGCCACAGGCTGATGACATATCTACGGACGAGATGCCTGCAACAGTGGCGGAGGCGAATGGCGCACAAGGTTACACCGGCCGTAAATGGGAGGTGAATATACCGACACCTGTGAGCCTGACTCAAGGTGCCCAAACAGGCAGCAATTTTACTCAGGGGCCAAGACGTAATCTTGGAACAGTAGCAGATGCCACG
>NZ_JAGTUL010000112.1:0-673 GCF_018224605.1 Shewanella sp. M16 | reverse complement strand
AGCGGATGATACAGGTGCAACAAAAAGGCGGTCGCAAAGCCAGAGTTGCGCACTGTGATATCCGCTTTACGCCCATTACCGTGAAGGTTCCGGCGAATAAAACGGGCCAGTCTGTGCCGCTGTTTTATGTGGGTTGTCAGGAGAAAGACAGCGTAGATGGCCTCTGTTGGCACCTGCTGACGACTGAGGTAGTCACAACAGCAGAGCAGGCGCAACAAATTCTTGATTACTACGAGCGCCGCTGGCTGATTGAAGACTTCCATAAATCCTGGAAAACGGGCGGTACGCAGGTGGAAGACTTACGGATGCAAAGCAAAGACAACCTGGAGCGGATGATTGTGATTCTGGCATTTATTGCCACGCGCATCCAGCAACTGCGTTGTTACGCAGGCCAAGCTGAACAAGCGAAAAAACGGTCTTGCGATAGCCTGTTAAGCCCATTGGCCTGGAAGTTGTTATGGCTAAAGACGGAAAAAAGACAACTGCCCGAGCAAGTCCCCAGTGTGCATTGGGCTTACTTAAGGTTAGGAAAACTCGCGGGCTGGAATGACAGCAAACGAAGCGGAATTGTGGGCTGGGAAAGGTTATGGCAAGGATGGTTTAAACTGCAAACCATCCTTGAAGGTTACCAGCTAGCCTTGTCTCTTGAGCAAAAGATGTGATCAAGAGACAG
>NZ_JAGTUL010000111.1:0-706 GCF_018224605.1 Shewanella sp. M16 | reverse complement strand
ATTCCGTTTTTAAACTTCTGAAAAACCGCTCCATTGGCGCATTATCCCAGCAGTTACCGCGACGGCTCATGCTCTGGGTGATTTGATATTTCCACAGCCGCTGACGGTATTTCAGGCTGGTATAATGGCTGCCTTGGTCAGAGTGGAATATCTGGTTTTTAGGCTTCCCACGAGATTCAAAAGCCATATCTAAGGCCTTCACCGTTAACTCAGTATCCGGTGACAATGACATCGCCCAACCAATGGCTTTTCTCGAAAATAAATCCAGCACAACCGCTAAATAACACCAACGATTACCCGCCCAAATATACGTCACATCGCCACACCAAACGGTGTTTGGTTCGACAACTGCAAATTGTCGCTTGAGTAAATTAGGGATGGTCACATGCTCATTTTCAGCCTTCTTATAGCGGTGCTTGGGTTGTTGGCAGCTCACTAATCCAAGCTCTTTCATTAACCGAGTCGCCTTATAACGACTTAACGCAAAGCCACGTTCAGAGGTGATAGTCGCAATGCTCCTAGCCCCCGCAGACTCCCGACTTTCAGCGTGTATTGCTTTGATTTCACACTCTAAAATCTGCTGTTCAGGTGTCGCTACAAGTTCACGGCTCACCCAATAACGGTAGCTACTCCGGTTCACGTTAAATACATGGCATAACACTGAAATAGGGTATTTGTTGCTCTGATTGAGTTTCTCGATTATCGA
>NZ_JAGTUL010000110.1:0-779 GCF_018224605.1 Shewanella sp. M16 | reverse complement strand
CCTGCACGACCTTCGTCAAGCAGTTTACGGAACATTTCTACACCAGTACACGTTGTTTTAGTCGTTGTGCGAACACCAACGATTTCAACTTCGTCACCCACTTTAACAATACCACGCTCAACACGACCAGTAACTACTGTACCACGGCCTGAAATTGAGAATACGTCTTCGATTGGCAGTAGGAACGGCTTATCGATATCACGTTGTGGTTCTGGAATGTAAGAATCCAGTGCTGCGGCTAATTCAAGGATCTTAGCTTCCCACTCTGGTTGACCTTCTAGGGCCTTCAGAGCTGAACCTTGGATTACTGGTAAATCATCACCTGGGAAATCGTATTCTGACAGAAGTTCACGCACTTCCATTTCAACCAATTCCAGTAACTCTTCGTCATCTACCATGTCACATTTGTTCATGAACACGATGATGAAAGGTACGCCAACCTGACGAGAAAGCAGGATGTGCTCACGAGTCTGTGGCATTGGACCGTCTGTAGAGGCAACTACTAGAATCGCGCCGTCCATCTGTGCAGCACCAGTGATCATGTTTTTAACATAGTCAGCGTGGCCTGGGCAGTCTACGTGTGCGTAGTGACGTGAAGGCGTGTCATATTCGATGTGAGAGGTATTGATCGTAATACCGCGCTCACGCTCTTCTGGAGCGTTATCGATTTGAGAGAAGTCTTTAGCTTCGCCACCGTAGGTCTTAGCCAGTACGTGAGAGATAGCTGCAGTCAGTGTGGTTTTACCATGGTCAACGTGACCAATGGTGCCCACGTTTAC
>NZ_JAGTUL010000109.1:0-784 GCF_018224605.1 Shewanella sp. M16 | reverse complement strand
GATGGCTCGGAGAAGTGTATAAGAGGCTGTATTGATAGATTTTAGATTGGATAGTAAAATTATAATTGATGCGTAGGGAAAAGCTAATTTCTGAAAGTAGAATGCTCTACATAAAAGGTTGAACTGAAGTTGACCAAAGGTGCGATTACAAAAACAAAACTTCTTACTTGCTAATAAAACCTACTATATATCACAACAATCTTCAGCTGCCTGGAATGTATTAATAGTTCGGCGAGCACTGTCAGCGCTCTTGATCCAAAAAATGACATTGAGTAGATATATAGTTTCATCGATATCCGTATAAGTTATATGCTCTCTACCGTGGAGCTAGCCGATAGCCTTGATAAAGCAGGTGATCAATTGTTCGAAATGGCTATGCTATTTGTTCAGTTGAATAGGATAAAACATGTTTTCCAGTCATTGGGTATGATGCAGGCTTTGGAAGCCAAAGCTCAGTACTAAACCTAAAATGGAAATTAATGCTAATGACTCGGGATAGTAACTATTAGAGCTTAAGACGTTTAGTCAATCTTGAACGTACTTAAACTTAGTATGACGTTATAAAATTTTGGCATATCCACTGGAACATCTGTGTTCCTGATAAATCATTACATTTTCCGATAGTGTTGTTTAATGTGTATTTCGGTTTTTATCATGATATTTCATTGGTTAAAACTTAAGATGCACTTATATTAAATCACTAGGAGTGAAAGGAATATTGATAGGAGAAGTTGATAGAAGGTAGAGTAGAGATATTGAATACTTACTATAGTCTATAGTCTAT
>NZ_JAGTUL010000010.1:0-160444 GCF_018224605.1 Shewanella sp. M16 | reverse complement strand
ATTTAAAAATAAAATATCACAAAGCGAGCTTAGTAATCAGCCGACCGTTTAAAGTAATTGCTCTAAGTAAAGATAAACAAATTAAGACTAAACTCGATTTAATGAAACAAATTGTCCCTTGTCATCTAAAACCAATTTGAAATAGCCTTGAATGCCATTTTCGGTTAAAAAACGCCTAAAATGACGGCCATTAATCCACAAAATCCGCCCTTGAGTTTCACGAACCTCGACTTTATCGGCAAGCCCTTGATAATAAGGTAAGAAATCTCGATAGCTGATCGATAGTTTGAAATACAGTTCCATAATATCAGGGCAGCACAGACTGCTGCCCTCCTCCTACAAACTGCTATTTTGCCAATGCTTTAGAGACTTTTTCGTACATATCCTTAGATAAGTCAGGCAAAGCCAAAAGTTGCCCTAAACAGGCTTTTATCAAGGTTTGGCGGCCTAAGTCGAATTTATGATACTGGATCAATGGCGTCACCATACGGGCCGCAACCTGCGGATTGAGCTTATTAAGGGTCATTAAGCATTCGGTTAAGAAAGCATAACCCTTACCGTCTCTACGGTGGAATTGATAAATATTACCGGCAGCAAAACTGCCCACTAAAGCACGCACTCGGTTTGGATTGCTCATACTAAAGCACTTGTGTTGCTGCAACTGACGCAAACACTCAATCACATCATCTGCATCACGGGTCGCTTGCAACATAAACCATTTATCCATCACCAATGGCGTATCCTGCCAACGTAGCTCAAATGTCGTCATCAGTTCATCACGACAAGGTAAATTCCCAACATTGGCTGCCGTCAACGCACCAAGAGAATCCGTCATATTACTGGCGTTATCGAACTGAGAAATCACTAACCCCTCTGCCTCATCCGACACCCGAGCTAACCAAGTTAAACACTGATTTTTAAGGGCTCTTGCCTGCGTACTCTCTACTGCGACTAAAGAACGATATAGCGCAATCAATTCATCTTCACTATGTGAAGCGAGCTCTATTAATACAAATTCACGTGCTAAAGCTAACGCATCTAGATCGACACTCTCTGTTTGCTCAATCAAAGCCGAAGCCGTAGGTATCGCTAATATTTCGGCGATCAATGCCGGATCAAGCTCAGTGTCTAACAACACACCTTTAAAACTATCGCGCACACGGGGATCGAGAGCCATAGCTTGTTGCTGTTGTAAACTCGCCACATTTTGCCAAATAGCTTGGCTCACTAAGGTCACAGAAGCTTCCCAACGCGCCACTTCGCTGCTAGCAAAACGCATCAAGTGAACGAGTTGATCCACATTGAATCGATATTGTAATTTGACGGGCGCGGAAAAGTTTTGCAGTAACGAAGCGACAGGTTTATGAGTGAGTCCATCAAAGCTAAACACTTGTTCAGTTTGAGTAAAATTGAGGATTTCATTCACTAAAGAATGGCCCTTCGCATCTAAGAGCTCTAAGCTAAACGGAATATGCAGCGGTGATGCACAGTTCGCTAGACTTTGTTTAAGGGTCAATTGATAAACGCCCGTTTGCGCATCAAAGCTGTCAATCGCAGTCACAATCGGCGTACCAGCTTGGCTATACCATAAACGGAACTGGGTTAAATCCACTCCGCTGGCATCTTCCATTGCCGCCACAAAATCATCACAGGTGACAGCTTGGCCGTCGTGGCGTTTAAAATACAGTTTCATTCCCGCCTGAAACTTTTCTTCGCCGAGCAAAGTGTGCATCATGCGGATGACTTCAGCGCCCTTGTTATACACAGTCACAGTGTAGAAATTATTCATCTCAATGACAGATTCTGGACGAATAGGATGGGACATAGGGCCAGAATCTTCTGCAAATTGCTGATTCTTGATCACTTTAATTGCATGAATTCGATTCACAGCACGAGAGCCTAAATCTGAGCTAAATTCTTGATCGCGAAAAACCGTTAAGCCTTCTTTTAAACTTAATTGGAACCAATCGCGGCACGTTACGCGGTTTCCTGTCCAATTATGAAAATACTCATGGCCTACAACCGATTCAATGCCGTGATAATCCTCGTCGGTGGCCGTTAAGGTATCTGCAAGCACATATTTAGTGTTAAAGATATTTAAGCCTTTGTTTTCCATCGCCCCCATATTGAAAAAGTCGACGGCCACTATCATGTAAATATCTAAATCATACTCAAGATCAAAACGGCTCTCATCCCATGCCATGGATTTCTTAAGTGATGCCATCGCATGGTGTGCTTTATGTAAATTACCTTTATCAACGAACACTTGCAGGATCACTTTACGGCGACTGCGAGTAATGAACTCATCTTGCAATAGATCAAAATCGCCAGCGACTAAGGCAAATAAATACGCTGGTTTTGGAAATGGATCTTGCCAGCAAACATAATGGCGTCCGCCATCTAACTCACCTTGATCAATCAAATTACCGTTACTCAGTAAAAACGGGAATGCGGCTCTATCGGCTTCGATACGAACAGTGTATTTAGCTAATACATCAGGGCGATCAAGGAAATAAGTGATACGTCGAAAGCCCTCTGCCTCGCATTGCGTGCAGTAGGCACCATCGGACATATAGAGCCCTTCAAGACTCGAATTAGCTTCAGGATCGAGCTTAGTGATAATGTTCAGCTCAAACTCATCAAGCTCAGTTTCTAGAACTAATTGACCTGCACTAACATGGTAAGGCACAGCATCACCATTAACAGTCAGCGAAACAACGGTCAAATCTTCGCCATCCAACACTAAGGCTTGTGCATGTTTTGAAGTGCGTTTTATACGACTGATCGCCTGCACTTGGGTTTCATTGCCAGCCAAATTAAAAGCTAAATCGATAGTCTCTATCGTAAAAAGTGGCGCTTGATAATCTTTTAAGTATTTTGCTTGAGCTTGTGTCATTGCGATCCCTTTAACGCTGATCTAAATAAGAAAAAACGCGCCATAAGCGCGTTTTGATATCGGATAAATCGACTCGACTAGCGCCTACTTAGCACTAGTTTTAGCCATTTTTTGCACATCAGCCATATCTAAGGTGATATAAGCGGTTTCGTCTAAAAATGCATCTGGCAATTCAGCGTCGTCTTTAATGTCTTCCATTGATTTAACCGGTGCTAAACCATTGGCGACTCGACGCTCGTTTGTTCTGTCGAGGACTTTTTTCTCATCGGCTTCGCGGGAAGCAATACGCTCACTTTCAACCAGAGACACAGTTTTCTCTTTGTGATGCTTTTTAAAGTCGGCAATATCTTGATTGATATAGGCAAACTCTACGCTGTTTTTTATACGGTTAAGGTGCTTAGATTCAAGGCCAGTCACTAACTCAGGCGTAACATCATTAAGCGTGCCATATTGCGCCATAGGCACTTTATCCCAAGGTAAAGCATTTTTCTCTTCAGCTTCACCGTACTCCCCCGGCTCCAACGCACTTGGGTAAGCAATGTTGGGGGTCACACCTTTAATCTGTGTACTACCACCATTAATACGGTAGAACTTTTGAATCGTATACTGCACATGGCCAATTGGCTTCTCATACATGTCGTAGATACGGCCTAGGCTCTTATGCTGCTGTACTGTGCCTTTCCCAAAACTCGACTCACCGACGATCAGTGCACGGTCATAATCTTGCAATGCGGCAGCAAAAATTTCAGAGGCTGAAGCACTGTAACGGTCAACCATCACAGTCAATGGTCCTGCATAACTGGTTTTACCGTCGTTATCACGATGCGCAGACACTCGTCCATCGGCATCACGAATTTGCACTACAGGGCCCATATCGATAAAGAGTCCCGTCAGTAGCACGGCTTCCGTTAATGCACCCCCACCGTTACCTCTAAGGTCGATGACTATGCCTTCTACTTTGGCGTCGTTTAACTTCACGAGCTCTTTTTCAACGTCCTGCGACAAATTCATATAAAAACCAGGAATTTGGATCACACCGACTTTGCGATTAGCATACTCACCGTCTTTAGGTTCAATCACCTTAGAGGTTGCAGCTCTGTCTTCAAGACGAATTTTGTCGCGAACTAAGGTAACGTCGAATGGCTTCGCATTGGAACCGCCTTTCTTCGGTAAAATTTGCAGAACAACTTTACTGCCCTTAGGACCTTTAATCAGGTCGACCACGTCGTCTAAACGCCAGCCAATCACATCAACAATCTCGCCGCCTTCTTGACCGACACCGACAATCTTGTCTTCCGGCGACAGTTTTTCACTGCCAGCAGCAGGACCGCCAGTAATTAAACTTTTAATGACAGTGTAATCGTCTTCGAGTTGCAGTTGAGCACCAATACCTTCAAGGCTCAAGTTCATTTCCATTTGGAAACGTTCAGCATTGCGTGGTGAAAGGTAACTTGTATGTGGCTCAATGCTACGCGAGAAGGCATTCATCACGCCTTGGAACACGTCTTCACTGTTAGTTTGAATCAACCGTTTAATCGCGTTGTTGTAACGCTTTTGGAGGATATCAACAATCTCAGGCCATTTCTTACCTGTGAGTTTAAGATTTAGTGCATCGTATTTAACACGTTGACGCCATAACTCATTAATTTCTGTCTGGTCTTTTGGCCATGCGGCCTCATCGCGGTCGTACTCATAGGCATCACCGGGCGCAGAAAAATCCATCTCTTTATCTAATAGAGATAAAGCATAGACAAAGCCTTCATAGCGGCGCTTTTGGACGATATCAAACATTTTATAGGCAGGCTCAAGTTCACCAGAACTGAGCATGTCATCGAATTGGGTAGCATAAGGTTTAAAACTATCGACATCCGCTTGGGTTAACACATTGCGGCGATAGTCTAACTGCTGTAGATAACGATCGAAAATTTGCGCAGAAAAGGCGTCATCAAGATTGAATCTATGATAGTGCGAACGAGTGTATAAGTCCGTTACCCTTTTGCTCGCAACCTTATGTTGCGCTTCCTGCTTGAGAGTGGGTAACTCGCTGATTTGAATCGTGGGTGGTACGGCCCAAGCCGAAAATCCGACAAAAACAGTGGCGATCGAGGTAGCCAAAGTGAGTTTTCGCATCAACAAGTTACTCCGTTTTAATAAATGATTACAGCAGGATATGTTCTGCTCTAACTTTAATCGTTAGGCCACTATCAAGCTGAACATGAATATCTTCCTTGTTAATGTCAGTAATCACACCGGCTACGGGTGTCATACCTAATTTAACATTGACGCGTTGTTTTTTCGTTAAATCAGTCAATTGTGCTTGAACATAATTGACGACTGGCGCTGCAGCTTTTGGCGCAGGCTTAGCAGGACGCTCAGTTTTAGGACGCTGAGGAACAGCCACCTTTTTAGGTGCTTTCTTCGCCGCGGGCTTAGGTGCAAGTGCTGCACGTTTCGCTTTGGCCTTATCCTGACTCTCTTTCAACATGGCTTGAGCATGATCAATGTGCTCTTGCTCTAACTCGCCGCAAGGTTCGCCATCCAGGTTTACGCGTTGTGCGCCCGCTTTAACGCACTTTAAATAGCGCCAGCTGCTGGTGTAACGTCTCAAGGCAACTCTGAGCTGAGTTTTACTGACTTTAGAATCATCAGCCAACCTTTCAGCCAAATCTTGAAACAATCCGATTTTTAATGGCTTAGTTTCACCTTCAGCAATAAAGCACAAAGGAAATGTTTCATACAAATACGCCAAAATTGCATTGGTGTCGGTCAACTTTTCTGTTGATTCCATCATTACTTCCACAGTCAAAAAGGGACATCGATTCGAGGTGATATATATCAGCTTCTTACATGTCGTTTATCTTCGTTAAACTCAATATTGAGTCAACGTACAAATTAGCATCCTAGCCGCGTTTACTAAAGTTAAAAAATATACCTTAACAAATTTTGACAGCTCAAAACACTAAGCTTATTCATTGCATGCCAATCAAACCAGCTTAATGCGTGCAGGCGCATATTATAAGGCGCACGCCACCGATTGCGACTATGAATTATGCGTTATTGTACGCAAATTAATCAAATAGGCAGTTTTCAAAACTTTTAACCAGTAATTCCAGCCCCTTTTGGTCTTCTTCATCGAAACGATCGAAGATAGGACTGTCAATATCGAGCACGGCAACCACGTTACCTTGCGCACGAACTGGCACAACGATTTCAGAATTACTGGCAGAATCACAGGCAATATGACCATCAAATTGATGGACATCAGCCACTCGCTGAGTTTGATTAGTGAATGCTGCAGTACCACACACACCTTTTCCTAACGGAATGCGTGTACAAGCCACTTTACCTTGAAACGGGCCTAATACTAGTTGTTCGCCACGCATAACGTAGAATCCCACCCAGTTCAGCTCAGTTAAATTATCATTGAGCAAGGCTGAAAAATTCGCCATCGCCGCAACAAGGTCGTCTTCCCCTTCCAACAAGGCCAAGGCTTGACGGTTAAGTGACTCATAAAATTTCGATTTCATTACATTTCCTAACAATTTTATTCTGCTGCTTCGGTCTTTTTAGCCGCTTTTTTCGCTGCAGGCGGATTCATTGGCGTACTATTAACCTGAACGGCGCCTTTAAGCAAGTTCGTCAGCTCATCTTTATTGTTAGCAAAATAGAATGCGAGCTTTTCGCCCACACTTTCATCTATACCCAAATCAGCTTTTTGAATGAAGGGGATAAGGTTATCGGCGATATCGAGCATCTTATCGTAGGCATCAGCCTCCTTCTTAGATGTGAATGTCATCTTTTCAACCCCTTCTCTGACCACGACAAACTGTGTTATTACTGCCATGACTGCCCTCGCACTGTTTTTATATACAGTAACTAGAGTGACATAGATTGAACTTGTGATGCAAGTGTTCTGATTAATCTGATATTATTAGCGTACTTTCGTTGCCAAGATTATAAAAGCGCTAGACGTGGCTGAACAGCTAACTAGCACGACACTTTGCACCGTTCTCGCTGTTATTACTCCTATTAGGCTAATATATATTTTTATATGCATGAAAACGCAGCAGAAAATTCAGTAACCCTATGCCGCTCCTGCGATTTAGCAGTCCGCAAACGTGCCTTGCCTAGCGGCGTTAGAGCAATCTGTCCTCGTTGCAGCACTGCACTTTATGACACGCCATACTGCTCTGTGAATGGTATGTTAGCCCTATGTATTTCGGCATTAGTGTTTTATTTCCCTGCTAATTTTTTACCCGTACTCGAGATCCACTTTTTCGGCAGTATTCGTACTACCACGGTTTTCCAAGGGGCATTTGCAGTATTTGACCAAGGCTATTGGGTTGTAGGTGTCGCCGTACTTGCCGCAGCTGTGATAGGTCCAGGCTTATTACTGTTATCGATATTGACACAGATTTTAATTGTGAAATGGGGATTGAGTAGCCTTTTTTGGCGTAACTCATTGAAGCAGTTGTTAAAATTTCATGGCGTCTTATCGCAGCTCACTATGCTGGAAATTTATGTGATCAGCTTCTTAGTTTCATCATTTCAGCTATCTGATTTTTCGGACATTTATTTTGGTATGGGCACATTTTGCTTCACTATGCTGTTTCTCGTGACCTTGTTTCTACAAAGAGAATACGACTTAGAACATATGTGGACGTTATTGGAAGGTCATAGCTGATATGAAACAACAAGGTAAAGATATCGGCCTATGTCTCTGTAAAGTGTGTCGCCAACTCAACAGCAGTGAACTCACGCACTGTCAGCGCTGTGAAACTGAGTTGCAAGTCAGAGACTATTCCAGCCTGCAAAAAAGTTGGGCTTTGTTGATTACCGCTGCCATCTTACTGGTGCCAGCCAACATTTACCCTATCACTATGCTGACCAATCAAGGGCAAGTGCGGCACGACACCATTTTTTCAGGCATTTTGCATTTAGTGCATTCAGATATGTTGCCTATTGCCATCATAGTGTTTACCGCCAGTATTTTAGTACCATGGATTAAAATCATCGGCTTATCCATTTATCTGTGTGCGATCAGCTTTGACATTCCGATTTCAAAAAAGAAATTGATGGTGGGTTTTCACATCATCGAATGGATTGGCCGCTGGTCAATGCTCGATTTATTTGTCATCTCAATCACAGTGGCATTAGTGAACATGGGACAATTACTCGACGCGAAACCCGCGCCTGCGGCTACCGCATTTGCCTTGGTTATTCTGTTAACTCAGTTAGCCGCAAAAGTTTTAGACACTCGTTTACTCTGGGATCGATTGGAACCTCAAGATGACACAAATTGAATCGCCGAAAGTTGTAAAGAAAAAACTCTTTTCGCCCATTTGGCTGCTTCCTATTGTCGCGTTGGCATTAGGTGCTTGGCTGGGCATTAAGAGCATTAAAGAATCGGGGGTTGAAATTCAAATTCACTTTCCGAGCGCCACTGGGATTGATGTAGGTAAAACCTTAGTCAAATACCAAGGTTTAACTGTCGGTAAAGTTAAAGACATTGGCATAGATGAAGATCTCAAAGGTGTGAACGTCAAGGTCATGATGGACTACCGCGCTAAACCTTTCTTGAATAAAGAAACCCTCTTCTGGCTTGTCACACCTAAAGCAAGTATTACAGGTGTTGAAGGCTTAGATGCGCTGTTTTCGGGTAACTATATTGCTATCCAACCAGGGAAAGGTAATGCCTCGACCTTTTTTGAAGCAGAACGCCAACCGCCGCCGATGCAAATCGGCTCAGAAGGTGTGATGGTCGAATTGACCTCCGATAAACTGGGTTCGCTCGATGTTGGCTCGCCAATATTTTTTCGCCAAATCCCCGTGGGTAGCGTGGTCAGCTATCGTTTAGATGGCAATCAAAGAGTCATTATCAGCGCTTTCATTCAAGAGCAATACGCGCGGTTAGTGAAGAAAAATTCTCACTTTTGGAATGTTTCTGGCGTCAAAATTGATGCTTCACTAACTGGGGTTAAAGTCAGTTCAGAGAGTTTGGCGTCCATTCTGGCTGGCGGCGTGAGTTTCAGCTCTGACGATAAAGCAGACATAGCTAAAAACGGTGACGTTTTTTCGCTTTATGATTCAGAAACCACCGCCCTTGGCGGCATAGAAATAAGCTTGACCATGGCTGACGCTAACGGTGTCGAAAAAGGTACCCGCATCGTTTATCGCGGCATCAATATTGGCAGTATTTTAAGTAAACAACTCACGTCCAATGGTGTTACAGCCGTGGCTAAATTTGAATCTCAATACGGTTCACTGTTAACTAACGACGGCGTGTTTTGGCTTGAAGGTGCTGATATTTCCCTCTCAGGCATTAAGAATCCAGAACGCTTACTGACAGGTAGCGTGATCAACTTCCTGCCAGGCATCAACACCAAAAGCGCGGTACCAAGCAGCTTTGCCTTACAAGCCAAAGCGCCTGATTTACTGCAATCGAAGAAGCGTTTCTTGACCTTAACCTCAGCCGAAAACATGGGCATTTCAGCGGGCGCTCAAGTTCGCTTCAAGCAAATCCCCATTGGTTCCGTGCTTACAGTTAAGTTAACCAAAGATTTATCGGCGGTGGAATACCAACTCGAGCTACAACCTGAGTTTGCCAGTCTAATACGCAGCGACAGCTATTTTGTGCCTGAGTCGGCATTAACGGTAAACGCATCGTTAGACGGGGTCTCAGTCAAAGCAAGGGATTTTACAACGCTCACTCAAGGTGCAGTTAGCTTGATCCAAGGTCATAGCGACACACCTTTAGCTGCTAACAGCGCTCTGACCCTCTTTAGCTCTGTGGATGCCGCGACAGCTTTTTATGATCGTCAGCAGCAAGTGCATTTAACGTTAATCAGTCAAGATGGCGCCGATGTCAGCCAAGGCTCACCGATTTACTATAAAAAAATGCAAATTGGCACAGTTGACTCAGTGAACTGGCAAAGCAAAACCGAAGACTTCGCTATCAAGCTCGCTATCGACAAACAGTTTCAACCCTTGCTGAAAAAGCCAAAAGTATTCTGGCGTAACAGCGCCGTGGATATCAGTGCCAGTCTTGCCGGTATTGATGTCGCCGTTGCCCCGCTACAAGGGGCATTAAAGGGCAGCATCAGTCTGGGACTGCTTGATAGCAATGACAAAGTGAGCAATACAACCCCGTTAAAACTCTATGAGAGCAAGCAGTTGGCATTAAGTCAGGCGCAGGCGATTCGCCTCACGTTACCCGCCTCCAGCAAGCTTACGGCCAAGGCCGCGATTCGCTATCAAGGTCATCAAGTGGGTGAAGTGTCGCAGGTGAAGCTCAATGCGGATCTCGATACACTCACAGCTAGCGCATATCTCTACGGGGAATATGCCGAACATTTCAGCCGCAGTGACTGTGAATATCATTTAGTGGATGCACAAATTTCTCTGGCGGGGATCAAAGCGCCAGAAACGCTGATCACAGGTCCTTACATAGGAGTCTTACCGGGTAAGAGTAGTCAAAAAGCGACCCAGTTTGTTGCCAACCTCGCTGCCAGCAGCTATGCCAATGTTGCCGAAGATGCGCTGAAATTCATTCTAGAAGATACTAGCCTAGGCTCAATGAAAGTCGGCACACCTATCTTCTTCAGAGGGATTAAAGTCGGTCAAATCGACGGTTATAGCCTATCGACACAGGGGAATAGTGTATTGATGCAGGCCCATATCGAGGCACAGTACAGTCACTTAGTGAATCAAAGCAGTCAGTTCTGGGATGCCTCAGGGATTAAAGTCGATGTTGGCCTCTTCTCAGGTGCCCAAATCGAAGCGGGCTCGCTGGAAACCTTACTCGCTGGCGGCATCAATGTGGCGACTAAGGACACGACTCAAGAGGGTAATCATTTAGCGACGGGCACTGTATTAAGATTGCAACACAAAGCCGAAAACGAATGGCAGCAATGGGCACCAGCCCAGTAATTCTTTTCATCAAAATACTTACACCAACGCACTAATGTTAAAGCTCTTACAAATAAATCAGGCGCATAATGCGCCTGATTTATTTTTAGCTTCTCTCGCAATGTTATTGAGACATTCTAGGTCGCTCAATACTCTAGCCCCCTTATCCATAAAACCAATAACAAACAGCAATCGCGGCGCTGATCCCCGCAAAGTCCGCGGTTAAACCGCAAGCCAAGGCGTGGCGTCCATGGCGAATACCCACAGAACCAAAATACACAGCGAGAACATAGAAAGTGGTTTCAGTGCTACCCTGAAAAATCGCCGCTAATCGACCCGCAAAGGAATCTACTCCGTGGTGATCCATTGTCTCAAGCATCATGGCTCTGGCGCCTGAGCCACTAAAAGGTTTCATCAGCGCGGTCGGCATAGCATCGACAAAACGCGTATCAAAACCTAATATCCGCACACCAGTGGCAATCAAGTGCAACAGATAATCCAAGGCGCCGGATGCACGCAGTAAACCAATCGCTAATAGCATGGCGAGCAAATAAGGGATCAACTGGATGGATTGGGCAAAACCCGCCTTCGCCCCATCAATAAACTCATCATAAACCGCCACCTTGCGAATGCCCGCAACAATCACGAAGGTAAATACCAATAACAGCAAAATACCATTGCCCATTGCCGTCGACACAGTGCCAATGGCCTCAGCACTTAAAGTCATCAGATAAAAACCACTCGCCACTAATCCTGAGAGCATCAAGGCGCCATAACCGAGCACCACTGAGTTTAATAATGAAATTCGCTGCACTAACGCCACAACCAGCAAGCCCGCCAATGTCGATGCCGAAGTAGCCAGTAAAATCGGCAAGAAAATATCCGCAGGCGCAGCGGCACCTTGCTGGGCGCGGTAAAGGAATACCGTCACAGGCACTAAGGTCACAGAGGAAGTATTGAGTACTAAAAATAAGATTTGCGCATTGGTCGCCACGGTTTTTAGCGGATTTAAACTCTGCAAATCATGCATCGCCTTTAAACCAAGTGGTGTGGCGGCATTATCTAACCCAAAGATATTCGCTGTTAAATTCATCGTGATACTGCCAAAGGCCGGATGCCCCTTGGGCACTTCAGGCATCAAACGGCGCAGTAATGGCTCAAACACAAAGGCAATAGCGCCGACAACGCCAGCCTTTTCTCCTACCTGCATCAATCCCATCCACAGGGAAAGCACGCCAATCAGCCCAAGGGAAATTTCAGCAGCAAGCTTAGCACTCGCAAATAATGCGGCGACCGAAGCCGATAGGACTTCTATGTGCCCATTGAACAGTTGCACTGCTATTGCAAGCAATGCTGTGATAAAAAAAGCCAACCACACGCGATTCAGCACGCTAATCCCCTTATTTTTATTTGTTTTTATTCTATTAGCTCATGGCTACTGAGTGCTAGCTTTATGGCGACTCATTCCAATATCGCTCAAATCGTCAAGCATCAACATTAAATCACAATAGCAGCCTTGGCGGCTCGGGAGAAAATCTCAGACCCAATAAGGGATTATGATATACTCGCACCAGTTGATACACAGTCTATTTTCCTATGGTTCAATGAAATCAATGGTCCAATTAAATCAAAATTTTATCGATACAATCACCCAAGAACTCCCCGCCCATTTATCCATGGACGAGTTTATTGCCGCCTGCGACAGGCCGCTTAGACGTTCAATTCGGGTCAATACCTTAAAAATCAGCAGTGACGACTTTAAGACCTTGATGCAACCTAAGGGCTGGACGTTCGATCCTATTCCTTGGTGTGAAGACGGATTTTGGATCAGTTACGATGAAGAAGAACAACTCGGCAATGCCTTAGAGCACATCCAAGGCTTATTCTACATTCAAGAAGCCAGCTCTATGTTGCCGCCGACCGCACTTTTTACACCGAATGCACATTGGCAGTGCGTACTTGATCTCGCCTCCGCGCCGGGTTCAAAAACCACGCAAATGGCCGCATTGATGCGAAACCAAGGCTTATTGGTGGCTAATGAGTATTCGGCGAGCCGCGTGAAAGTATTGCACGCCAATGTGCTGCGCATGGGCGCGAGCCACTGCGCCCTCACCCATTTCGATGGCCGTGTATTTGGCGAATACCTGTACGAAAGTTTTGATGCCGTGCTTATCGATGCGCCCTGTGGCGGTGAAGGCACAGTGCGTAAAGACGCCGATGCGCTAAAACACTGGAACCTAGACGATGTGCTGGCGATTAGCGAAACCCAAAAAGCCTTAATCGAATCGGCGTTTCTCGCCCTGAAACCCGGTGGCATTTTGGTCTACTCAACCTGCACCTTAAACCGCCTCGAAAACCAAGGCGTGTGCGAGTATTTAAAGCAAGTCTACGGCGATGCGGTGCAATTTGAATCCTTAAGCGATTTATTTGATGGCGCAGATCGAGCTACAACGCCCGAAGGCTTCTTACATGTCTGGCCACAGATTTACGACAGTGAAGGTTTCTTTGTCGCTAAATTGACAAAAACGGCCTCAGTGCCGCGTTTACAACCAGAGCCTAAACTACAGAAAAACTTTCCCTTCACGCCCGCATCAGCGAAACAAGCCCAAGGGATCAAAGACTATTTTCAGCAGGATTTAGGCATCAGCTTACCAGACGAACTCATCATGGTTCGCGATAATGAATTCTGGCTATTTCCGCATGAATTCAACGCTTTTATCGGCCGTATGCGCTTTCAGCGCATTGGTATTAAACTCGCCGATAACAGTAAACACGGCTTTAAAGTCCGCCATGAAGCGATTATTGCATTAGCAGGAAAACAGCTCAGCCCAACCGCAAAAACGGTCGATGTGAGCGATGTTGAAGCGAAAGAGTATTTGATGGGGCGAGATATTGCCCTAAACACCGCAGTGAAAGCTCAAGGTGAAGTGATCGTCTGTTATGGCGGAGCACCATTAGGCATGGCGAAACATTTAGGCAATAAGTTAAAAAACAACCTACCCAGAGACTTAGTGAAAGATAAAGTGTTACTGCTACCAGAACAGACAAAATCGTTATAATTTCGCTGTTTTTTAGCGATAAATAACCTAAAAAAGGGGAAAGTGAGCGCGACTATAAGACAAAAGCTCGACTACACTGAGTCTATTGTAAAGCGCACTGCATGACGCTTTCACCTGTAGCGCACGGCTCTTCAATGAGCCATTCCCCTAGGCCCAAACAGCTTTAATCGTTTTGGGCCTTTTTTTATGCCTGTACGCTAACAATCACGCAATCACATAAAGTGATTCAAAGCACTTGCGGCTAACGGCCAACTAAACGCGCTGCATCTTTGAATAAATTAAAGAAGTTATTGCTAGTGTATTCAGCAAGATCTTCGTAACGCTCACCTCTAAGCTCTGCCACAAACTCAGCCACATCGCGCACATAGGCTGGCTGATTTTCTTGTCCACGGTGTGGGATCGGCGCCAAATAAGGCGAATCAGTTTCAACTAATAGACGATCCTGAGGCACTTTGCGAATAACGGTTCGCAGATCACCCGCATTTTTAAAAGTGACTATGCCAGAAACCGAAATATAAAAGCCGAGATCAATCGCCGCTTTCGCCATCTCCCAGTTCTCGGTAAAGCAATGCAGCACGCCGCCAACGTTATCCGCGTTGCCCTGCTTAAGCATATTGATCGTATCTTCACGTGCATCACGGGTATGGACAATTAAAGGTTTATTCACTTCGACCGCAAGGGCAATCTGCTGCTCAAAACATTGCTGTTGCAACAGCTTAGTGTCGTCGGCATAAAAATAATCTAACCCAGTTTCACCAATCGCGACCACTTTAGGATCGGTGGCAAAGCGGCGGATTTGCTCAACATCGAGGCCTTCTTTAACGTCTAATGGATGCACACCCGATGACAAAAATACCTGTTCGAAGGCTGCAACTTTATCTCGCATCAATTCAAATCCTTGCTGGCGCACGTTGACGCACAACATATAGTCCACGCCACGGGCTTTAGCATTAGCAAGAATCTGTTCTAAGGTTTGTTGATCAGGCGCCGCTTTGAGGCGATCGAGATGGCAGTGTGAATCAATAAGCACAAGGATTTCCAAGCAGAGTAACAAAGGACGACAAGGATACCCAGCCAAGGGATCGAGGTCAAATTCAACAGAAGTAAATAGCCAGTTTAGGCAGTGAGCAAACGTTTAAACCAGAGCAATAATGCGGGCCAACTTACATAGTGCAGGTTAGATCGCCGGAAGCGAGTTCGCGGGACAGTAACTTTTCGATATGGTGTTTATGGCTATCTGGCTCAGAAATAATTTTAATGCCAATCCCCACTGGGCGGCCACCCGACGCTCCTAAGGGATTAATCCACACCACAACACCACGAAATTCATTAGTAAGGGTTGCGCCGGGTAAACGATACGCAATCGTCAGCGGTTGGCCAAGATAATGACTTTCACTGGTCGCAATAAATAATCCTGCCGGCTTAATAAAAGGCATATAGGCACGATATAACTGATGTAAGGTATCAAAATTAACGACGAGATCTACCATGGCATATTACTTATTTGTTATCTCTCTATATTCTAAGACATAACTTTGACACAGGGCCAGATAATTGACGCTCGGCATTGTGCTTAAGCTATGACACATTCCCATGATCTTAGCCGCCAAATTCCCGAGCTGCGCATGAACAAACGCATCTTGATGGCTATTTTTCAGTAAAACCTGTCGTATAAGTAGGTACAAAACCTTAAGAACATCAATTATTTGTTGTTCACTTATTATTAACAAACTAGCACACAGATGACCAGACGACAAACTTTGTGCCCAATCTTTGCGAAATTGTAGCAAAGATTGATACCGACTCTGTTGGCTACCCTCAGACTGCAAGCTCTCAGCCAACTTTAACGGCCCACCCACGACACTCAAACACCAAGTTACATCCTCTTGAATACCACATCGCTGGGCAAGCCAGTTTTTGATGACCTCTCGACTCGGAACGACAAAAGGAATTCGTTGACAACGACTGCTAACCGTCGCCATCAAACGTGCAGGCGTATCCGACTGCAAAATCAGTAAGGTGTCTTTACCTGGCTCCTCAAGAGTTTTAAGGAGTGCGTTCGCAGCAGCGGAGTTAAGACGCTCGCTGTGGTGGATAATCGCTACACGCCTGCCACTTTGCTGTGCGGTGGCTGTCAGACGCGTACACAGCTCACGAATTTGATCGACTTTAATTTGATTGCCATCGGCGGCGATATGATAAAAATCAGGATGATTGCCAGCATCATAGAGCTGACAAGACTTACAAAAACCGCACGCGCCCACAGGCGTTGGCTGCACACACATAGCCGCGCGCGCCATAAACACACTCAGCAACTCACCACCATAGGCTGAATCAATGCCCACGAGTTGTGCGTGAGGTATTTTTTGACGCGCTAATTGAGCTAAAAATGCCTGCCTTGGCCCTTCGAGCCAAGGTAATTGCTCAGCCGTAAATCCGGACTCGGCTACCATACCATCGCCTGAAGCACGGCTAAGATATCTTTGTGCACTTCGGTCATAGTTTGGCTCGCGTCTATAACCACAATACTGTCGTCTTCGCTGGCAAGTTTGAGATATGTAGCACGTGCTCGCTCAAAGAAATCAATCGCTTGTTGCTCAATTCTATCAAGCTCACCACGTTTAGCTGCGCGGGTAAGCCCAAGCTTAGGATCTAAATCTAAGTACAAAGTAAGATCGGGTTTAAATCCCTTTAGTGTTGCAGTGCTCACCGCTTCCACTAACGGCATTAACCCTCTGCCACCACCTTGATAAGCTAATGACGATAGATTATGTCTATCACCCAATACCCATTGCCCTTGCGCAAGCGCGGGCTTTATGACATTAGCAACCAACTGAGCTCTGGCAGCATAAATGAGTAAACACTCGGCCTCATCACACAGGGGATCGTTCGCATCGGCAATCTTAACTAAATCACGGATACGTTCAGCCAATGGTGTACCGCCCGGTTCGCGGGTGCAAATCGGCGCTTTACCCGTATGTTTTTCAATAAAGTCTCGAATAAGGTTAATCGCACTCGACTTACCTGCGCCTTCTAA
The DNA here is from genome assembly GCF_018224605.1 of Shewanella sp. M16. Classification (NCBI taxonomy): domain Bacteria; kingdom Pseudomonadati; phylum Pseudomonadota; class Gammaproteobacteria; order Alteromonadales; family Shewanellaceae; genus Shewanella; species Shewanella sp. M16. Next base: position 143,544 of record NZ_JAGTUL010000010.1, on the reverse strand, counting down.
GCCTTCAATAACGATAAATTTTGCAAAAACTGACATTGGATTTTCTTTCTCTGCATTTTTACTTTGGTGATTTTTCTGGCGTCGCTGGTTTTATCTTACGCTGATAGACGTCTACGGCGTGATTGTGTTCTTCAAGCGTGGTTGAAAACACATGGGTGCCATCGTTGCGCGATACAAAATAAAGGTAACTCACACTGGCGGGCTTAGACACGGCCATCAATGAGGCTTTACTCGGTGCAGCTATCGGCGTTGGCGGCAATCCAAAGATGCGATAAGTATTAAAAGGCGTCTCTTCAACTAAATCTTTGCGGGTGATATTACCCTTATAGCGATCACCCATACCGTAAATAACGGTCGGATCGGTTTGCAGACGCATACCTAGGTTAAGACGATTAACAAATACACCGGCGATTTGCTCACGCTCATGGGCTTGGCCGGTTTCCTTTTCGACTATCGATGCCAAAATCAGCATTTCATAGGGTGATTTTAACGGTAAATTCGGCGCCCGTTCCGCCCACGCTTTGGCAAGCTCCTGCTCCATCATTTTATAGCTTTGAGTCAGCATGACTTTAGCATCCGCCTCGGCGGTATAATGATAAGTGTCGGGGAAGAATTTTCCCTCAGGCAAACCAGAATCATCGCCTTGTGCCATCAATACCGCTGCAAATGCTTCTGGTGACATTTGTAAATGCGGAGCACTGGTAAGCTGTTGTTCCCATTCCACAATAGTTTTACCTTCAACTAAGGTCAAACTGAAGGTTTTTACTTTCCCAGCGATCAAATCATTGAGTAAATCAGTAATCGTTTGTGAAGGTGATATTTCATAAAGTCCCGTGCGAATTTTGGCAAGCTCAGGACGAAACTTAAGTAGCCACTTGAGTTTCCACGTATCTTGAATAACGCCGTCATCGGCAAGTTGCTGCGCCAGTTGATTTACACTGGTGCCGCGTTCAACCTTCAACTCTTTAGGCTCGCTGAGACTCAGCGGCGTTTGACTGTATTCGACAACCGTTTGATAGCCCCAAAAGGCAGCCAAACAGACTAAGGTTAGCAAGGTCAACAGGGTTGAACTGGCGATAATAATGATTTTTTTCATAGAGTGAGTGAAAGTGTCTGTCTAAGTTGCGCGGTAATCGGAGCACGGGTGAACTTGAGCGAGTCTATCGCCAGTACATCCACAATCCCTAAAACGCTGTTAGTGATAAACGCTGAGTCAAATTCGATTAAACGCTCGGCGCCAACGGGCAAACATTCGATATTCATGTTCTGTTCAAGCAAGGCCAACATTATCTGTTCGCGCATCACACCCGCCACGCCACACAGGGCTAATGAAGGCGTGATAATGCGATTATCTTTGATAAAGAACACATTCGCCATCGAAGATTCAATCACATTCTCCTCGATATCTTTGACTAACCAGTCATCAAATCCCTGCGGTAAAGAGTGTGATTTAATCAAAACTTGTTCGAGTCGATTTAAATGCTTCATCCCTGCCAACAGAGGCTGCAAACCCAATCGTACCGACGAAGTTTTAAGGCTAATACCCTGTTGCTGCCACTGAGCATAATGGCCGGGGATAGTATGAACTGAGACGATTTCGGTAGGATTAACAGTTTCTGGCGGTGTATAGCCACGACCACCAACACCACGGGAAACGATTAACTTAATACAATGATGAGGATATTCAATAGCTAAGGTGTTCAGCTGTTGTTGCAATGCTTCACTCATTTGCCATTGAAATCCAAGCCTTACGGCGCCTGCGGTTAAACGGGCTTGGTGGGCTTCAAAAAACATAATCCCCTCAGCGTCCGTTCGCATCGTTGCAAACAGACCATCACCGTAGGCAAGCCCTCGATCGGAAGGGTCGACACTTGCCTGCGATGCGCCATTCACCCAGAACACGCGTATTAGTCCTGACTGATACGGCTAGCCACCGCTTCTTGCTGATCTTTGTACTTGGCACTCTTACGAGTGTTATAAGGACGTGCAACCGCATGATTTAAGCGTTCAAAGTTAAGCGCACCTATAGTCATGCGTGGACGCAAAGCTAAAGGCAACTTGCCGCTGTTATAAAACTCGAGCACAATTTTACCTTGCCAACCCGGATCGATACGGTGCGCCGTTACGTGTACCATCAGGCCTAAACGCGCTAGAGACGAACGGCCATCAAGCCAACCGACGATATCAGCAGGTAAAGTTACGCTCTCGTAAGTCACAGCCAAAGCCAATTCGCCAGGATGCAAGAAAAATGCTTCGCCATCGGGGATTTCGATAATCTCACTCATCACCCGATCGAGCGCCGCTTGCATCTCAGCACTTGGACCACTCAAGTCGATAAAAGGCGCGGTATGATCTTTAAAGACGCGAAACTGTCCACCTAAGCGCACATCAACACTGACGCCTGAAATAGCTTCTATGCCTGGGCGAGGTTCTATTACGATAGTGCCGTTATCAAGGGCCTGTTCAATTTCGATATCGGTTAAGCGCATCTTGCCTATTACTCCTTGAGTTTTTATGTCGTTATTTTGCCAGTAAATGTTGGATACGAGTCTTTAAAATATCGGTCGCAATACGATTTTTGCCGCCACGGGGAACGATAATATCGGCGTATTGTTTCGAGGGTTCGATAAACTGTAAGAACATAGGACGCACGGTTTTCTTGTACTGTGAAATCACAGACTCCATAGTACGGCCCCGCTCGGCCACATCACGAGTTAAGCGACGTAGGAAACAAATGTCCAGCGGCGTGTCCATAAACACACTCGCGTCCATCAGGGCACGTAACTTAGGATCGGTCAGCAATAAGATACCTTCTAAAATGATCACCTTTTTCGGTGTCATCTTTAAAGTTTCTGCAGTGCGTGTATGTTCTGTATAGCTATAACAAGGGATATCAACAGCTTCGCCAGACTTGAGCAACTGTAAATGCGTGCACAACAATTGATGGTCCAGCGCTTTTGGATGATCGTAATTCGTTAATACCCGTTCATCCATGGATAAATGACTCTGATCGCGATAGTACGCGTCTTCATTAATTACCCCAATTTGATCTGTGCCTAAATCGCGGCGCAATTCGTCAAAAATCGTTTTGGCAATTAAACTTTTGCCCGATGCTGACGCGCCAGCAATTGCAATAATGACACACTGCTGAGAATTCATACCCTTAAACCTTACTCGTCATCTGAAACACTAATAGAAACTGTTTTCTGGCTTTGTTTTAAAGCCAATTCTGCGCCCACTTTACGGGCAATTTCCCGATAAAGAGCTGCGACTTCACTGTCAGGATCGGCAACGACGGTCGGCGCACCATTATCCATGGCTTCACGGATATTGATGTGCAGCGGCAAAGCGCCTAACAGTGGAACTTGATAGCGTTCAGCAATTTTACTGCCGCCGTGTGTTCCAAATGGATGTTCTTTATGACCACACTCAGGACATAAATGGAAACTCATGTTCTCGACAATACCCAGCACAGGAATGTTCACTTTCTGGAACATATTGATGCCCTTCTTGGCATCGGCCAGCGCGATATCCTGCGGTGTAGTCACGATAACAGCGCCGCTCACAGGGACTTTTTGCGATAACGTGAGCTGAATATCCCCTGTGCCTGGTGGCATATCAACGACTAAATAATCCAGTTCTGGCCATTGGGTTTCATTCAGTAACTGGGCTAACGCGCCCGCGGCCATTGGGCCACGCCACACGGCAGCTTCATCACCACTGAGCATAAAACCAATCGACTGCGCGGCAATGCCATGGGCACTGGCGGCTGTCATATGTTTACCATCTGGGGAAAGCGGTCTGAAATTAGGAATACCTAACATCATAGGCACTGACGGGCCGTAAATATCCGCATCGAGAATACCCACCTGCGCACCTTCGGCCGCTAATGCCAAAGCTAAGTTCACCGCTGTGGTTGACTTACCCACGCCGCCCTTACCTGATGCTACGGCAATTACTTGCTTCACATTGGCAATCGGCGCAATAGAAGATAACGCTGAGTAGGCTTTAGGTTGAAAATCGATTTCACACTCGACTTCATCAATAGCATCGAGCACCGCTAACTTATTCGTCAGCGCCATAACAGTGTCGCGATACTGAGTCATACAAGGGTATGGATAGACTAAGCCAAGCTGCAAACGCTTACCTTCCAATGCCAGCTTATTTACGCATCCTGCGCTCACTAACCCTTTCGCGAGATACGGGTCAACAAATGAATCGAGAATAGCCAGAACTGGCCCGAGAAGATCGTCATTCAGACGATAATCAGTTTGAGTTGAAGACAAAAGAATTACCCCCACCAATAAATTTGCCCAAGTGTACCAGATAATGCAGAAAACATTAGCGCAGATTTAGCTCAATTGGCTCAGGTTTTGATGAAAATCATCCTGTAATCGGTTAGTATCTCTACCAATATTTTTGGCCCACCACGATATTTGAGACAAGATGGCAACTTCACAACGTAAAATTCTCGTGACCAGCGCACTTCCCTATGCAAACGGCCCGATACATTTAGGTCACATGCTGGAATACATACAGACAGATATCTGGTCGCGTTATCAAAAGCTTCGTGGACATGAGTGCCACTATATTTGTGCCGATGACGCCCATGGCACGCCAATCATGCTTAAAGCACAGCAATTAGGCATAGCGCCAGAAGACATGATTGCCCAAGTGAACAAAGAACATCAGCAGGATTTTGCCGATTTCATTATCGCCTTCGATAACTATCACAGCACCCACAGCGATGAAAACCGCGTACTGGCGAGTGATATTTATCTCAAGCTACGTGCGAATGGCTATATCAAGAGCAAGAGTATTTCTCAGCTGTTCGATCCTGAGAAATCCATGTTCCTGCCAGACCGCTTCGTAAAAGGCACTTGTCCTAAGTGTAAGTCACCGGATCAATACGGCGATAACTGTGATGCCTGCGGCGCGACTTACAGCCCAACTGAGCTCATCAATCCAAAATCAGCGGTATCGGGTGCGACACCAGTGATGAAAGACACTGAGCACTTTTTCTTCGACCTGCCCGCCTTCGAAGGCATGCTAAAAGAGTGGACTCGCTCTGGTGCCCTGCAAGTCGAAATGGCCAATAAACTCGACGAATGGTTCGAGCAAGGTCTGCAGCAATGGGATATCACCCGTGATGCGCCGTATTTTGGTTTCGAAATTCCCGATGCGCCAGGTAAGTATTTCTACGTTTGGCTAGATGCGCCTATCGGTTATATGGGTTCGTTCAAAAACCTCTGTGACAAACGCCCTGAGCTGAGCTTTGAGGAATTCTGGGGCAAAGATTCAACCGCCGAGGTGTATCACTTCATCGGTAAAGACATAGTCTACTTCCACAGTCTGTTTTGGCCTGCCATGTTACACGGCTCTGGTTACCGCCAGCCAAACAGCGTCTATGCCCACGGCTATGTGACGGTCAACGGCGCTAAGATGTCAAAATCCAAAGGCACTTTCATCAAGGCGCGAACTTATTTAGATCATTTAGATCCTGAATATTTACGTTACTACTACGCCGCCAAACTCAGCAGCCGTATCGACGATTTAGATTTAAATCTCGAAGATTTCGCCCAGCGCGTGAATTCAGACTTAGTCGGTAAGCTAGTGAACTTAGCCTCGCGCACCGCAGGTTTTATCACTAAACGTTTCGATGGCAAGCTAGCGAAAATTAACGACACCACACTGACTGAAGCGTTTCTAGCCAAGCAAGAGGTGATTGCCGAATTTTACGAAGGCCGCGAATACGGCAAAGCAATGCGCGAAATCATGGCACTGGCGGATATTGCTAACGGTTTTGTAGCCGATGCAGCACCTTGGCAAATGGTGAAACATGACGATCAACAGGAAGCGGCCCATCAAGTGTGTTCAAATGCCTTGAATCTGTTCCGTATTCTCGTGACGTATCTAAAACCTGTATTGCCACGTTTAGCCCAAGATGTGGAAGCCTTTTTCCAACTACCGCTCACTTGGAATGCATTGAACCAAGATTTAGCGGGTCATGAAATCGCTCCATTCAAAGCCATGATGCAACGTGTTGAGCTGGATAAAGTCAATGCTATGGTTGCCGACTCCAAGGATAACCTGCAAGTCACGGCCGATGCACCAAAGACGGCTGCGCCTGAAAAAACTGTTGAATCATCTAATGTCAGCAGTGAGCCTCTGGTTAACGATCCTATCAGTGAGACCATCAACTTTGATGATTTTGCTAAAATCGACCTGCGTATCGCTCGTATCGTGAAAGCCGAGCATGTTGCTGACGCAGACAAGTTACTGAAGTTGCAGCTCGACATCGGTGGCGAAACACGCCAAGTGTTTGCTGGGATCAAATCGGCCTATTCGCCAGAAGACCTTGAAGGCAAACTAACTGTGATGGTGGCTAACTTAGCACCACGTAAGATGCGTTTTGGCATGTCAGAAGGCATGGTTTTGGCCGCTGGCCCTGGTGGCAGCGATCTGTGGATTTTAGAACCCCATGAAGGCGCACAGCCTGGCATGCGGGTTAAGTAATCTGCGCTAGATAACGCTCGAAAAATCAATAAGGCCGCATTTTATGTGGCCTTATTTGTTGGTATCGATTGTTTGAGCCGATTAGTGGTCGCAAGTGTCACTCAGTCTTTTAAAAGACTGAGTTTAAGCCATTTAATTTTAACTGAGTGGTTTAACAAACCGAGTTAAAACTCGTATTTCTATCGACAAGGCATTCACGGCAATGTGACATTCATATCAGTGACAAGTCTAAAATCGACGCAGTGCTAAATGAATAACTCGAGGAGTAGTTATGGGAAATATCGTTGAGCAGTTGCTGTTTTCGGCCTCGATTACGGGCCCCATCTGTTTGATGTTAGCGCTCGGTGTGATCCTAAAACGCACCCAAATCATCAATGAAAACTTTATTGATGTCGCATCAAGATTAGTCTTTAACGTGACGCTGCCAGCCTTGCTGTTCCTTAGCATTATTAGCTCAAATCACGATCTCGCCTCCAGTGCGCCCTTGATTGGCTATGGTTTAGCGGCCAATTTCCTGTTTTTTATACTCTCCACCTATGCAACTGGGCGGCTATTTCCCAAGCACAAAGACCAAGGAGTGATCATTCAAGGGGGTTTTAGGGCCAATACCGCCATTATCGGCTTAGCTTATGTTTCCAACGCCTATGGGAGTTCTGGTGTTGCCTTAGCCGCGGTCTATGTTGCCTCGATGACGCTGCTGTATAACATTCAAGCGGTTATTTGCCTAAGCCCTAAAGGCGAAGAATCCAGCCAACGTGCATTTGGCGTGATCATCAAGACCATCACCAAAAACCCGTTGATCATTGCCATTATGGCAGGCATGTTGTTCTATTTGCTTGCTATTCCAGTACCGAAAATGGTGCTCGATGCGGGACAATACTTTGCCAATATGACCCTGCCATTAGCGCTACTGTGTACCGGCGGCTCGCTCGATATTGGTTCACTCAAACATGAAAAGCATACAACTTGGTTCTCGACCGCATTGAAACTGATCTTTGCCCCGCTTTTTATCACGATTGGGGCCTTGCTGTTGGGTTATCGAGGGATTGAGTTAGCACTGGTTTTTTTAATGAGTTCTGCACCCACCGCAGCCGCAAGCTATGTGATGGCGCGCGCCATGGGTGGCAATGCGCCCCTTGCGGCCAATATTATTGTACTAACCACAGTCTGCTCGCTGATCACGTGCACCTTAGGCATCTTTATATTGTCCACTTTGGAGCTAATCTAGCAGCAGCTAAGAGCTGATTGCACAAACGCTAGAGGAACGGATTTGAGTGACTATAAGTAACAATAAAACCACAATAAAAAAGGCGAGCCATGCTCGCCTTTCGTTTAGGAATAAAACAGTTAGATGGTCATCATAAGCCGCTTTATGAATGGATTAGACCGGATTGATGATATCCACAAAATGGTGCACGAGATCAAACTCGCGGGCGAGGTGACGGCCTAAGGCTTGAATGCCAAAACGTTCTGTCGCATGGTGCCCCGCCGCAAAATAATGTATGCCCTGCTCTACCGCACTGTGGAACGTTCGCTCGGACACTTCACCACTGATAAACGCATCCACACCTAAACTCGCCGCAACATCGATATAATCCTGTGCGCCACCAGTACACCAAGCTACATGTTGGATCTTTGCATCGCTATCACCAATGTGCAGTGGGGCTCTGCCTAACGCATTCTCAAGGGTGTGAGAAAATTCGCTAGCACTGACTGCAAGATCAAGTTTTCCACGCCACAGTAGCCCCTGAGCCACCTCTTCGATTGCTTCTGCGTCGATGATCCCAAGCTGTCTCCCCAAAGTCGCGTTATTACCGAGCATTGGGTGGGCATCTAAGGGTAAATGATATCCAAACAAGCTAATATCATGCTTGAGCAGCGCCTTAATTCGGCGTTGTTTCATGCCTGTGATCACTTCAGGCTCATTCTTCCAAAAAAAGCCGTGATGAACCAATATCGCATCGGCGTTTAATCGAATCGCTTCATCGATCAAGGCCTGACAAGCTGTCACGCCCGTGACTAAGGTTCGGATCTCATTCTTGCCTTCTACCTGCAGCCCATTGGGTGCGTAATCCTTAAAGGCCGACACATGTAAAAAATCGGCTAAATATTGGCTTAGTTCTGTCCGTGTCATTGCATTACCGTCCGTTACTCAAGATGACCATTTACTGAAAATGAGCACTTATTCAAGATGAGACAATCGCTTACATCGCGATATCAACACGCACGCCACCTTGCAAGTACACCACTCTAACTCTGTCACCCGCGTTAAACGTCATGCCAGCATCGTAATCTTGGATCACCATGACCTGAGTACCATCTTCTTGATTGATCATCAGTTCCACCAGCTTAAACGATTGCACGCTAGTACCACTGCCATAACGGTTACCGATACCCCCACCAATCAAGGCACCTAAAATCGTCGCAACATCTCGACCCGACCCGCCACCAAACTGATTACCAATCACCCCACCCGCTAAGGCGCCACCGAAGGTTTTCCAACCTTGATTACGGTCTTCAATTAACTGGGTTTCGGTGATATTACGTACCGAAGTGATATCGCCATAGAGTACTTTCTCAACTGGCACGGCTTGATTGCGATCATAGCCAGCATTAGCAGGGCTGATGATAAAAGCAAAAATAAACATAAAGCTTGCTAGAGTAGGTTTCCACATATCTGAATTTCCGCTAACTTAATAATAAGGTCTATAACTAAATCATACTCAATTGTGAAGTCACTGTCTTTCCTGAATCACGAATTTGACGCTTTTCCTTCGCCCGAGCACGCCTTAACCGATCCTAATGGTTTATTGGCTATCGGCGGCGACTTACGTCCTGAACGTTTACTCTCTGCTTACTACAACGGTATTTTTCCTTGGTTTAATTCTGACGATCCCATCCTATGGTGGTCACCGGATCCCCGCGCCGTGTTTATTCCAGGTGAAATTCACATCAGCACCAGCCTGCGTAAATACTTAAAAAAACAACCTTGGCGGATCACAATCAATCACGCTTTCACCGATGTGATGGCGGGATGTGCGCAGCCAAGAGAAAAACAGAGCGGCACTTGGATCACCCAAGAAATTCAAATGGCCTATCGCGAATTGCATCACACAGGTCATGCCCACTCCATTGAAGTGTGGGAAGGTGAACGTTTAATCGGTGGGCTTTACGGCTTAGCGATCGGCCAAGTATTTTGCGGCGAATCCATGTTTCACCGTAAAACCAATGCGTCCAAGGCCGCCGTTGCAGCACTGCAACAACATTTACTCAAGATGGGATTCAAACTCATCGACGCACAAGTGATGAATCCCCACCTAGAAAGTTTGGGAGCTAAAGCTATTAAACGCATTGATTTTATAACGTTACTGAGCGAACTGAGAAACAATCCCGTGGACCCAAATACTTGGGCCACTAAAGAGGTCATCCTTGAACTCGAGTAAAGCATCGATCGCTATCGGTATCAGTCAAATATTTCCCTGCAGCTACCTTGATGGCCAGCAGGAGCAGCTACTCGTCATCCAAGAAGATACGCTCGATCCCATTTTATTTGAGCGTTTGCTCGCGGTAGGTTTTCGCCGTAGTGGTAGCTCTATCTACAAACCTCGCTGCCCTAGATGCAGTGCATGCCAACCAATCCGTGTGCCAACGCATGAATTTGTCCCATCGAAACGCCAAAAACGCACTTTAGCAAAAAACCAAGATCTGACTTGGCGAATTACATCGGAGCAAACCGCCGAGCAATATACGCTATATGAACATTACATTCGTGGGCGACATTTTGACGGCCCCATGTTTCCCCCAAGTGAAGATCAATATAATCACTTTCTTTTTTGCCATTGGTTACCGCCAACGTTTATCGAAGTCTATGATGGAAATAAATTATTGGCAGTTGCGGTCACAGATAGTTTGCCCAATAGTCTTTCGGCAATTTACAGCTATTTTGACCCCGACGAAGAACATCGCTCCCTCGGCGCACTGTTAATTTTAATTCAGTGTCGACTGGCGAAACTCATGAATAAAGAATTTGTTTATCTCGGATATCAAATAGATGAAAACCGTAAGATGTCTTACAAGCGTTTGTATCGCCCTTATCAAATTCTGACACCGACAGGCTGGGAGTATTCCCAAGTTTGCTAAGTACTTCCCCTTTACAGCGGGGGGAATTTGGGGCATGATACGCCCGTTTTTTATATTCGAAGGCTAATGGGATAATTAATTAATGGCGAAAGAAGACAACATTGAAATGCAAGGCACTATCCTTGAAACCTTGCCAAACACAATGTTTCGTGTAGAGCTTGAAAATGGTCATGTGGTGATAGCCCACATTTCAGGCAAAATGCGTAAAAACTACATCCGGATCCTTACTGGCGATAAAGTTACCGTCCAGCTGACTCCTTATGATCTGACCAAAGGTCGCATTGTCTTCCGCGCACGCTGATATAGCCTCTTAGATTTAAAAACCCGGCAAGGCCGGGTTTTTTTGTTTGCGAAAGATGAAAAAAATGGCTGCAATTGCAGCCATTTTTATGTCTAAAACTAATGGATAATCAAGCATTAAGCTTTTGTTGTCGCTTTTTCGTGACGTTCGGTACGAATGACAATCTCGCCTTCCTTCACATCCACATACGCAACACCGCCTGACTCTAAGACACCAAATAAGATCTCGTCTGCCAATGGACGTTTGATCAATTCGGTCACGACCCGAGCCATTGGACGTGCGCCCATGTTCTTATCGTAGCCTTTCTCGGCCAACAAGGTTCTGGCTTCGTCGCTGACTTCCAAAGTAACGTGTTTTGCATCCAACTGAGCCTGCAATTCCACCAAGAATTTATCGACCACTTTGGCGATAATCGTCATATCCAAATGATTGAACCAAATGATGGAATCGAGACGATTTCGAAATTCTGGCGAAAATACTCGATTAATTTCAGATAATGCATCTTGGGTGTGATCTTGCTGGGTAAAGCCAATCGACTTACGAATAGTCTCCTGTACACCCGCGTTAGTGGTCATCACCAAAGTCACATGTCTGAAGTCCGCCTTACGACCATTGTTATCGGTCAAAGTACCGTGATCCATCACCTGCAACAGCAGGTTATAGACATCACGGTGGGCCTTCTCAATTTCATCCAATAGCACGACACAGTGCGGATTTTTAATCACAGCATCCGTGAGCAAGCCACCTTGGTCATAACCCACATAACCAGGAGGCGCACCAATCAGGCGTGACACTGTATGGCTTTCCATGTACTCAGACATGTCAAAGCGCACCAGTTTCATCCCCAAGCAGTTGGCCAGTTGGTTAGTGACTTCGGTTTTACCCACACCGGTGGGACCCGCGAATAAGAAGCTCCCCACAGGTTTTCTGTCAGCACCTAAGCCACTGCGCGATAAGCGAATGGCCGAACTCAGACTCTCAATGGCCTTATCTTGGCCAAAGACCACCATCTTAAGGTTACGCTCAAGATTACGCAGTAAGTCCTTATCAGTGGCGGATACCGACTTCTCAGGGATACGCGCCATTTTCGCCACAATCGACTCAATCTCGGCCTGGCCTATGGTCTTTTTACGTTTACTCATAGGCAGCATCACCATACGCGCACCCGCTTCATCAATCACATCGATGGCTTTATCGGGTAAATGCCTGTCGTTGATGTGCTTGGCCGACAATACTGCAGCGCAGCTGATCGCGGCCTGAGTATAACGAACCCCATGATATTCTTCGTATTTAGACTTAAGCCCCATCAAAATCTTAGTGGTTTCTTCCACTGAAGGCTCATTGATATCCACCTTTTGGAAACGACGTGCAAGTGCGCGATCTTTCTCAAAAATACTTTGATATTCTTGGAAAGTAGTCGAACCCATGCAACGTAAATTGCCGCTAGATAGCAAAGGTTTCAGCAGATTAGAGGCATCCATTACGCCGCCAGAGGCCGCGCCCGCACCGATAATGGTGTGGATCTCATCGATGAATAGGATGGCATGCTTATCCGCCGCCAGTTCTTTTAACAGGTTCTTAAAGCGTTTTTCAAAGTCACCGCGATACTTAGTTCCCGCCAGCAGTGAACCTAAATCTAAGGAATACACTGTCGCTTCAAGCATTACATCGGGCACTTGTTTATTGACGATACGATATGCCAACCCTTCAGCAATCGCTGTTTTACCTACACCCGCCTCACCCACTAACAGTGGATTATTTTTACGGCGACGGCACAGGGTTTGAATGGCGCGCTCAATTTCTTGGTCGCGACCAATCAAAGGGTCGATGATCCCTTGCTTAGCAAGCTGGTTTAAATTGGACGCAAATTGCGACAACATACTACGCTCTTCGCTGCCTTCGCCCTGATCTTCGACACGTTCTTGATCTTGATGTGACTCAGCATCATCATTTTTGGCGAAACCATGGGAAATAAAATTCACTACATCGAGGCGACTAATGTCGCAGCGGCGCAGTAAATACACGGCTTGGGATTCTTGCTCACTGAAAATGGCAACTAACACGTTAGCGCCGTTCACTTCATTGCGACCCGATGACTGCACATGGAATACCGCCCGTTGCAGCACTCGCTGGAACCCAAGCGTCGGCTGAGTTTCTTTGTCATCATCAATATCGGCAATGATTGGGGTTGTTTGTTGGATAAAGCTTGCCACTTCATCTCTGAGTTTATCTAGATTCGCTCCACAGGCGATTAACGCTTCTTGAGCCGCAGGATTGTCGATCAGAGCTAATAACAGATGTTCCACTGTCATATACTCGTGACGCGCATCTCTGGCTTGCTGAAACGCCAGATTTAAGGTGACTTCCAGATCTTTGTTCAGCATAAGCACCCCCAAAATTAACAACAGACTACAGAGTAAAGCGGTTTTATGCTTTCTCTAACGAACACAGTAACGGATGTTGGTTTTGTCTTGCAAATTGATTTACTTGTATCACCTTAGTTTCTGCAATCCCAAACGGGAAAATACCGCAAATCCCTTTTCCTTGGTGATGGATCGTCAACATGATATCGGTCGCTTCCTGCTCGTTCTTGCGAAAGAAAACCTGCAAAACTTCAATCACAAAATCCATTGGGGTGTAATCATCATTATTGAGTACCACCTTATACATCGAAGGCGGCATTAACTCTGATTCGACACGTTCTTCAACGTGTTCAATATTTCCTATCTTTGCCATTTTTTAATACTAGCCTCTCGTGTTGGCCTCTTCCAATTGATCCGTTCAAATTAATCAGTTGTTACCCCTTTGTTAATTTTAGCTTGACTTCCGCATTTACTCCTTACATTCTGTTGTGCAGACGGTGAACGAATACCCGTCTATACAGGTTTTACTATCTTACTGGTAAGTAGACAACAGAAGGAAGTGGAAGTATGGCAAGCGGAACTGTTAAATGGTTCAACAACGCCAAAGGATTCGGGTTTATTTGCCCTGATCAAGGTGGTGAGGACGTTTTTGCACACTATTCTACCATTGAAATGGAAGGCTATCGAACTCTAAAAGCAGGCCAACCCGTTCAATTTGAAGTAGAAGCCGGTCCAAAAGGGATGCACGCTTCAGCCATTTCACCAACAAAATAACGTTTGGTGAGGCCAATGATCTAAAAGGCAGGGACTTGTCCCTGCCTTTTTATTGCTGCGTGTTTCATCAATTCTCACCACTTAATGTTGCATCGCTCATCATCATTTCGCATGAATTTAATTCAAGTTCAATTGCTGCACATCACCCATTGCATCCCAGCAAAAAGATTTTATCATCGGTCTCGACAGCAAATTTAGGGTATAAAAAAGGATCTGCAATGCAGATCCTTTTTTAAAATCAGTCTAATGACTTACAACTTTACATCACCTTAGATGGCCCACACTGACGCACACGCCATCTAAAAGTGATAACGAGCGGGATTAAGCAATCAACAGCTTGTTCAACGTTTCGCTTGGGCGCATGGCTTTTTCAGCCTTAGCCGCATCTAAACGGTAGTAACCGCCTAAATCGACTGGTGCACCTTGTGCCGTCGCTAATTCAGCCACAATCACTTGCTCATTCGCCGCGAGCGCATGCGCTAACGGAATGAAGTGAGCTTGTAACTGCTCATCGCCCGTTTGCGCAGCTAAAGCTTGAGCCCAGTACATGGCTAAGTAGAAATGGCTGCCACGGTTATCCAGCTCACCGACTCTTCTTGATGGCGATTTGTTGCCATCTAAGAATTGGCCAATGGCTTGATCTAAAGTATCGGCTAACACTTGGGCTTTTGGATTGCCCACGGTTTGGCTTAAATGCTCTAAAGACGCCGCCAGAGCCAAGAATTCACCGAGCGAATCCCAACGTAAGTGACCTTCTTTCTCAAGCTGTTGCACGTGCTTAGGCGCACTACCGCCCGCACCTGTTTCAAATAGACCGCCGCCGTTCATTAGCGGAACGATTGACAGCATTTTGGCACTGGTGCCTAGCTCAAGGATTGGGAACAAGTCAGTCAGGTAGTCACGTAGAACGTTACCCGTAACTGAAATGGTATCTTTGCCTTCTTTGATGCGAGCCAAAGACAAACGCGTCGCATCTTCTGGAGACATGATGCTGATGTCTAAGCCATCAGTATCATGCTCTGGCAGATACTGCTGCACTTTTGCAATGATTTGCGCATCGTGGGCACGTTTGCTATCTAACCAGAATACCGCTGGAGTATTGCTTAAACGGGCACGGCGCACGGCCAGTTTAACCCAATCACGGATTGGTGCGTCTTTAACTTGACACATTCTCCAGATATCGCCCGCTTCGACGTTATGGCTCATCAATACCTTACCGCTGGCATCAACAACGTTGACCACACCGTCAGCAGGAATTTCAAAGGTCTTATCGTGGCTGCCATACTCTTCGGCTTTTTGCGCCATCAAGCCCACGTTTGGCACGCTGCCCATGGTTTTAGGATCAAAAGCGCCGTGCTCTTTACAGAAAGCAATCGTTTCTTGGTAGATACCGGCATAGCAACGATCGGGGATCATGGCTTTAGTATCATGCAGTTGACCGTCTGGTCCCCACATTTGGCCAGATGAACGAATCGCAGCAGGCATAGACGCATCGATAATGATGTCGCTTGGCACGTGTAAGTTGGTGATACCTTTGTCAGAATCAACCATAGCCAATGCGGGACGCGCAGCGTAAACGGCGGCGATATCGGCTTCGACTTCGGCGCGGCTATCAGCAGGTAATGTCGCGATCTTGGCATAAACATCACCAAAGCCGTTGTTAACATCTACACCTAATTCAGCGAAAAGCGCCGCATGTTTGTCAAATACTGGCTTGAAGAATACCTTCACAGCGTGACCAAACATAATAGGATCAGACACTTTCATCATAGTGGCTTTCAAATGCAGCGATAACAGCACATCTTCAGCTTTGGCGTTTTCGATTTCACGCTCATAGAAGCTCACTAAGGCTTTTTTACTCAATACCGCAGCATCGATAATTTCGCCAGCCAGCAGCTTAAGACCGGATTTGAGCACCACTTCTTGACCATCTTTTTGGGTCAGCAAGATATTCACGCTGCCCGCATCAGATAAAGTGACAGACTGTTCGCTGCCGTAGAAATCACCGTCAGTCATGTGGGCAACGTGTGACTTGGAATCTTTGGCCCATTTCCCCATGGAATGAGGGTTTTTCTTGGCGAAGTTTTTCACCGATAATGGGGCACGGCGATCTGAGTTACCTTCACGCAGTACTGGGTTTACCGCACTGCCTTTGATCTTGTCGTAACGGGTTTTAATTGACTTTTCAGCGTCAGTTTTTGGCTCATCCGGATAATTAGGGATGTCGTAACCTTTTTGCTGCAGTTCAAGGATACAGGCTTTTAATTGTGGGATCGAAGCACTGATATTTGGTAACTTGATGATGTTCGCTTCTGGCTGATTCGCTAACTCGCCAAGCTCAGTCAGATGGTCGCCAATCTTTTGTGCTTCGGTCAGTTGCTCAGGGAAACTGGCAATAATACGGCCCGATAACGAGATATCACGGGTTTCAACCGCAACGCCCGCGGCGTCGGTAAACGTTCTAATAATAGGTAAGAGTGAGAGGGTGGCCAGTGCTGGCGCTTCGTCTGTTTCAGTGTAAATAATTGTTGATGAGTTATCTTTCATGTTACATCCTACATTATTGTAAAATTTAATATTTTTTATAATAATTTTATAGCATGGCGAACAAATCTGAGCACAGGGAAAATATCAATCAAGGCAATCGACCACGCCCTCATCTTTCAAATTCTCAATGCCCTTCTGTCTTTGCGCGCAAGCTAAAATTTGTTACAACGACTCATTAAAACCTAATAAACATTTAGGCACAGATCACATTTTCTGGCCGACATCATAGAGCATTCGCAATAATATTCAAATTCCACTAACGGCGAATGCCAAGTACACTATGACCACATTAACGACTCAATCAAGTCAGGTAAGCGTGTCTCAACCTCCTGTTAGCAAAAGTATGAACAAAAACAAGTTTCAACCTAAAGGTGCCAATGCCAGCGCAAGTTCCCCAGCCAAGAGCCCGATTAAACCCGCTAAGCCCGCCAGCAGAGGCCCTGCCAACCGTGCTACCGCCGTAGATAGCAAAGTGGCGCCAGCACGAAATGCCAATGGCAGTTTAAAGAAAGAACCCTTTAAAAATCCTAATCGACGCGCAATTGCGGCGGCAAAACCGGTGCAGAGCCAAACGATTGCGCCGATTATCGTGCTGTTTAATAAGCCTTTTGATGTACTTTGCCAGTTTACCGATGAACAAGGTCGTAAAACCCTAAAAGACTACATTCCCATTGCTGACGTGTATGCCGCAGGCCGCTTAGACAGAGACAGTGAGGGCTTGTTGTTGCTGACTAATGACGGTCAATTACAGGCAAGGCTGACAGAGCCAAAAAAGAAAACCTTTAAAACCTATTGGGTGCAAGTAGAAGGCGTTCCGACGGAAGATGTACTGACAAAACTGCGCCAAGGTGTTGAATTAAATGATGGTATGACGCTGCCTGCTAAAGTCAAAATCATGGATTCACCCGACATTTGGCCACGTAATCCACCGGTGAGAGAGCGCAAAAATATCCCAACAACTTGGCTAGAAATCCAAATTCATGAAGGCCGCAACCGCC
Source organism: Shewanella sp. M16 (assembly GCF_018224605.1). Classification (NCBI taxonomy): domain Bacteria; kingdom Pseudomonadati; phylum Pseudomonadota; class Gammaproteobacteria; order Alteromonadales; family Shewanellaceae; genus Shewanella; species Shewanella sp. M16. The sequence goes on along the minus strand of NZ_JAGTUL010000010.1, from coordinate 125,905 downwards.
AAGTCAGACGCATGACAGCGCATATCGGTTTTCCGACCTTAAGATTAATCCGTTATAAAATAGGCCAATGGAGTCTAGATAATTTGCCATCGGGTGAGCACAAATGTATCCGTCTCGGTGATGAAGTCTAAATTTCAGCCTACTTTCTTCATTCAAATCCACTCAAAGGAGGCTCCATGAGTCAAAGATATAAACCCAATGTGACCGTCGCTTGTATTGTTCATGCAACTTCACAGGACAAATATCTGATGGTAGAAGAGTGGATTGAAGGCGAGCAACGCTTTAATCAACCCGCGGGTCACTTAGAAGCGAATGAAAGCTTGATCCAAGCCTGTGAGCGCGAAGTGTTTGAAGAAACGGGGTTATCACTCAAAGCCCAAGGACTCGTCGGCATTTATCAACTTAGCGCCAGTGAAGACTTAGCCTTTGTGCGCTTTACTTTTTTCGTGCAGTTAGATGATATGCCCTCACCTGCGCCGCAGGATAAAGCGATCCATAGTGCGCATTGGTTAAGTCTTGCGCAGATAGAAGCCATGCCATCTTTACTGCGCAGCCCCTTAGTACTCGATTGCTTAAAAGACTATCTCAATCAGGCACAAAATGGCCAAACTTATCCCCTTAGCTTACTCAATAGTGACCGCCTCACGATAGCCCAAGCGAGCAAGGCGTGATAGAATACCGCCCCGCATAAACGGCTGGTTAAGCTTAATGCGTGTGCTACTGCAGAGGCCTTGTACAGCAAATAAATAGTTGGCCGTAAATGCGAGGTTTACTGACAGTTTGCGGACTCATTTTATTTGATAGCGCTGGAAAAGTTTGATTTAGCAATCAGCAGCACAGCACCTAGATGTAAAGTTAGCTTGGATTTAAAGTGAGCTTGGATTTAAAGTGAGCTTGGATTTTTAGTTAGCCCATATTTTTAGTTAGGTTAGGTATTTTTGTTACGCGCTCAATGTCGCGGCTTAAATTCATCCACCTAGCCAACACACATACTCAATGGTTTTTAGGATTTATGACATCAATCGAACCCACTCATACAGGAAAAAAAGTCATTGTCGGCATGTCCGGCGGTGTAGATTCATCTGTTTCAGCCTATTTGCTTATGCAGCAAGGCTATCAGGTTGAAGGCCTATTCATGAAGAACTGGGAAGAAGATGACAACAACGAGTACTGCGCGGCCGCAGAAGATTTAAAAGATGCCCAAGCCGTGTGCGACAAGCTCGGGATCAAGCTACACACAGTCAACTTTGCTGCCGAATATTGGGACAATGTATTTGAGTATTTCCTCGCCGAATACAAAGCCGGCCGCACGCCAAATCCCGATATCATGTGCAACAAAGAGATAAAATTTAAGGCATTTTTAGAATTTGCCGACGAAATCCTCGACGCCGATTACATCGCAATGGGCCACTATGTTCGCCGTCGCGATAACAGCGACGGCAGTACGCAAATGCTCCGCGGTGTTGATGGCAATAAAGATCAAAGTTATTTCCTCTACACCCTTAGCCATGAACAAGTAGCCCGAAGCCTGTTCCCTGTCGGTGAGCTCGAAAAACATCAAGTTCGTGAAATTGCGAAAGAAATGGGCTTAATCACCCATGACAAAAAAGACAGTACTGGCATCTGCTTTATCGGTGAGCGCAAGTTCACTGAATTTCTAGGGACTTATTTACCGGCGCAGCCTGGCAATATTGAAACCCCAGAAGGTGAAGTCATAGGCACGCACCAAGGACTCATGTACCACACCTTAGGCCAACGTAAAGGCTTAGGCATTGGCGGCATGAAAAACAGCAATGACGATCCTTGGTATGTGGTCGATAAAGATCTTGAGCGTAACGTATTGATCGTGGGTCAAGGCGGACATCATCCCCGTTTGATGTCGACCGGCATGACAGTTAACCAACTGCATTGGGTAGATAGAACTGGGCCTGTCGATGGTTGTCATATCGCAGTGAAAACCCGTTATCGCCAACAAGATGTGCCTTGTACATTAACCTACACAGATGAACACACCTTGCGCGTGGTCTTCGATGAACCTGTTGCGGCGGTGACGCCTGGACAGTCTGCGGTATTTTATGATGGTGAGGTCTGCCTAGGTGGCGGCATCATAGATCAATTAATCCGAGGGTAACGCGTGAACGAGCAACTCATTAATCGGACTATGGCGTTTGCAGGCATACTGCAAGCCATTGCCCAAGTTCAACATTTAGCGCGCCATGGCGAATTGGATAATGCCGAGCTCGCAGCGAGCTTAAACACCATTCTCGTCACCAATCCTGACAATACGGCCGATGTCTACCAAGATAAAATCGTATTGCAAAAAGGCTATAAACTGATCCTGAATCAGCTCGGTGACAGCAGCCAAAAAGATGTTGAAATCACCCGCTATTTAGTGGGCGTGCTTGCCCTTGAGCGTAAACTCGTGCGCTCTAACAGTGGCTTAGGCATGTTGGCTGAACGTATTAATCAAGTGAATCGCCAGCTACATCATTTTGCCATCACAGATGAGCAAGTTGTTGCCAATCTTGCCAGCATTTACAGTGACATCATCAGTAATTTAGGGCCAAAAATCCAAATATCGGGTAATCCTGTGTGTTTGCAGCGCCCTATTGTACAACATAAAATTCGTGCTCTGCTGCTTGCCGCTATACGCAGCGCAGTACTGTGGCGTCAGTTGGGCGGTAAACGTCGACACTTAGTCTTCGCCCGCAAAGCCATAGTCGATACAGCCAAGAAAAGTCTTACCCTATAATAAAATTAGCGTTCATCAAGGAGCTACACATGGATCTTTCCGCACTAACTGCTATCTCTCCGGTAGACGGTCGTTATGGTAGTAAAACCGCGTCATTGAGAGGGATTTTCAGCGAGTTCGGTCTTACCAAGTACCGTGTTCAGGTTGAAATCAATTGGCTAAAACTGTTAGCCGACTGTCCAGACATTAGCGAAGTGCCAACATTGAGCGCGTCAGCTATCGCCGTACTCGATGGCATTAAAGACAATTTCAACGAACAAGATGCGCTGCGTGTTAAGGCTATCGAAAGCACCACTAACCACGATGTAAAAGCGGTTGAATACTTCATTAAAGAAAAAATCGCAGGCAATAGCGAATTAGCCGCTGTGGGTGAGTTTGTTCACTTTGCTTGTACTTCTGAAGATATCAACAACTTAAGCCACGGTTTAATGCTGACTGAAGCTCGTGAGCATGTTTTACTGCCCTACTGCAATGAGTTACTGACGGCAATTAAAAAGCTGGCGATTGAATATCGCTCTGTGCCATTAATGTCACGTACCCATGGCCAACCCGCGTCACCTTCGACGCTCGGTAAAGAAATGGCGAACGTCGCAGTGCGCCTTGAACGTCAAATCAAACAAATCGCCAATGTTGAAATCATGGGCAAACTGAATGGTGCCGTAGGTAACTACAATGCTCACCTGTCAGCCTACCCTGAAGTTAACTGGCATGAGCTGTCTGAGCGTTTTGTGACTAGCCTTGGCTTGCACTGGAATGCCTACACGACGCAAATCGAGCCACACGATTACATTGCCGAATTGTTCGATGCGGTTGCCCGTTTCAACACTGTGCTGATTGACTTTGACCGTGATATTTGGGGTTACATCGCCCTAGGTCACTTCAAACAACGCACTATCGCCGGTGAAATCGGTTCATCAACTATGCCGCACAAAGTTAACCCAATCGATTTTGAAAACTCTGAAGGTAACTTAGGTATCGCTAACGCACTGATGCAACATTTAGCGTCTAAACTACCGTTATCAAGATGGCAACGTGACTTAACTGACTCGACTGTACTGCGTAACTTAGGTGTGGGTATTGCCCATGCGTTGATCGCGTATCAAGCGACCTTAAAAGGCATCAGCAAGTTAGAAGTTAACGAAGCACATCTGCGTGATGAGTTAGATCACAACTGGGAAGTGTTAGCAGAACCCGTACAAACGGTAATGCGTCGTTATGGCATTGAAAAGCCATACGAAAAATTAAAAGAACTGACGCGCGGTAAACGTATCGACGCGCAGCAACTGTCAGTGTTTATTGACGGACTTGAATTACCAGACTCAGTGAAAGCTGAACTGAAGAAAATGACGCCAGCCAATTACATTGGTCGCGCCGAAACGTTTGTCGACGAACTGAACTAAGTTATTAATTAAAATTGGCGATTAACTAATAGTAAGCTATTGACTGAAATTAGTTATTAACTGAAGTTGGCGACGGACAATACTCTTTCTTAAACAGAAATAAGGATTAAGGCGACCCACATCACCGCGATGTGGTCGCCTTTTTTAACACTATGTATACACTCAATCTCGATATCGCCCAGTTTCTTAGTGAATACTGGCAAAAGAAACCCCTGTTGATCAAAAAAGCATTTCCGCAATTTGAAGATCCTATCAGCGCCGATGAATTAGCAGGCCTTGCCTGTGAAGAAGAAATCTCTTCACGTATCGTTGTCACCAAAGACAATGATTGGGAAGTGGTGCAAGGTCCGTTTGAAGATTACGACAGCTATGGCGAAACCCATTGGCAGTTATTAGTGCAAGCAGTCAACCATTGGTATCCAGATTCGCAACCATTAGTTGAAGCTCTACGCTTTTTACCTGACTGGCGCTTCGATGACTTGATGGCATCATTTGCAACCCCAAGTGGCGGTGTCGGCCCGCACGTCGATAACTACGATGTGTTTATCATTCAAGGCGAAGGTGAACGTCGCTGGACTGTGGGTGACAATACCCCGCAACAACGCCGTGGCGGCAATCCAAACTCGCCGCTGGTTGAAGACTTCACACCCATTATCGATGTAGTGTTAGAAAAAGGCGACATGCTTTATATTCCACCCGGTTTCCCGCATTGCGGCGAAACCCTAACTGTGGCAATGAGTTACTCGATTGGTTTTCGCGCTCCTAGCCAGCAAGAATTGGTCAGTGAAGTCGCCGATTATTTGCTCGACAATAACTTAGGTCAGCAGCGTTTCACGTCGCAAACTGAACCGAGTTCAGCCGGTATCGTCAGCCAAGATCATCAAGTGGGCATAATGTCACTCTTGAGTCAGCTGAGCCAAGATCCCAATAGCTACCAAATCGTGTTAGGTAAGTTGCTCAGTCAAAACCGTTTCGAGCTTGACTTGTGTGAAGGCGAAGAAGCTTACAGCATTGAAGATTTGCAAGATGCCTTCGCCCAAGGTGCTGGCGTCAGCCGTATCGGCGGTTTGAAAGTATTGCGCCTTGAAAATGACACCACGCCGCGATTATTCATCAATGGTGATGTACACGAACTGCTAAATACACCGGCAGATGTGATCGCACAGTTGAGCGATAACGTCAGCTTAAACGCCGATGAAGCGACTGAAATATGTCAGCATGAAGAAGTCCAAGCCTTACTGTTGAAACTTATCAATCAAGGTTTCTACTACTTGAGCGACAGCGAAGAATAAGCCCTATCGACTTTGTTCGATGACCTTGTTCTTAATATAAAGTGTAAATAAAACATCAACATAAATAAGGCACTCAATTGAGTGCCTTATTATTTCAATTATCAGTATCAATCGACACAAGTAACTGTATTAACTCAATACTATCTAAATACAATCCTTAACTCATTTGAGTTTAAGCATTCCACAGTTTATCGTCGTTGTGCATACGATATAAACTCTCGGCACGCGATACTAATAGTTGAGCAAATTTAGCCTGAGTGGCATCACGGGTTGCACCCGAACGCACTAAGTTTTCCGCCTGCATTTGCCACATCATAGAGAAATGACGCACGGCATCACGGGCCGTCGTCGCCACTTTGACATCGACAAAATCTGACGGTAAATCACCTGACATCACCCAATAGGTTTTGTTGCTTGGACGCTTTGATTCCATCTTCCAAATCGCCATATAAGGCGCAAGATAACGGCTTTCATCGGCTAGGACTCTGCTTGGGATCACGCCTTTTTCAGCGAGAAAACGATTGGCTTTTTGAAATTGAGTTCTGACCCACTCTTGACGCAGCTTTTCTATTTCTTCAGCTGATAGATTTTGTTGAGTTTGGTCGACAGCTTGTTCAGTCATACTTCCGTCCTATCTTATTGTTATAACGCGAGCCTAATTCTTGGGATCAGTACGCGATTCATTCTATTCGTTACGTTAAATTCAGTACAATCCATTCTTACATCGCAAGCTTACGTTTACGTAAAGTGGAAAGCTAAATTGCCACAAATAATGTATTTATTCGGTCATTATGCATGGTTGAGAGTATCGCTAAATGCTATGGTTCTGCAATAAATATAACAAGCAGTCGATAGAGGCTCACCTCGTCGGCTTTTTCATTGTGTATAGCGGAGAAATTCACGTGGCTGTATTTAATCATGTATCCTTTGACGAACATGAACAGGTTGTATTCTGTCATGATAAAGAAAGTGGCTTAAAGGCCATTGTCGCCATCCATAACACTAACCTTGGTCCTGCCGTGGGTGGATGTAGGATGTGGAACTACCAATCGGATGATGAAGCCCTTACTGACGTATTACGCCTCTCTCGTGGCATGACTTATAAAAATGCCCTAGCAGGTTTAACCATGGGCGGTGGCAAATCAGTGATCATTGCCGATCCGAAAAGACAAGATCGCGAAGCCCTATTCCGCGCCTTTGGCCGTTTGATTAACAGCCTAGGTGGCCGCTACTATTCAGCGGAAGATGTTGGCACTACTACGGCTGATATTATGATCGCCCATGAAGAAACCCCTTATATGGCGGGCCTTGAAGGCAAAAGTGGCGATCCATCACCGTTCACAGCCCTTGGCACTTATTTAGGCATCAAAGCTGCGGTTAAACATAGACTTGGTTTAGACAGCCTTAAAGGCCTTAAAATCGCCGTTCAAGGCGTCGGTCATGTTGGCTATTACCTGTGCAAACACTTGCATAACGAAGGCGCAGAACTGATTGTTACTGACATTCATCAAGCCTCGTTAGATAAAGTCGCTACCGACTTTGGTGCCATTGTTGTCGCGCCTCAAGAAATCTACGCGCAAGATGTGGATGTGTATGCCCCTTGTGCCCTTGGCGCAACCTTAAACGATACGACCTTACCGCAACTGAAAGCCAAAATTGTTGCTGGCTGTGCCAACAACCAATTAGCCGAAGTACGCCACGGTGAACAACTGAAAGAAATGGGCATACTGTACGCGCCAGACTATGTGATCAACGCAGGCGGCATTATCAACGTGTCGTTCGAAAAAGATTACGACGCAGCAAAATCAACGGCTAAAGTAGAAGAAATTTACAACACGCTGCTGAAAATATTCAGCCAAGCCGATGCACAGAACCGTACAACTGGCGCCGTGGCTGATGAAATGGCAAAAGCCATTATCGAAGCCGCTAAGCAGTAATTTTTTACGCGTTTATTATTTTTTATGCCCGTCAAATATTGAAAAAAGCGACCTCAGGTCGCTTTTTTGTTATCTAAAATTTAATCTATCACTAAGCTCATGGTTTAGCCGCGCTTTTAATTTCGACACAGAATATTCATTTAATCACGCTGGAAAACGTCATATTTGTCTGCTTGAATTAGTCTATCAGGTCCCAGCACAGGATAGCGCTATGATCCGTTTCAAATATGATCTCAACCAAGATGTGGTAGAACTGCAAGCCAGCAATTGGAGTGGTTTAGAGCGGGTCTTCGTTAATGGCCAAATGGTGTCGCACAAGCTTAACTTTAAGCCTCAAAGCGAGCATACCATTCAGCTTAAAGACGGCGCGCCTTGCAAGTTTGAACTGCTTATCGATCCCCAAACCGATGAACTCATGTGCCGAATTTATAAGCAACATAGACTCGTCGCTAGCCTAAAACAAGGCAAAGAAAATTTATTAGCCAGCCGTCGTTATTTACAGCATTCAGTGATAGCCGTCAGTCTGCTTTGCGTCTTTGCACTTTACTTGAATTAATCAAACCAGTTTAATCCCGCAAAGTGAGGCATAGTGGATGGGATTAAACTAGGAAAATGATTTAGATAACCACATACAGATAGAAGTAAAAACGGCTAAACCACAGTTTTCCGCCATACCCATTAGATTCAAAATTTCAAGCCAAACGGTTGATTTTATTTAATAGTAAAATGAATGTCTGTTGTTCATCTTCACTTAGATTTGACAGGAATTTTTCATTGACCCGCTCAGCTTCGCAGATAAGATCTTGCTCTAATGCTTTGGCTTCATCGGTCAAAAAGATTTGGAAAGCACGTCGATTATCGACTTCTTGATGGCGAGTAATAAGACCTTGCACCTGCAACTGATCGAGTAAGCGCGTCATAGTGTAATTTGCCACATCGCAACGCTTAGACAATTCAGTTTGGCTTATGCCCTCTTCTTGCCACAAAGCAAACAGCACAGGCCACAGTTTTATATCGAGTTGATATCGCTTAAGATGCAGATCAAGCTCATTTTGCAGCTCGATATTTAAGTGGGATACAAGATAGCCTAAGCTTTCATGACGATTCAAACAGCACCTCCTACAGCAAAGGTTTAACGCGTTTTCACTTACTCTGCACGCCATCATAGGAACCCAGAGTTAGTTTTAATACTACCACTTAACCCATAATAAACTAGCTTAGACCACAGCAAATTATGCGATTAACCTACGAGCTCATTCCTCATCTAGATCAGATAAATTGAATTCATTCACAAAATTATAGTAACAGGCCCGACCTAATTTGCCCCATAAACCGCGCTCAAGCGGCAAATAAACACTGTCATCGGTGAGCTTCATCTGTTTTATATCGACTTTATGATGCTGTGTTTCAATACTGGTTCTTACATTGAGCAGCGAATGGGGTTGCGCTCGCTCGAAATCGACAATCAGTAAGGGAGCATCTTCAACCCGCACTCGCACCTTCTCCACTGGGGTAATTAAGAAATACTCATCATCGATGCAATGTAAAATACTGGCGAACAACTTAGCAAACTTTGCTGGCAGCGATGTGCCTAGATATGTCCAATCACCCAAGGCGTTAATGTCAAACAATGGGACTTCACTGCACAATGGCACAACCGAGGTTAGCCTACTATCAGCGGCGAATTGTTTGAGCGTGTGTTGAATACTGTCAGTCATCTTTTCCATCTAGGCCTCCATCATCCATAAAAAAACCAGCCTTGCGGCTGGCTTTAGTGTGACATTCAACACTGGGATATACCAGTGAGGATAATTACGATCTGACTAGCGCAATCAAAACGGCATAAACACTATTAAATATTTGCTAACTCGAGTAAGGCCTCAAGTGGATGCTTTGGCTTGTAACCGGCAAAACGTTTTACCTGACTACGGCACGAATAGCCAGACACTAACACTTGCGGCTGCTCAATTCTTGCTAACGTTTGCTGCCAAGACATGTCGAACAAGGCCTTAGAGCGCTCGAGGTTTTCCGCCTCATGACCATAGGTTCCCGCCATACCACAACAACCTAAATTAACTGCGGTTAACTTAGCACCGAAATGGGCAAAGATTTTAGTCCACTCATTGGCGGTATTTGGCTTGGCAGTCGATTCGGTACAATGACTAAACCAAGTATATTGCTTACCTTGCGCAGCTTTTGCAGGTAAATCTTTGATGACATTCAGTAGCCATTCGTTGGCTAACTTGACCTCAAAATTACCGCGATTAGCCCCTAAGACTTCACGGTATTCATCGCGATAACACAAGACTAAAGCAGGATCTATACCTACCATGGGCATGCCCAGTTTATGGACTTGGTTCAGAAAATCCGCACTCGACTGCGCCGTTTTAGCAAACTTATCTAAAAATCCCTTGATATGTGTTGGCTTACCATTGGGTTTATAGGGCAATAACACCGGCTTTAAGCCGAGTTTTTCAATTAATTGGATAAAGCGCAGCACAAGACCTGAGTCATAGAAACTGTTAAAAGGATCTTGTACCACCAACACAAACTGCGAGCGCTTCTCTTCTGGAATCGCTTGCAACGCAGCTAAGTCGTAACCGCGGCTTGCATGACCATCGAGTCTTTGCTTCAAAGTCGGCACAGATAACGCAGGCGCATCCACATAACCAATCGCCTGTTTAATCACCCATTGGCTCAATGAATTTTGTGCGACAAAATTAGTGAGACGCGGTGCCGCAGCCATCAGTGGCAAGCTATCTTCAATTCCTGCAACGAGATAGTCTTTCGCGGGTCTTAAATAGCGTTGATAGTAAATATTGAAGAACTGCGCCCTAAACTTAGGCACATCCACTTTGACCGGACATTGTCCAGAGCAAGCTTTACAGGCTAAACAGCCCTTGAGCGATTCCATCACCTCGTGGGAGTAATCATAATCACGTTTGGCATTGATGGTATTTTGTATGCGCTGCAATATACCAAAAGGTTTCGCTTTTGCGAGGGCATTAACATCAACCCCTTCAGCCTCAAGCAGTCTTAGCCACTCTCTCATGAGCCCTGCACGCCCCTTAGGTGACTGCACTCTGTCACCCGTCACCTTAAACGATGGGCACATAGGCGAATAGCTACTGTAATTAAAACACAGGCCATTACCGTTACAATTCATCACATCGGGGAACGCATCACGCACATCAACGGGGATTTGTCGATCAAACTTACCGCGCTTAGCACTGTCGACATCGTAATAGAGGGCACCTGTATCTTTAGGCGCCACCAGCTTGCCGGGATTGAGTCGGTTATCGGGGTCAAACAAACCTTTAATATCTTGCAACACTCCGAAAAGTTCATCACCAAAGACAGCTGGACCGTATTCACCGCGCACGCCTTTACCGTGTTCACCCCACATTAGGCCGCCGTATTTAAGCGTCAGTGCCGCGACTTGATCAGAAATGACTCGTAGTAATTTTTCATCTTCAACATCGCACATATCGAGCGCGGGTCGCACATGCAACACGCCCGCATCCACATGGCCGAACATACCGTATTGCAGATTATGCCCGTCGAGTAACGCGCGAAACTCCATAATATAATCGGCGAGTTTTTCGGGCGGTACCGCAGTATCTTCAGCAAAGGCGATGGGCTTACGGCGACCTTTAGTGGCGCCGAGTAAGCCAACGGCTTTTTTGCGCATGCCGTAAATTTTTTCGATACTCGGCTTATCTTGTGTCACTTGGTAACCCAATACACCGCACTCGTCTTTGCTGATCTGCTCAGTTAACACAGCTTCCAAACTCGCGAGCTTTTGCTCAACTTCGACCGTGTCACCTGCAAATTCGACCATATTGAGGCCATCAATAACTTTACCAGGCACTTCTTGGATAAGATCAGCCACCGAATGCCAGACAATATCTTCACGGGCTAAGTTAAGCACTTTTGAATCGACGGTTTCAACCACAGTCGCCCGCGCGGCAACTAAGGATGGCGCATGACGCAATGCCGATTGGAACGAATCGTACTTAATGTTCACCATAGCGCGCTCAGTCGGCAGCGGGGTGAGATTAAGTTTGGCTTCGGTTATCACCGCAAGCGTGCCCTCTGAGCCTGTCAGAATTCGTGATAAATCGAATTGCGTCAGCTTGTCGTTCCACACGTGTTTTAAGTCATAGCCCGTGAGGAAACGATTGAGCTTAGGAAATTGGTTTTCAATCTGAGTACGCTTTTCACGGCATACAGCCGCCACAGCAGAAATCAATTTCTGCCCCAGCGGGTTATCACTGACATTATCGGGGTTACACAGTAGTCCCGCATCTAGGGGATGCGTATCCAGCACACTGCCATCGATCAGCACACTGCGCAGCGCCAGCACGTGATCTGACGTCTTACCATAGACCAGTGAGCCCGCACCCGAGGCATCGGTATTGATCATGCCACCAATAGTGGCGCGGTTTGAGGTGGATAAATCGGGACTAAAAAAGAATCCATGGGGACGCAATGCATCGTTAAGCGCATCTTTAATCACGCCAGCTTCGACTCGAACCCAACCTTGCTCAGCATTCACTTCGAGAACACGGTTCATGTAACGCGACACATCCAAAATCAAACCATGGGTCAGTGATTGTCCGTTGGTGCCCGTACCACCGCCCCGCGCACTGAAGGTCACGCTGCGAAATGCGTCCGTAGCTGCCAGTGTCAATGCAATTTGAATATCCTGCTGATTTTTAGGATAAAGCACAGCTTGAGGTAAGAATTGATATACAGAGTTGTCGGTGGCTTGCACTAAACGTGCGCTGTAACGTTTGTCTATATCACCGGAATACTCACTTTGCTCCAGTGCATCAAGGTATGCCAAATACACTGGCTCTAATGTTTGTTGATGTGATAGCAGGGGTAGCATAGATGGCTTCTGTCAATTATCGTTATGGCGCCATTATAAACAAAAAAAAGCCGCTAAAAAGCGGCTTTTTTAACAAGTTTATAAAATTACTATCTAGATCAACCGTGCGCTTCGGCTAAATACAACCAAGTATCAATCACAGTATCAGGGTTTAATGACACTGTATCTATGCCTTGTTCTACCAACCAAGCTGCAAAATCAGCGTGATCTGAAGGACCTTGACCACAAATACCTATGTAAGCGCCCTTCGCTTTAGCCGCTTTAATGGCTAATGAAAGTAGCATTTTAACGGCTTCATCACGCTCATCGAATAAATGGCTAATGATACCTGAGTCACGGTCAAGGCCGAGTGTCAGCTGAGTTAAATCGTTTGAGCCGATAGAGAAGCCATCGAAATGTTCAAGGAATTGGTCTGCTAACAGGGCGTTTGAAGGCACTTCACACATCATGATGACACGTAAACCGTCTTTACCACGCTCTAAACCTTGCTCTTTGAGCAGACCAACCACTTGCTCAGCTTCTTTCACTGTGCGAACGAATGGGATCATGACTTCAACGTTTTTCAGCCCCATGTCATTACGAACGCGTTTGATCGCTTCACACTCAAGGGCAAAACAGTCACGGAAGGATTCAGAGATATAACGGCTCGCACCGCGGAAGCCCAGCATTGGGTTCTCTTCTTCTGGCTCGTATCTGTCACCACCAACCAAGTTTGCGTATTCGTTAGACTTAAAGTCTGACATACGTACAATCACTTTCTTCGGATAGAAAGCTGAACCGATAGTCGCAATACCTTCAACCAGACGGGCAATGTAGAACTCAACAGGTGATTCGTAACCAGCAATCATTTCGTTGATTTCAGTTTGCAGCGCTGCATCCTGTTGATTGAATTCGAGCAGTGCTTTCGGATGAATACCAATCATACGGTTGATGATGAATTCTAAACGCGCTAGACCCACACCTTCGTTTGGCAAACGGGCAAAATCAAATGCACGATCAGGGTTACCCACGTTCATCATGATTTTCATTGGCAATGCAGGCAGAGAGTCAACACGGTTTGAAATCACTTCAAACTCTTGTTTACCTTCGTAGATAAAGCCAGTGTCACCTTCGGCGCAAGAAACAGTCACGATTTGACCATTCTTGATACGGTCAGTCACGTCACCACAACCCACCACCGCTGGCACACCTAATTCGCGGGCGATAATTGCCGCATGACAGGTACGACCGCCACGGTTTGTGACGATAGCACTTGCGCGCTTCATGATAGGTTCCCAATCAGGATCTGTCATGTCTGTCACTAACACATCACCAGGTTGGATTTGATCCATATCGGCGATTGAGGTTAATACTTTGGCTACACCAGTACCCACTTTATGACCGATAGCGCGACCTTCACAGATCACAGCGCCACGGCTCTTTAAGTGATAACGTTCAATCAATTGCACATCTTCACGGCTACGAACCGTTTCTGGACGCGCTTGAACGATATACAATTTGCCATCATTGCCGTCTTTTGCCCATTCGATGTCCATTGGACGACCGTAATGCTTTTCGATCACCATGGCTTGTTTGGCTAATTCTTCAACTTCAGCGTCATTGATAGAGAATTGACGACGTTTGTCAGCAGTCACGTCTTCAATTTTGACTTGTTTGCCGTGAGCAGCATCATCTGAATACACCATTTGGATGAGCTTGCTACCGATATTACGGCGCACAACAGCCTTGTGACCTAAGGCTAAAATAGGTTTATGAACATAAAATTCATCTGGGTTTACCGCGCCTTGAACAACCATTTCACCCAGACCAAAAGATGAAGTGATAAACACCACATCGTTATTGCCAGATTCAGTGTCCATAGTGAACATCACACCTGAAGCCGCTTTATCTGAACGAACCATGCGTTGTACGCCAGCAGACAAGGCAACACCGTGGTGCTCATAACCTTGATGCACACGGTAGGAAATAGCGCGATCGTTAAAGAGTGAAGCGTACACATGCTTGATCGCTGTCAGTACGGATTCAAATCCTTTTACGTTTAAGAAGGTTTCTTGCTGACCCGCAAAAGAGGCATCTGGCATATCTTCAGCTGTTGCAGAAGAACGTACCGCGAATGACGCTTCGCTAGTTTCAGCGGCAAGTTTATCGTAAGCTTCACGAATCGCTTGCTCTAATGCTGGTTGAAATGGAGTGTCGATAACCCACTGTCTGATCTGTGCACCTACTTTAGCCAGCGCATTGACATCATCTACATCCAGTGTGGCTAGAATGTCATAAATCTTCTGGTTAACTCCGCTTTGTTCAAGGAACTCGTTGAACGCATGGGAAGTTGTCGCAAATCCGCCAGGTACTTGAACACCGGCATTGGCCAGATTGCTGATCATCTCGCCTAGAGAAGCATTTTTACCGCCAACCAAGTTGACGTCACCCATGCCTAATTCTTGATACCAGAGTACGTATTGCTGCACAGTTCTATCTCCGCAAGTTTATTTCAGTGGCCCCTTCACACGAGGGCAGCGGCATTTTACACTCCTGTCGAACACGCGTAAATCTATAATTTTATTTGTAATTTTATTACTACAAGAGGTCAGTATGGCACCAAAAGTATTCTATATCTCCGACGGGACAGCGATCACAGCTGAAGTTTTTGGTCATGCGGTTCTCTCGCAATTTCCATTAGAATTTGAGTCACTTACGATTCCATTTGTCGAAACATTGACGAAAGCGGAGCAAGTTAAGCGACAAATTAATGATTGTTTTATTACAACAGGTGAGCGGCCGTTAGTATTCCATTCCATCGTAAAAGCCGAGATCCGCGACATCATCTACTCGAGTGAAGGGGTTGATTATGATTTTTTGAATACTTTTGTGGCCCCACTCGAACAACATTTAGGTGTTTCTGCCTCTCCAGTTGTACATAGAACCCATGGAAAAGCGAATCACGGCTATGAAGCGCGTATTGATGCCATTAATTTCGCCATGGATAACGATGATGGCCAGACCATGAAACATATGGATCAAGCCGATCTGGTTTTACTTGGGGTCTCTCGCTGTGGCAAAACGCCATCGAGCCTGTATTTATCAATGCAGTTCGGCATAAAAGCGGCAAACTACCCTTTCACCGAAGATGATATGGATAACCTTAAGTTACCTGAAGCGCTGAAACGCAATAAGAAAAAACTGTTTGGTTTAACGATTGATCCCGTGCGTTTACATGAAATCCGTCAGAGTCGAATGGAGAATAGCCGCTACTCATCGCTCAAACAGTGCCGCTTAGAAGTCAAAGAAGTTGAAATGCTGTTTAAACGAGAACGCATTCCTTACATAGACACCACTAATCATTCCGTGGAAGAAATTGCCACTAAAATATTAGATGTCACGGGCCTAGAACGGCATATGTTCTAAGCCTAATAAGCCAAAATCAGCAAAAGAAACCGAGTGAATTTAGTCTAAAAGAAACTAACTTAAATCAAATTCATTGCACAGTTGCCGACAATTAACGCAATTGGCACTGTGCAACTCGGTTCGATTCGTTATAATCCGAGGCAATCTGGCGAAAAGCGCCGCACGCAAGCTCGGTATTTTGAATGACCATAAAAACAGACGAACTACGCACTTCCTTATTAGCAAAAGTCATCTCACCTGCGCAACTGGCATCTGAGTTCCCATTAACTCAAGATGCAGCCGATTATCTGGTTCAGCAACGTCGTGAAGTCGAAGCCATCATTATGGGTGAAGACCAACGTCTATTGGTGATCATAGGCCCATGTTCAATCCACGATACTAAAGCGGCATTAGATTATGCTCAACGCTTGGCCGCGTTACACCAAGAATTGAAAGATGACTTGTGTATCTTAATGCGCGTCTATTTTGAAAAACCCCGCACAATTGTCGGTTGGAAAGGATTAATTTCAGATCCCGATCTCGATGGCAGTTTCGAACCAAACAAAGGTTTACGCATTGCCCGCGAATTGCTGCAACAAATCACTGAATTAAAATTGCCTATCGCCACCGAATTTTTAGATATGGTGAACGGTCAGTACATAGCGGATCTCATTACTTGGGGTGCGATTGGTGCGCGCACCACGGAAAGCCAAGTCCACCGTGAAATGGCTTCAGCACTGTCCTGCCCGGTTGGTTTTAAAAATGGTACTGATGGGAACATCAATATTGCCGTTGATGCAGTGCGTGCCGCACAAGTGCCACATGTTTTCTATTCACCAGATAAAGATGGCGCTATGGCGGTCTATCGCACCCACGGCAACCCGTTTGGCCATATCATCCTACGTGGTGGTAAAAAACCTAATTATCACGCACAAGATATCGAAGAAGCGCGTCAACAGCTTGCATCTGTTGGGGTAACTCAACGTATGGTTATCGATTTCAGCCACGGAAACAGTGAGAAGAACCATCTCAAACAACTGATGGTCGCCGATGAAATTATGACTCAAATGCGTGCTGGCAGCACTGCCATCGCAGGTATTATGGCTGAAAGCTTCTTACAAGAAGGTAATCAAAAAGTCGTTGAAGGCCAGCCACTCTGTTATGGCCAAAGTATCACAGACGCCTGCTTACATTGGGACGACTCTGAAATTCTGCTACGTAAGCTCGCAGCGGCTTCCCGCGAAAGAAAAGCACTGTTAACCAAATAAATCTGAAGTAAAATAAATCGTCCAATAAAAAACCGATCTCATTTCGGTTTTTTTATTGGAAGCATGACATTATCCTCAGTCATATGCCTACTGCGCCTTAAAGCCTGTAGTTTTCTATCTTTAACCACCATAAATCTTTATAATTCGAGCTTATTTTGCTGCATTACCTTAGGTTGCTGTATGTCGCTTACCCCCATGTCCACAAACACCGAAAATACCTCACGAATCGAAGCCGCTGAAACACCTTTTCCTGACGCGATTCAAACTCGAATTGATTCCTCAGAAGCGCGCGTGATTAAAGCAGTATTCCCCTCAATCACCAACCATCACAATACGTTATTTGGTGGCGAAGCTTTAGCGTGGATGGATGAAACAGCCTTTATTGCGGCAACTCGTTTCTGCCGTAAAACCTTAGTCACAGTGAGTTCCGATAGAATTGATTTTAAAAAGCCTATCCCAGCAGGCACACTAGCAGAACTCATCGCTCGTGTGATCCATGTAGGTAATACGTCATTAAAAGTTGAAGTCAACATCTATGTCGAAGACATGTATCAAGACCATCGAGAGCATGCCATACGTGGTGTGTTCACTTTTGTTGCGGTTGACGAACAACGAAATCCCACAAAAGTGTGGACATATGGGTAGTTTTTAGACGATTTTAAAGTATAGGTTAGCCCGTACTTTCGGGCTTTCAATTGAAACGATACGGTCCATCTTTTTCCCTGTAAAACACCGACCAAAGTCTAACAACCAGAAACATATCAAAATTTTGTCCTTATTCCTGAATAAAGCAATAGGATCCTTGATTACTTTTCTGTTACATTGAGTTCAATCTTCACGCGCACCGAACATAATCATAAAAGCCATGAAGCTAGAAAACTTAAATATTATTATCGCAGACGATCATCCATTGTTCAGAAATGCACTACGTCAAGCGCTGACCAGCGCTTTCGAGCATGCACAGTGGTTTGAAGCCGACAGTGCTGACGCACTGCAATCTGTATTGGATGTTCGAAGTGTCGATTACGATCTTGTACTGTTAGATCTGCAGATGCCGGGGTCCCACGGCTACTCCACGCTTATCCACCTACGCTCACATTATCCTGAGTTACCCGTTGTGGTGATTTCAGCCCACGAGGATATCAATACCATTAGCCGTGCGATTCATTATGGCAGCAGTGGTTTTATCCCTAAATCAGCTTCAATGGAAACCCTAAAAGAGGCGCTAAGTGCGGTGTTATTCGGTGATATTTGGTTGCCTAAAGGCACTGAGATTATTGCTATCAATGACGATGCCATTGATAAAATGGCCAGCAAGTTATCCGATCTAACGCCGCAACAATATAAAGTGTTGCAGATGTTTGCCGAAGGTTTATTAAATAAACAAATAGCCTACGATCTTGGCGTGTCTGAGGCGACCATCAAGGCGCACGCTACCGCCATATTTAGAAAACTTGGCGTTCGCAACCGCACTCAAGCAGTTATTGCCCTTGCGCAACTCGAGATGGATAAAGTCGATTTATCTTAATCGCTAAACCCATAAAAAATGCCGCTTATATTAGCGGCATTTTTTATGTCAGTAAATCATTGCCAATTAACGCATTGGCAGATTTTTATCGGCAAACATTTCATCTATGAGCTGTTGATCCCGTAATGCTACGGCTTTCTCCACCACATCACGGGTTAAATGCGGCGCAAAGTGCTGAATAAAATCATACATATAACTGCGCAAGAAACTGCCCTTCCTAAAACCAATTTTAGTCGTACTGTGGGCAAACAAATGACCAGCATCAATAGCGACTAAATCTTTATCAACATTTGGATCAATGGCCATAGACGCGATGACCCCCACGCCTAATCCTAAACGAACATAGGTTTTAAGCACGTCGGCACTGGTCGCACTAAAGACAACACGCGGCTCTAAATTGGCCCGATTGAACGCTTTCTCAATTTCAGAAGCACGGTCAAAACCAAAGACATAGGTCACTAAGGGGAAACGGGCTAAATCTTCGATACTAATCAAGCTGCCTTGATTGCGGGTCGCAAGAGGATGGTCTTTGGGTACAACGATAGAGCGGTTCCAGTGGTAACAAGGCAACATGATCAGATCTGAATATAAATGCATTGCTTCGGTCGCAATGGCAAAATCTGCATCACCGCGAGCAGCCTGTTCGCTGATCTGAGACGGTGTCCCTTGATGCATATGCAAGTTCACTTTAGGATAGCGATCAATAAACTGACGAATTATCGTCGGTAATGCATAGCGTGCCTGAGTATCTGTTGTGGAAATATTTAACTCACCTTGATCTGGCTTAGTATATTCTTCAGACACTTTTTTGATACTTTCAACTTTACCTAAAATATCATTGGCAATGCTGATCACTTGCAAACCCGCAGGTGTGACATGGGTTAAATGCTTACCGCTACGACCAAATATTTGGATCCCCAACTCATCTTCAAGCATACGAACTTGTTTACTGATCCCAGGTTGAGAGGTATACAAGTTTTCAGCTGTCGCCGATACATTGAGGTTATGTTTTACGACCTCAGCAATATACCTGAGTTGTTGCAGTTTCATCTTATTTCCTTGTCTCAAACACGCAAAATGCCATTAATAACTGAGCCCTCAAAGCACTCTCAGCTATAATCAATCGTTATAGTATATAGTAAAAATTAAAGCAAATAGGAATATAGAGCACAAGTCTACAGATTCATACGACAGAAATGATAACCTAGGCTAAGATAACTATGCTAGTTTATTGATTTATTGTAGCATTAGCTCAATTGGATAAATAATGGAACATCTATGTCATTCACCTTGGTTCTGATCCTCATCGGTGCGCTTTTACTGCTTGTTATCGGAATTAACGTATTACAGCAACAAAAAGAACGTGTAGAGGCTGAGCGTCGCATTGAATTTGCCCGTCAAAGAGCAATTATCGATGAAACTGAAACTGTGTTATCAAACACAGGAATGATGCCTTGTAGCACGAATATAGTGTTGGTTTTGTACCGGCGTGTACAAGATGCCTTGCAGTCTGCAACAGCGATCAGTAATGGCCAACAACAGTCTGACTACCAACGTCGCTTAGCCGATATTAATAATCAAATAACAAGCTTACAGTCTGGACAACCTCAAACTCCTCCAATTGAGAATTTCAGACTACCCGATAATGACAAACAAATTTTAGCGCTTGTTCAAACCTTAAAAAAATTAAAGGCGATACTCAGAGCCGAGCATAATAAAGGTAAAGTCGATCCGAGCATTTTTGCTCAAGAAGAAAGCCGCATCGACAGTTTACAGCTCAGAATTAATGTCGATTCTATGCTTTCTCGTGCCCGCGCGGCCAGTTTTATGAAGCAATATGGCTCATCAAAACAAATGGTAACCAAAGCCCTATCAACATTACACGCCATTAAGGCACAAACGCCTAATGATCCCTTCATTGGGCGTAAAGTCGATGAGGCTAAACAATTACTTGATGAAATTATGGGTGCACAGAAACAATCTGAGCCCAGTGCGCCTAGACCTAAAAATGAAGAAGATGATATCGATATGCTGTTTCAACCTAAAAAGAAATGGTGATCAGTCTCTATTTGCTTACCGTTAAGTTGAATTAGCGACACATTTGCCACCATTCTATCGCGTCATTGTGAGTCAGTTTGTATCTGTAAGTGTAAAGTACTCAGTAAGTGTAAAGTACTCAACATGTTTAAATTATTATCTATAGCAACAAATTGATATCGAAAAAATGCAAACAAAAAGCCAAGTCATAATTGACTTGGCTTTTTTGTTATTCTCTTGGCGTTAAGCTAACTCAATCCACCGCTATGCGCCTTTCTTGGCCTTCTTGGTAGATTCACTCACCCACTTCCCATTGACGTAATGCGCAGACCAACCCGTGGCTTTACCATCGACTTCAGTCGCAACGTATTGCTCTTTCGTCTTACGGCTAAACTTCACCGCAGCCTTATTGCCTTCATCATCAGTGACTGGCGCATCCGCTAAATACTGATACTTAGGCCATAGCAGCTCACGGTATTGAACCAGTTCCTCAACCAGAGGCGCACGGGTTTCACGTGATTTAGGGAAAGTACTGGCCGCTAAGAAGATACCCGCAGCACCATCACGTAATACGAAATGGGCATCCGATTTACTGCATTTCAGTTCGGGTAAATAAATTGGATCTTCTTTTGGCGGCGCCGCCTCACCATTTTTCAACAGTTTACGAGTATTTTTACATTCCTCATTGGTACAGCCAAAGTACTTACCAAAACGACCATTTTTCAGTTCCATATCGTGACCACAGCGATCACACTCAATCAGTGGACCTTCATAGCCTTTGATCTTGAATTGGCCTTCTTCGACTTCATAGCCTTCACAGATTGGATTGTTACCGCAGACGTGTAACTTACGCTTCTCATCGATCAGGTAACTGTCCATTGCCGTGCCGCAAATACTACAACGGTGCTTCGCACGCAGTGCATCTGTTTCGGCATCTTCACTGTTTTCGCTAATCGCCTCAACGCCGGGCGTGAGGTTCATCGTCGTTTTACAGCGTTCTTTAGGGGGTAATTCATAACCAGAGCAACCAAGGAAAACCCCAGTCGTTCCAGTGCGGATCCCCATAGGACGACCACAAGTTGGGCACTTGATATCCGTCATCACCATTTGATTAAGACGCATGCCACCTTCTTCGGGATCCAGCTCCGCTTTTTCTAATTGCTTAGTAAAGTCAGCATAGAAACCATCGAGTACTTTTTTCCAGTCTAACTCGCCGCGAGCCACATCATCTAATGTTTGCTCCATGCTGGCGGTAAAGTCATAGCTCATCAAATCAGCAAAACTACTCACCAATCGTTCGCTGACAATTTCACCCATTTTTTCGGCATAGAAACGACGATTCTCAACTTTTACATAACCACGATCTTGAATCGTTGAAATGATGGTTGCGTAGGTTGATGGGCGGCCAATGCCGCGTTTTTCTAATTCTTTTACTAAAGAAGCTTCGCTGTATCGTGCTGGCGGCTTAGTAAAATGTTGTTTAGGCTGCAATTCTTTTAATGCTAATACATCGCCTTGTGCCACAAATGGCAACGTATTGTCTTCTTCGTTTTTCTTCTTGAGTGCTGTTTGCACGCGAGTCCAACCATCAAAACGTAAAGTACGTCCCGTAGCTTTGAGCTCATAATCACCCGCTTTTACGGTCAACTTAGTGGCATCATATTGTGCAGGTGTCATTTGACATGAGACAAACTGGCGCCAAATAAGCTCATATAAGCGCTGAGCATCACGTTCCATGTCAGATAAGGTCGCTGCTTGCACTTGAACGTTCGATGGACGAATCGCTTCGTGAGCCTCTTGTGCGCCTTCCTTAGAACCATAACGAATGGGTTCAGCGGGTAGATATTTATCACCAAACTCTTTAGCAATCATATCACGCAGGTTTTCAACGGCTTCTTGACTCAAATTGGTCGAGTCGGTACGCATATAAGTGATATGACCGGCTTCGTAAAGTCGCTGCGCCATCATCATGGTCTTCTTCACACCGAAACCTAAGCGTGTACTCGCGGCCTGTTGCAGTGTCGACGTAATAAAGGGAGCCGATGGTTTACTTTGAGTCGCTTTATCTTCGCGAGCCAGCACAGTAAAACTTGCCGCAGATAACGCTTGAACCGCAGCCATCGCTTGCTGTTCATTGATAGGATTGAAGGCAGCATCTAGATGCTTAACCACTTCCATCCGCAAAGCTTCTTGAGCGGGCGTATTGAGCTCTGCGTGTACATCCCAAAATTCTTCAGGCACAAAGGCTTTGATTTCGCTTTCGCGTTCAACCACTAAACGCACGGCAACCGACTGCACTCGCCCAGCGGATAAACCGCGAGCAACTTTTTTCCACAGCAGAGGCGACACCATAAAACCGACAACTCTGTCTAAGAAGCGGCGGGCTTGTTGGGCATTAACCATGTTAGTGTCGAGTGTCGACGGCTTACTAAAGGCATCTTGAATCGCAGACTTAGTAATTTCGTTGAAAACCACACGTTGATACCGTGAAGGATCACCACCAATCACCTCTTGCAAATGCCAGGCGATAGCTTCTCCCTCACGGTCTAAGTCGGTTGCGAGATAGATTTGGTCAGCAGAATCGGCAAGTGCCTGTAGCTCTTTAACTACCTTTTCTTTGCCCGGCAAAATTTGGTACTTAGCCGCCCAGCCCTTTTCAGGGTTTACGCCCATACGAGACACTAGCGCTTGCTGATCTTTCACCTTTTTATATTGAGCTTTTTCTTCTGGCGACATCTTCTTAACTTCGGCAGCGGATTTAACCTTTTCATTGCCTTCTGAAGTCGATGATGTCGGCAGATCACGGATGTGACCTACGCTCGATTTAACGATGAATTCTTTGCCAAGATATTTATTAATAGTCTTAGCTTTGGCCGGTGATTCGACAATAACTAGCGATTTACCCATAGTTTAATTTGCGCCAAAAAATCTCAAGAAGGTGGAAATTGGCACCATATATAGAGGGTTGTACTGATAGTTTCAAGTTAATCCCTCTTTTATATGTACCAGCGAGTCACTTTTTAATCAAAGTTGAAAAAATGTAAAAATATAATATGCGTAATTAAAAACTAATATTTCATTATTTGCCAGCAAGCAAGAAATAGTTATGCATTTATCGTGAAAAAGTCGCTTTGAGCACAAAACCGTCCGCTTGTGCACTCGAAAAGCTTCAGTATACTGGGTTCCCTCAGGGACCATATGAACAAATAATAACTTTCCCTATCACAAGGATAAGCAATGAAGCACTTTGAAGCGAATTTTGATGGACTCGTTGGACCAACACACAATTACGCAGGGTTGTCTTTTGGCAATGTCGCCTCACTTAACAATGCCGCCTTAGTTTCCAACCCCAAAGCTGCTGCAAAACAAGGACTCCAAAAAGCCAAAGCACTAGCCGATATGGGCATGGTTCAAGGAATATTAGCTCCTCAAGAGCGCCCAGACCTCTATACATTGCGCCGAATTGGATTTTCTGGCTCTGATGCTAATGTATTAAAACAAGCGGCAAAAGAAGCGCCCATATTACTTAATGCCTGTTGCAGTGCTTCCAGTATGTGGACAGCCAATGCCGCTACAGTCTCACCAAGTGCAGATACACGTGACGGCAAACTACATTTTACCCCAGCAAATTTAGTCGATAAACTGCATCGCAGCATCGAGCCTTTGACAACGGGGCGCATATTAACAGCAACTTTCAGTGATCCCCACTATTTTCATCACCATAGTCACTTACCTGAGCATAATAGCTTCGGTGATGAAGGTGCCGCAAACCACACTCGTCTCTGCAATGAATACGGCCATGCTGGTGTTGAGCTGTTTGTTTATGGACAAGAAGCCACTAATCCCAATGCACCTAAACCGCAAAAATATCCAGCAAGACAAACCTTAGAAGCGTCGATGGCAGTCGCACGCTTACATCAGCTGGAAGACGATAATTGCGTCTTCATCCAACAGAATCCTGATGTGATTGATCAAGGTGTATTCCATAACGATGTTATCGCAGTAGGTAATCAAAATGTCCTGTTCTATCACGAACAAGCCTTTTTAAATACCCAGAATAAGATCGATGAAATTAAACGTAAACTCGACACTGAGCTGTATTTCATTGAAGTGCCCACTGCGAAAGTAGCAATTAACGACGCAGTCAAAAGCTATTTATTCAATACTCAAATTATTACGTTGCCATCCGGTGAAATGGCGATTATTGCCCCAACAGATTGCCAAGAAAATCCAGCGGTATTTGCCTATTTGAACGAATTACTCACGTTAAACACGCCGATTAAGCAAGTGCTTTATTTCGACGTAAAACAAAGCATGCAAAACGGTGGCGGCCCTGCCTGTCTTCGTTTACGTGTCGCCATGAATGAAGTGGAAGTCGCAGCTATAAATCAACACACTCTGATGAATAATGCTTTATTTACTCGTTTAAACCTTTGGGTAGACAAACATTATCGAGACAGATTAACCACCCAAGATCTTGCAGACCCTCAGCTAATCATCGAATCTCGAACAGCTCTGGATGAACTGACACAGATTATGAAACTAGGTAGCGTATATCAATTCCAGCGTTAGGAATTATTCCTAACGCTGGAACTACATCATTATAAAATTCGACAGACCTACAATAGAAAAAGAGCACCTTAGATGCTCTTTTTATTTGAATAATGTCCTTAAAACTAGCTGATTCTAATCGGAATAGATAGAACCTGAGTCACTGACCCATTAGGGGTTTCAACCTCAACAATAAGAGTACCTGCATTAGGTTGCTCTTCACCTTTCAGTGTCACACTAAACTCACGTCCCGCGTTATAGTTACTACTTGGCCAAATATATTGAGCACTACTAGCAACAGAACCTGCGCTTGCTTTAAATCTAACAATACTACCAGCAGGCATTTGTTGGTTATGTAAGTCAGATATAGTGAAATAAACAGTAGCGGCATCTTTACCTATTAAGTCAATACGTTGGTCTTTGCTGATGCTGTAACTATCGTCGATAAGCACATCAGCAATCGGAGTCGCATAAGCAGTACTTCCTGACATGACAATCACTAAACTGCCTCTCACATATAGTGATTTTGAATCTGTAATACCATCAGCACAAGCAGCATGTGCAGGCTCAGAGCAGAGTACACCGTTATATTTACTATCTTTTATATCAAAAACACCATTAGAATTAAAATCAATTAACTCTTCTAATTCCCCACCAATTTGTCCACCCGCTTGCTGAGGATTAAAAATGCCATCTTCATTATAATCATTGAAAGCATCATCCAAATCAAATGGCTTACCACTTACATCCTTTTGAGTTAAAAATGCTGTTGCTTCAGAAGAATCAAAGCGACCATTGCCATTAAGATCTGGGAAGGATTCTTCGCCAATCGCAGTTGCAGTAATAGTTGCTCGACCACCATATTTCTGGCCATAATAATTACCTAAATTAGGCGCAAGTATCGCAATAGGATTGCGAATTAATGCGCCTGTTGCGTCAATAAGAGACTGCCCTTCAGGCCTAGTTAACTGACTCGTCCAAACAACACTACATGTACCTTTAACAGTCTGACAAGCATCTTCAATAGAGCCACCTTCAGTGGTAAAAGATACTGTTGTGCCATCTGGAACAGGGTTATTGAATGCATCGGCTAGGCGTGCAGTAACGGTCACTTTGGTGCCATCAACGTTCCAACCTTCAGCATTGAGTACTGTTGCAGAAAGTGAAAAACTGTCTTGATCGGGTATCCCTGTCGAGATGATGAGCTGACTTGATTGACTTGAAATAACTGGCGAAGAGCCAGCAATAGTGCCTGTTACTCTTACCGAAGTAGCAACAGTCCCTGTTCTTACAACTGTCTGAACAATGCCTTGATTGTTAGTCGTTGCACTTGATGGGTCAAGCACTATGCCTCCCGTCGTAGTGTTCAAACTAAAGTTAACTAACTGGTTACTTACCGGATTACTATTTGTGTCAAGTACCTTAAATTTAACTTCAGAAGATTCTGAGCCACCTGTACCTAAAATGGCGATATTTTGCGGTGTCGCAGACATAAATATAATGCTTCCCACGTTAGCAGGAAGTACTTTAATAGTGCCCGTAGCTGAAAGATTTAATCCACCTGCGTTAGCAGTAACATTAATAGGATCATCTCCAACGCAGCCCTTTGCAAGGTAAGTCGTTGTAGCTACGCCATTCACAGAGGGTACGGGTGAACTTATTATGGCTTCTGGTGATGATTTAGTTGAACAGGCCGATGAAAACTTAACATCCACAGGTTGGGTAAAAGGCTTACCTTGATCGTCCTGGATAACGACAGAAATAGTCGCGGTGCCACCTGCAGTTAAATCACTTGAACTAACACTTGCTTTACCAGCAACAAAAGGACTTCCACTACCCATGACTACATTTGTAGCACCAACCACCACTACTGTATTACCTTTTTCACCACTAGCTAAAGAGGCAACGATAGTTCCTGCACCTAACGTATTACCAGCATAAATATCAACACTAGCCTTTCCCTGACTATTTGTTACAGCAGTTTTGATAGGAAGGTCCCCAATATCATTGTCAAAGGTCACTATCGTGGGTTTATTAATGCCGGTGATAGTAGCAGTTAACTTACCTGGATTTAAGGATGTAATAGTTTGAATAGGTAAGCCTGTAATATCAGTTAAGGCTAAATTAACTTGTGCACCTCCACCCGCTTCACCGCCATCACCTTTCATCACAAAACCAATTTTCCCAGACTCCCCAGTATCAACTTTGCCAGTGACAGTACCTGCACCCGCAATAGTTGCTGTATTTAAAATAATAGTAGCAACACCTTCGGTATTCGTTAATGCCGTTGCCGTACTAGGATCAAAAGACCCAATATTAGAATTACTCAGAGTAAAAGTAACTAATTCACCAGCCAAGGAACCGAGTTTCGAATCAACAACTTTAGCTGATACTGTGGCAGGTGCTAAAGCAGAAATATCCGTATTAGTAATACTCAGAGTGACAGTGACGACACTTGGCGTCGGCGGAGTACCGGAACCATCATCAGAGATACTGCCTCCACCACCACATGCTGATAATAAAAGCGAACACAATCCTGCGAGAAAAACCTTATACGCTGACTTCATTGTCAGGCTCCCTGTTACTCTGATGATAATACCTAAGCGAGACGCTTATTACTTATAGGCTAACATTACACAATTTTCACGCAACTTTCCCATAACTATCTTATTTTATTTCGCAAATCTGATAAATACTTTAACATTAATTGTCATTTCATCTTCACGATTTTCTTGCTAGTCTTGTGAGCGCCAAAAAATAGAATGTATAAAAAACACACAGGACTCTCTATGGCAATTTCTATAAAAAATAAACTCGGCCTTACAAGTAAAATTCTGATCGGTATGGGAACAGGTATTGCTTTAGGCCTCTTTCTTCGTAATGCCTTTCCAGAAAGCGATATAGTAAAAGATTATATTACCGAAGGTTTCTTGCATGTTATCGGTACTATCTTCATCTCCAGCTTAAAAATGTTAGTCGTTCCTTTAGTCTTTATTTCATTAGTTTGCGGAACTTGCTCACTGAGTGAACCTTCAAAATTAGGCCGCTTAGGGGGGAAAACCCTCGCCTTCTATTTATTCACAACCGCCATTGCCTTAGTGATTGCGATTGTCAGCGCAGTCCTTATACATCCTGGAAACGCCTCACTGGCGTCAGAAAAAATGGAGTACGTCGCAAAAGAAGCCCCAAGTCTTGCTGATGTGCTGATAAACATAGTGCCCACTAATCCGATGCAGGCATTGAGCGAAGGTAATATGCTGCAAATTATTATTTTTGCGGTCATTTTTGGCTTTGCTATTGCCCATATTGGTGAGCGCGGCAAACGTATTGCGGCGTTGTTTGAAGATTTAAATGAAGTCATCATGCGTGTAGTGACACTGATCATGCAACTCGCGCCCTATGGTGTATTTGCGCTGATGGCAAAACTTGCATTAACACTCGGTTTAGAGACCTTTGGTAGTGTGGTTAAATATTTCTTCGTGGTCTTAGGTGTATTACTGATCCATGCGTTTGTTGTTTACCCTACACTTCTAAAACTTTTCTCAGGCCTCAATCCCTTAATATTTATTCGTAAAATGCGTGATGTGCAGTTGTTTGCTTTTTCAACCGCCAGTTCAAATGCCACTTTACCCATTACCATAGAAGCGTCTGAACATAGATTAGGTGTCGATAATAAAATCGCCGCTTTTACGCTACCGTTAGGCGCTACGATTAACATGGATGGCACAGCAATCATGCAAGGCGTTGCCACTGTGTTTATTGCGCAGGTTTTTGGCATTGAGCTCTCACTAACCGATTATGCCGTTGTCGTTGTGACTGCCACGTTAGCATCAATTGGTACAGCGGGTGTTCCAGGTGTCGGACTTATCATGCTGGCCATGGTGTTAAATCAAGTTGGCTTGCCAGTGGAAGGGATTGCCTTGATTATCGGTGTCGATCGCTTACTCGACATGGTACGTACTGCTGTAAACGTCACAGGTGATTGCGTAGCAACTGTAATTATTGCTAAATCAGAGGGCGAATTTAACGAGCAAGTGTTTAACAATACTCAAGCGGGTAAAGTTGCTAGAAGTTTTGATGAGCAAGTTCATCATTTAGATAAATCGAACTAAACCTCACAAAGACCAAAATGACGCCCAGCTTCAGTGTTGGGCGTTTTTGTTTGAACGCAATACAGTTAACATTTCTATTGTTAGCAAAATGTGAACGCGCCAATAGTACGGAAGTTTGTTTTTAGATACATTATGTTTACTATTTTAATACGTTTAATGGGAGGGGTATAAATGTGGTGGAGAAGTCTTTGGATCCTGATTGCATGCTGGTTATTGAGTGCCCACTTCGTACGTTACGAGCAAATTAACTTTGCTATTCCTTTTGCACTTGCGCCTTTGGTCTTATTTTTTAACTCAGTTTACTTACTTCGTTTATTACAAATTTTATTATTTATAAGTGTCTTTGCCGTATGGGGCGTCACAACCATTGAAGCGGTACATCTGCGATTAGCGCAAGAAATGCCTTGGTTGAGATTGTCTTTTATCATGATGGCGGTGATGTTATTTACCTTAGGCGCGATTATGTGTGGCAACGGCATTTTGCGGATCAGAAAACAAAAATCGCCTTGGGGAAATTCCCCGATACGCTAACACTTTAACGGCAAAACCTTCTTATTCAACAATAAATTAGTACTTATTTTGACCACAAGTTCAACTCGGTCAGCAAAGGTTAAGTTCAACTAAGATATGCTGATCCTCTATTTGGTTATCAGTGTGATTTTACGTAGACTAGTTTGCTAAAGCTTAGCTCATACACTTTAAGGCATTATATTATGAGAATTTTGGTTGTTGAAGACGATCCTATTTTATCCCACCACTTAAAAGTGCAATTAAGCGATCTCGGCAATCAAGTTCAAGTGGCACTGACTGCCAAAGAAGGTTTTTATCAAGCCACTAATTATCCCATCGATGTCGCCATTGTCGATTTAGGGCTACCCGATCAAGATGGTATTAGCTTAATTCAACAGCTCCGTGAAGCCGGTCTTAAAGCACCAATATTAATTCTCACGGCACGAGTTAATTGGCAGGATAAAGTTGAAGGCCTAAACGCCGGAGCCGATGACTATTTAGTGAAACCCTTTCAAAAAGAAGAACTTGTCGCAAGACTTGATGCCTTAGTACGCCGTAGCGCAGGTTTTGTTAAACCTGTGATTTGCAGTGGAGAATTGAAACTCGATCTCGCCGCCAAGCAAGTCACTCTGGGCGACGAAGTCATGGAAGTCACGGCCTTTGAATATTTAATCCTCGAATATTTGATGCGCCATTGTCATGAGGTTGTCGCCAAGCAACGTTTACTCGATGTGATTTATGGTGATAAGGAAGGCGATCCCAATACGATTGAAGTCATGGTCAGCCGCCTGCGTAAAAAACTGACCCGAGATGGTATCGATAACCCCATAGTGACCATCCGCGGCCAAGGATATAAATTTAACCTGCCATGCAATTAAGATTAAAATTCAAGAAACGTCTGCTGACACGGATGTTTCTCACCTCGCTATCAATTATTACCTTAGTGGGTTTTGGTCTCGCATGGATGGTTAATATTCTGCATGCGCAAAATAGTTATAACGAAGAAACGGCCCAACTCATTGCCGAAATTCCCCAAGTCGCCGCCGAATTACGGGAGCACGATCTTATCCCCGATACCAGTGCTTGGCTGGAAGAAAATAATAAACAAGAGCGCTATGTAATAGCGAGCTGCGATGACAAATTTAAGCAGGTTTGGACCTCATCCCTCGCAGTAGATCGTGGCTTATTTGATACCTGTGAGCGTTTTAACGAAATCCGTAACGACTCCCCGCCCTACTACCTCACCATGGCTGACGACAGAGGATATTTCGTCTATTTGCTCGCGGTAGAAATTGCCAGTGTGCATTACAACCTCCTCGTCATGAAAGATGCCGCCAAACTGGAGCAGGAATACAGTAAATTCAGTAAACGTACTTATATTCGTTTAGCCATGGTATTGGCCTTAGCCTTAATTCTATTGGTCAGCGCCGCCTATTGGGGCATGCGTCCCTTGGTACGGATGCAAAATGAACTGCAATCAATTAACCAAGGTAAGAGTAAATCACTTTCTGAGGGCTATCCTGTTGAACTTGAAGGCGTAACGCAAGCACTCAACCAGATGTTGCAACAATCGAGTGCCCAACAACAGCGCTATCAAAATGCTATGAATGACTTGGCACACAGTCTTAAAACCCGCTTAGCCGCCGTGCATGCCATTACAGATGACGCCAGTTTGAGTAAACAATCGGCAAGCGAAAAGATCATGGAACAAGTCAGCCAGATGGATCAGCTGGTCAAATACCAATTAAAACGGGCCATGTTAGGCCGCCAAGGCCTGAAGCAAGAACAAACTGTTATCGCGCCCTTAGTCGATCAATTAGCACAAATGTTGTTTAAAATTTATCGAGAAAAACAAGTGCAGTTCTCGGCCAACATCTCCCCCTCTTTGATGTTCCCCGGCAACAAGGGTGACTTAATGGAGCTTTGTGGCAACCTTATGGAAAATGCTTTCCGACTGTGTATCAGCCAAGTGCATGTATCGGCTAAAATTAACTCACAAGGTGAGTTTGAACTTATTGTCGAAGATGATGGCCCTGGTGTTGAAGAAAGCTTAAGACAGAAGATTATCCAACGTGGCGTGCGTGCCGATACCCAGTCCCCAGGGCAAGGGATCGGATTAGCTGTCTGTGATGAAATCGTTCACAGCTACGGTGGCAGCTTAAAAATTGAAGAAAGTCGCTTAGAAGGGGCGCTCTTTAGGATCCGTATCCCAGTGTAAGAAACTGGGATATTATCATGCTATCACCGCATATAACTGTTCGGCTCGATTAAACATGATCCAAGAAGTGGCAATATATTTGTCACCACTCACAGGTTTATTTCCCCGATGTGAATGAGTAAATCCCGCAGGCGCTATCACCATAGTGCCTTTTTTGGGGGAGATTTTACGCTGTTGATAATAAAATTCGGTTTCGCCGCCCTCTTCCACATCATTTAAATAAAACATATAGAGCACGACGCGATGCAGAGCTTCATTGTGGCCATTCTGCGGGAATTGCTCCGAATGCCAATGGGGATAACCGCCTTTATTTTGCTGATACTTTTGAATATTAATACTGCCACTGCGATACAAATACTTCACTAAGCCATCGGCCCTAGGCGCACCCAGCGTCGCAAAATTAGTCGGAGTTAGCGTCACTGGTTGGCCCTGCTCATCACTCACTGACACAGCAACCGCACCCATTAATGCCATTGAATACTTTGTAAAATAATCTACCGCGCCCTTTAAGGTATAACCTAAGAGTTCGTTTCTGATGGGCTGCAGGTCGACGAAACTATCTAAGGTCAAATCGCGGCTGATCTTCTTCTCCAAATCGACGCCATTGCCCGTGTGTCCATCAACAACGCCAGCATGTTGCTCAAATGCCAGAATGAGACGGTCACACAAGTCATTCGGCAACGCATTAGGGTATACTTCAATAAAGTCCATACTTCCTCAATGGAGTGGCTACTTTCTAGGCTTACTATGCTGACATGTTAGTTAAGTAATTGTAAAGCAGCATCATTGAGATAAAATAACCCACAACGCTTCACGATAACAAGAATATGAAAAAAAGCTGTAAAGTTTCAGTCCATCAACTTCAAGTCGGCAACTTTGTGCGTTTGCCCGTGGCTTGGAAAGATCATCCCTTTTTATTCAGTAGCTTTCATATTAAACAAGCTGCGCAAATCGAGTTGATTAAAAATCTGGGCATCGAACATGTCATCGTCGATTTAGAACGCAGCGACGTCGCCCCGATACATGCTGATGCGGTCAACCCTATCAAATTGCCGCCAAGTGCTGAAATCAATGTGCTTAAAAACGACATGGATCAATACAAGGCTGAGCAAATCGAAGTACAAAAAAAATTACGCCGTGACATTAATAAAACTGAGCAAAATTTTACCCGCTCAGTAGCCATGATGCGCAGCCTCATCTCTAAGCTACGTAATCGCCCCTTAAATGCGGTCGATGACGCCAAAGATTTGGTCCACACCATAGTCGAACAGCTGCTCAACTCAGATAACTTAGTGCTGCATTTGATGAGTGATGCTAAGCAGGATGAAAGCATTTACTACCACTCCTTGAATGTTGCGATCCTCTCTATGCTGATCGCCAAAGAAATGGAATGGGATAGAAGTGAAATCGAAACGGTCGGTCTCAGTGCCCTGTTCCACGACGTGGGTAAATTAAAAATCCCACCACAAATTCTAAAAAAATCGACACCTTGGTCAGCACCAGAGCTTAATTTTATCAAACAGCATCCATTACTTGGGATTGAACTGCTCAAATTAGCCGATAATTTTCCCCAAGCAGCCTTACCTGCAATCACCAATCACCACGAGTTTCTCGATGGCAGTGGTTATCCCAAAGGCCTAAAGGAAGAGGCTCTCGATAAGGTATCGCAACTGATTGCGGTAGTGAACGAATATGACTCCTTGTGTTACCCAAGCCAACAGGGCAAAGCCAGAATGCCCTACGCCGCACTGGGGCATTTGTATAAGCAATACAAAACTAAGCTAAATCAAGAGTATATTGGCAAGATGATCAAGATGCTGGGCATTTACCCCCCCGGCAGTGTGGTGGAATTATCCAGCGGTCAATATGCCATGGTGATGTCGGTTAACTTAACTAAACTACTATGTCCAAAAATATTGGTTTACGATGCCTTAGTGCCCAAAGATCAGGCGCCTATCGTTGATCTGGAAATTGAAGGGATCAGCATAGTGCGCTGCTTACCACCTGCGGCGCTTCCTGAAAAAGTCCACGAGTATTTGAATCCGCGTGAGCGAGTGAGTTACTACTTTGGCGGCGATAGTCGTAAGTAGTTGATTAAGAAACTGGCTTAACGATTATGTCTAACGAGCTTCACTCATTTAAGCAAAGTCATCGAGTCTCACTCATTGAATAAAAGTCATTGAATGAACATGATTAATAAAAGTGATAACAACAAGGGTCGAATATTGCATTCGACCCTTGTTGTTAATTCGAGAAATAAACACAGCTCGCGCCAGGCTTATAACCAATGCTTACGTTTAAAGAAGAAGTAAGTACCTGCGGCACTGGCTAACATCATCACAATCGCCATAGGGTAACCGTATTGCCACTCAAGCTCAGGCATGCTGGTAAAGTTCATCCCATAACTACTGGCAATTAAGGTCGGTGGTAGAAACACCACAGCGGCAACCGAGAAGATTTTGATGATTTTGTTCTGCTGCAGACCACTGAAACCCATGGCCGCATCGAGCAGAAAGTTTAACTTATCGAAAATAAACTGACTGTGGGGCATCAGCGACTCGATATCCGACAACATTTCCCGCAAGTCCTTTAAATGTTCATCGGATAACTGGCCACGATAATAACGCTGCATATAACGCAGTGAGCGCTGAGTATCGAGCAAACTTAATCGGATTTTACCATTAGAGTCTTCTTGCAGAGTGATGAGTTTAAATACATCGTCAAGTTCGTCGTTATCAAATACTTGCTCACCGACATTTTCAAGTACAGTGTAAACGTCTTCAATTAAGTCAGATAGATAATCCACTTTCAGATTAAATAACTCGAGAAACAATTCCTGCGGTGTCGATACTTCTAACCGCCCTAAACGCAAATAGTTACGCAGCAAACGGATAAGACCTACGTCTTCTTCACGAATTGTCAGTAAAAAATTGCTACGAAGGTTGAAGGAAACGTTAACGCCGCGCACATCTTGGCCGACACGCTGTGGGAATAACGAATTAATATGCAAGCCGTCACTGTTTTGATAAAAACGTGCTGAGGCCTCAATTTCATTGATATCTTCTTCGTCAGGCACTTCTTCAACAGAAAAATGACTTAACCACTCTCGCTCCTCATCATCGGGTTTATACAGATCTAACCAAATGGTCGACGCGGGAATACTGTCCAGTATGCCGAGCTCTGTCACAGTAAGGTGACGATTATCATAGACATAAGCAGTAATCATTTGTCCTCCTGAAAAAAAACTTAAGTTAACGATTCCACTTAAGTGCAGGCTTAAAAATTGTCGCTAGTTTACCGCATAAGTTGGCAATGAAAAGGCGTGCAAGGTAATTTAGTAAAATAAATATGCCTTAGTCGGTTTCGATAATAGCCAACCGTTCTTGGGTCGAAAAGCGAATATGGATGCCATCGAGAGTGACCATTTTCGAGTCTGAGATATCCCCTTTTCGCACACGATACTCGCCGTTATTGTCGGCATTCGGTGACACAATTCTCACAGTGACAATTCTATGCTGATCGCGCCAATACCAAACACTGTAACTCAGCAGGCTAAATCCAATCACCACAAACACACTCGTCAACAGGTATCGACGCCACAGCGGTTCACTAAAACGCTTTGAACTGAGATTAACAGCCTGAGATTCAATCTGACGCTTGCGTTTCACCAGCAAAAACCAAGTGCCAGCAATAACTAAGACTGTTAGTAAAATTTTAATGAGCATGGCTCTTTCCTCTGATATACGTCCGCTTGTGCTCAATGGTCTCGTTCAAGCCAGCAGCAATCTTGCATTGACCCTTCAATGCCACACAAGTTAGCGCATTATACGCAGACTTATGTGGATAAACTGTCTTTGGGATCAAGCTTAAAGTGCACGGTCAAATAGATAAGGCGAATGTATGAGCCACACACATACACATACACATACACAAAGCAGAACGTTGAAACAGAGTACAACAGACTTATGACAGGGCGAAAACACTGCGGGACCCATACCTAAAATTGATTGCTACAGATCACAATACTCAACATAAGTAAGTACCTGAAATTAAAAATCTTCAAATACCTTCGCCATCCGCTGAATTTGTGCCAAAGGAACGTCGTGGCGATTGCGTTTCGCGCATTCCTGCTGATGAGCCAGACTGCTTGGTTCACCCACAAGCACAATTCTAACTTGATAACCGAAGGCTTTTGCCGCCGCTTCATAGGCCATGTATTCCCAGTGGCACAGATTGGTATTGTCACAAATCACCACGGGCTCGCTTGAAGAAAGTGCCTGAATAAACCCCGTCAAATTACATTGATGAAACTCAGGTAATTTCTTGGCATCGAAACGGTATTCATCTTCATGGTAGAAAAAACTATCGGTCGAAAATACGCCACGTTGCCGCACGCCAATGGCTTTTTCTAAAGGAAGGGAAAGAATGTAAGTTTCAACCCAATGTGACTTACCACTGCCCGGTAAGCCACGCATTATAATCGCAACTTTTTCGCTCATGTGTTCGACTCACTGCCAATCACTCGACCCGCTAAAATGGTATCAACCAACTGAGGCACTAACTCCCCCGCTTTTCCTGTGAGGTGATATTGAAACTGACTGTGTCTATCGGGTGCCATCATATTCACTTCGACTGTTTGAGCCCCATGATGGTTAGCAGTATCCACAAAGCCCGCGGCAGGATACACAGTGCCAGAGGTGCCAATGGCGATAAACAAGTCACAGTTATCGAGCGCATCGTGAATTCGATCCATCCCTAAGGGCATTTCACCAAACCACACCACATGGGGGCGTAAACGCTGAGCCGGAATACAACAAGTACAGCAATTATCGATACCAAAGGGCTCACGTAAAATAAAGGTCTGACGTGAGCGCGGACAACGGCCTTTGGATAATTCACCGTGCATATGCAATAGACGGCGCGAGCCCGCACGCTCATGCAAGTCATCAATATTTTGTGTGATGATAAGTAATTGACCTTTAAAGTCCGCTTCCAACTTTGCCAAGGCCACATGCGCTGCATTGGGTTCAACCGTGCCACTGTGCAGTTGCAACCAACGACTATTGTAAAATCGCTCTACCAATTCAGCATCACGCTCATAACCTTCTGGTGTCGCAACGTCTTCAATATGATGCTCTTCCCACAGACCATCTTGATCGCGAAAGGTGCGTAAACCCGACTCAGCAGAGATCCCTGCGCCGGTTAACACCACAATTTGCTGGTACATGCTGATTCCTTATTATTTTATTTATTTGAATTATTCTCACTGACTTTGGCAGCCGTGAATATTATTCCTTGGTATAACCATACAAAAACTATGCTTGAATTGCCGCAAAATATTGTGATTTAACGCCTATTGACACAATTTATCTGCATATCGCCCTAGAAAGCCAGAACAAAGGTTTAAGTTTTCAACCTGAGCACCTATAATGGCAAACACTATCCACGGATGAACCTATTGGTTCTGCAATCAAGAGATTAGCAATGACAGATGGAAATCAAGCGCTAAAAAAAGCGGGTTTGAAAATTACCCTGCCACGAGTCAAGATCCTAGAACTGATGCAAGGACCTGAAAACCAACATATCAGTGCAGAAGATTTGTACAAGAAGCTGCTCGATATCGGTGAAGAAATTGGTCTAGCCACCGTCTACCGTGTGTTAAACCAATTTGATGATGCAGGTATTGTCAGTCGCCATCATTTTGAGAGCGGTAAAGCCGTTTTCGAACTATCGACTCAGCATCATCATGATCACTTAGTTTGCCTATCGTGTGGCAAAGTGATTGAGTTTTCAGATGAAGTCATCGAACGTCGTCAAGATGAAATTGCCATGAAACACAACATTAAGTTGACTAATCACAGCTTATATTTGTACGGCACTTGCACCAACGATACCTGTGAGCATAACGACGCCTAAGTCGGCCATTGTGTTTATAAAGAATTAAGCAAAAAACCAGCCTAAGGCTGGTTTTTTATTGGATGATGTTTACGGGCAAACCGCTATAACACCTTGGCGTAGATATTCACTTTATGGCCCATAAACTCATTTTGCTCACGCCAATGCATGCCCACACGCTTAGCCACGCCTTCAGAACCGAGATTCCCTGCTAAGATAAGTGCAATCGTCTGATCAATACCAAAACGTTTAAATTCGGCTAATGCAGCAAATGCGGCCTCAGTACCAATTCCTGTTCCCCAATACTCAGGGAAATAACGATAACCCAGTTCGACTTCGCTGAATTCTGGAATAAATTTCGGACCACAAAAACCAATCACCCGCTTATCGACTTTATGCTCTACCGCCCAACGACCAAAACCATGTTGCTGATAATCGACTTG
The DNA here is from genome assembly GCF_018224605.1 of Shewanella sp. M16. NCBI lineage: Bacteria > Pseudomonadati > Pseudomonadota > Gammaproteobacteria > Alteromonadales > Shewanellaceae > Shewanella > Shewanella sp. M16. Next base: position 87,684 of record NZ_JAGTUL010000010.1, on the reverse strand, counting down.
GATCACCTTGTGAAACAACTCAACCGCCTGCTCGCGAGCTGTAAATGCCGCGGTGGGAATGTATTTCAGCATCGCAGCATTACTGTTCATCAAATAAAGCGCTTCACAATCTTGCTCAGTAAATGGTCGAATAATTAACCGTTCAGTTTGGGTTATCATCTTTGCTCCTTCAAAAATGGCACTTAAAAATCAACCAATGGTTCGCTTAAAGTGCACTGGCGTAACGTCAACGACACTACGCCAATACCTCAAGCTTAACGGTGGAAATCACCACTGCGTTCAGGTTGATACAGGATTTCCTCAATACGCACTTTTACCATAGAACCACCCGGACCTGGCCATTCAATTTCATCACCTTGAGAGAGCCCTAATAATGCGCTGCCCACCGGCGCCAAAATAGAAATCGTGCCCGCGCCGTTCACGTCTTTTGGATACACTAAACGTAAACAGAAAGTCTCATTACTGGATGAAACGCTAAACTTCACTTCTGAATTCATGGTCACCACATTCGCGGGCACCTGTGATGCAGGCACAATATCGGCTCTGTCTAATTCAGCCTCCAATGCCGCTTTGCCCGGAAACGCATTTGCCGGCAGTGACTCCAATAATCGCTCTAGTCTTTCTAAGTCAATTTCCGAAATAATGATTTTAGGTGTTTTCACAGTTTTTCCCTCGTAAAAAAATGTGATGTTTAAGCCGTTACTGTGGCTAACATCGACTCTGTTGCTTACCCTCCCCCAATGCGATAAGCCCCATAAAACAAATACGCTCGCAACGATAAACTGCAACCGTGTTAAATAAATTTGAGTTCAAGATTTTTTGCAGAACAGCACTGAAGCCATAAGCACTTAGCTCATGGTTAATGGCTCTACTCACATTATCCTCGCCAATGACACAGACGAGCGCGTAGTAGAGAAGCATCAATCTAACCCGTAGAAGAAAAAATATCTAGTCTTCATGGTGTTAGCTCAATCCCATTCCTGTCATTTACAGCGATTCGCTGCCGAAATTACAGCCAATAAAAAAGGCGCCTTAGGCGCCTTTTATATTCGAAAGGTTAGCTTACCAACCTGTACGAATACGCAGCGCTTTGCCGATATCAGCAAGCGAGCGGACAGTTGTTACGCCCGCTGCTTCTAATGCAGCAAATTTGTCTTCTGCAGTACCTTTACCGCCAGCGATAATCGCGCCAGCATGGCCCATACGCTTACCAGCAGGTGCAGTGACACCCGCAATATAAGACACAACAGGTTTAGTCACGTGTGCTTTAATGAAAGCCGCCGCATCTTCCTCAGCGTTACCACCGATTTCACCGATCATAACGATCGCTTCAGTCTGTGGATCGTTTTGGAACATTTCCAGTACATCAATGAAGCTAGTACCTGGAATTGGGTCACCACCAATACCTACGCAAGTAGATTGGCCGAAACCTTCATCCGTTGTTTGCTTAACCGCTTCATAAGTCAGAGTACCTGAACGAGAAACGATGCCCACTTTGCCTTTTAAGTGGATGTGACCTGGCATAATGCCGATCTTACATTCACCTGGGGTGATAACACCTGGGCAGTTAGGACCGATCATGCGAACGCCAGTTTCTTCAAGCTTCACTTTAACTTGCAGCATGTCCAGTGTAGGAATGCCTTCAGTGATACAAACGATAAGCTCAATGCCACCGTCGATAGCTTCAAGAATGGCGTCTTTACAAAATGGTGCAGGTACATAGATCACAGAAGCAGTCGCGCCAGTAGCAGCTACAGCGTCTTTCACAGTGTTAAACACTGGCAGACCTAAGTGAGTTTGACCGCCTTTACCAGGAGACACACCGCCCACCATTTGCGTACCGTAATCGATAGCTTGTTGTGAGTGGAATGTACCTTGACCGCCAGTGAAACCTTGGCAAATTACCTTGGTATCTTTATTGATTAAGACAGACATTATTTGCCCTCCGCAGCTTTAACAACTTGCTCAGCCGCGTCAGTCAGACTGGTAGCTGCAATGATATCAAGACCTGATTTAGCTAATACTTCACGGCCAAGTTCAGCGTTAGTACCTTCTAAACGAACCACAACAGGTACTTTAACGCCCACTTCTTTAACAGCGCCGATAATACCTTCTGCGATCATGTCACAACGTACGATACCGCCGAAAATGTTAACCAGAACCGCTTTCACATTGCTGTCAGACAGAATGATTTTGAAAGCTTCTGCTACACGTTCTTTAGTCGCGCCGCCGCCTACGTCTAGGAAGTTCGCTGGCTTGCCACCGTGCAAGTTAACGATATCCATAGTACCCATAGCCAGACCAGCACCGTTCACCATACAGCCAACGTTACCGTCTAATGCTACGTAGTTCAGTTCGAACTTAGCAGCGTGAGCTTCGCGGGCATCATCCTGTGATGGATCGTGCATGCCTTTGATTTTTGGTTGACGATAAAGTGCGTTACCGTCGATACCGATTTTACCGTCTAGGCAGTGTAGGTTGCCTTCAGTGGTAATAACCAGTGGGTTGATTTCAAGCAATGCGAAATCATGATCAACGAACATAGTCGCCAGACCCATGAAAATCTTAGTGAACTGCTTCATTTGAGTTGGGTTTAAACCTAACTTGAAGCCAAGATCACGTGCTTGATAGCCTTGTGGACCAGTCAAAGGATCTATGATTGCAGTGTGGATGAGTTCTGGCGTTTCTTCTGCCACTTTCTCAATTTCAACACCACCTTCAGTCGACGCCATGAACACTACGCGACGAGTCGCGCGGTCAACAACGGCACCTAGGTACAGTTCGTTAGCAATGTCGGTGCAGCTTTCTACTAAAATTTTAGCAACTGGCTGACCTTTCTCATCAGTTTGATAAGTCACCAGATTTTTGCCTAACCAGTGTTCGGCAAAGGCTCTGATTTCTTCTTTATCGCCAGTGACTTTAACGCCACCCGCTTTACCGCGGCCGCCTGCGTGTACTTGACACTTAACAACCCATAAATTTCCGCCAATATGGCCTGCCGCTTCTACAGCTTCTTGGGCTGTATCACATGCAAAACCTTCTGACACTGGTAAACCATATTCGGCAAATAAGGATTTTGCCTGATACTCATGCAAATTCATGATGATCTATCCGTATACTTCTAATCAAATCCAACTGGCCCGTTTGGGCCAGTCACGAGGGTATGTCTGGCTATTTCTTTAAGCGCAATCTCTTATCGAGTTGTGTTACAGATCAAGCAGCAGACGAGTTGGGTCTTCTAGGAAGTCTTTAATCGCAACCAAGAAACCAACAGACTCACGGCCATCAACAATACGATGGTCATATGAGAGTGCTAGGTACATCATGGGCAGGATTTCAACCTGACCATTGACTGCCATTGGGCGATCTTTAATGGCATGCATGCCTAAAATCGCACTTTGTGGCAGGTTAAGGATCGGTGTAGACATCAGTGAACCGAAAACACCACCGTTAGTCACAGTGAAGTTACCGCCAGTCATGTCAGCCACAGTCAGCTTACCGTCACGGCCTTTAAGGGCTAAGTCACGAACTGCTTTTTCGATTTCAGCTAAGTTCATGGTATCAGTGTCACGTAACACTGGTGTTACCAGACCACGTGGTGTTGATACTGCGATGCTGATGTCGAAGTAGTTGTGATAGACGATATCATCGCCATCAATAGACGCGTTGACTTCTGGGAAACGTTTCAGCGCTTCAGTCACGGCTTTGATGTAGAAAGACATAAAGCCTAAACGGATACCGTGGCGCTTTTCAAAGATATCTTGGTATTGCTTACGGATATCCATGATGGGCTTCATGTTCACTTCGTTAAACGTCGTGAGCATAGCGGTAGAGTTTTTCGCTTCTAACAAGCGGTTTGCGATTGTCTTACGCAGACGTGTCATTGGCACGCGCTTCTCGCTACGGCCAGCCGCTAACGGAGCTACAGCAGGTGCTGCTGGTGCCGCTGCTTTAGGCGCAGACTTAACAAAGGCTTCAACGTCTTCTTTAGTAATACGACCACCCACACCAGTGCCTTTTACTTTGCTGGCATCAACATTGTGCTCAGCCAGTAAACGGCGTACAGATGGGCTTAACGCATCACTGCTTTCATCGCTGGTTTCAGCTACAGGCGTTGCCGCTTCAGCTTGCGCTTTAGTGACTTCTTTGCCCGATACAGCACCGGCGATGAATTTAGCGATCACTTGTTCACCCAGAACAGTGGCGCCTTCTTCAAACAAAAACTCGCCAATGTGGCCATCTTCTGGCGCAACCACTTCAAGAACCACTTTATCGGTTTCAATATCAACCAGGTTTTGATCACGAGAAACTTGCTCGCCCACTTTCACATGCCAAGTGGCAATCGTGGCATCGGCAACAGATTCTGGTAGTACGGGTACCTTGATTTCGATACTCATGAAAAACTATCCTTTTATAAAATGTCTATTACTACAGTGCGATTGTAAGTTTCAGGGCACTGTTCACTAAAGATTCTTGCTGATGTGTGTGCAACTCAGGGTAACCACACGCTGGTGCAGCTGACGCTTCACGACCAGCATAAGTTAACTGTGCACCTGCAGGAACCGCGGCCCAGAAATGGTGTTGACTAGAGTACCAAGCACCTTGGTTCTGTGGCTCTTCCTGACACCAAACAAAATCTTTCACATGTTGGTAATCAGCCAAAGCAACGATCATTTCATCATGTGGGAACGGATATAACTGTTCGACACGGATTAACGCTACGTTAGTGATATTTTCTTTACGACGTTTTTCCAGCAGTTCGAAGTAAACCTTACCACTGCAGAAGACAACTCGGTCCACCTTGCTTGCTTCCAACGTATCGATTTCACCGATCACATTTTGGAAACTGCCATTGGCTAATTCTTCCAAGCTTGAAACCGCTAATGGATGACGTAGTAATGACTTAGGCGACATGACGATAAGTGGACGACGCATAGGACGCACCACTTGGCGGCGCAACATATGGTAGACCTGTGCAGGTGTTGAAGGCACACACACTTGCATATTGTGGTTAGCACACATCTGCAAGAAACGCTCTAAACGGGCGCTTGAATGCTCAGGGCCTTGACCTTCATAGCCATGGGGTAACAGCATAGTCAGACCACATAAACGGCCCCACTTCTGCTCACCCGATGACAAGAACTGATCGATTACCACTTGGGCACAGTTAGCAAAGTCACCAAACTGCGCTTCCCAAATAGTCAATCCGCCGGGTTCTGCTGTGGCATAACCATACTCAAACGCCAGTACTGAGGCTTCAGATAATACTGAGTCAGTAATATCAATTGGGCCTTGTTCATCAGCAATATTGCGCAGTGGCATGTAAGTCGTGCCATCGTTTTGATTGTGCAATACAGCATGACGATGGAAGAAAGTACCGCGGCCAGAATCCTGACCTGTAATACGTACACGCTTGTTGTCTTCCAGAATCGAGGCATAAGCCAGCGTTTCTGCAAAACCCCAATCGAGTGGCTTCTCGCCTTTTGCCATCGCTAAACGGTCGCTATAAATCTTAGCAACCCGTGATTGCAATGGATGACTTTCAGGTACATAGCTCAGTTTGTCAGCCAGACTTTGTAAACGCTCAGCCGACATAGAGGCTTGATACGCTTCGTCCCACTCACGACCGATATACGGTGTCCAATCAACAGAATGCAGCGTCATTGGGCGCCATTCTTTAACTACACAATCACCTTGATCTAATGCATCACGGTAATTATTGATAAGACCAGTCACATCATCAGCAGCGATCACGTTTTCAGCGATTAGCTTGTCTGCATAAATCTTACGTGGCGTTGGGTGTTTCTTGATCTTGGCATACATCAGCGGCTGAGTTGCACTTGGCTCATCGGCTTCGTTATGGCCATGACGGCGATAACACACTAATTCAACCACCACATCACGTTTGAACTCGTTACGATAATCAACGGCTAACTGCGACACAAAAGCAACGGCTTCGGGATCATCAGAGTTAACGTGGAAAATCGGTGCCTGAACCATCTTAGCGATGTCAGTACAGTATTCAGTCGAACGAGTATCCGCATGGTTAGAAGTCGTGAAGCCCACTTGGTTGTTCACTACAATGCGAATACTGCCGCCGACTTTAAAGCCACGGGTTTGAGACATGTTGAATGTCTCTTGTACTATCCCTTGACCCGCAATTGCAGAGTCACCGTGAATAGTAATAGGCATGACTTGTAAGCCATCCTTACAACCGCGACGGTCTTGACGGGCACGTACAGAACCAATGACCACAGGGTTAACGATTTCAAGGTGCGATGGGTTGAAGGCCAGTGCTAAATGCACATTGCCGCCCGGCGTTTCAAAATCAGAGGAGAAACCTTGGTGGTACTTAACGTCACCAGAACCGTGGGTATCAGCATGCTTACCCGCGAACTCGTCAAACAGTTCAGCTGGACGCTTACCTAATACGTTCACCAACACGTTCAGACGACCACGGTGAGCCATACCGACGACGATTTCTTTAGTACCGGCTTCACCTGCACGATAAATAATTTCGCGCATCATAGGCACTAACGCATCACCGCCTTCTAACGAGAAACGTTTCGCACCAGGGAATTTAGCACCTAAGTATTTTTCAATACCTTCTGCGGCGTTAAGGCCTTCAAGAATGCGTGTCTTAACACTTTTATCGTAGTTAGCTTTACCTAAGGAAGGTTCGAGACGTTGTTGGATCCAGCGTTTCTCATCGGTATCGGTAATGTGCATATATTCAGCACCGATAGAACCACAGTAGGTGGCTTTCAGCGCTTTTACCAAATCCGCGAGCTTCATGGTTTCGCCACCATGAGCAAAAGAACCTGTATTAAACTCACGTTCCATGTCTTCTTTAGTCAAGCCGTGGAAGGCAGGATCTAAATCAGCTACGGGTTCACGTTTCCACAGTTCGAGGGGATCAAGATTAGCACCTTGGTGACCACGGAAACGATGGGCGTTAATTAATTGCAGGACTTTAACTTGTTTAGCATCCATTTCAGGATCCGTCACACGAGCTGAGCTCTTATGGCGACCTTCTAACGCTAAACTGCGAAAATAATCACGTACTTTTGAGTGAGCAGCTTCAGGCGCATCAACAGAGGCACCGTTCACAGGAGGGAGATTATCAAATACCGCACGCCAATCATCAGCGACTGACTGTGGGTCTTCTTGATAGGCTTCATACATCTCTTCTACGTAGGTCGAATTTGCACCACTTAAGTGAGATGATTCGAGCCAGGCTTTCATGATGCCTTGGTGCATTTCTATTCCTTTCAAACTTTATACACGTGCTTAGCCATAGTATTAAATATGCAGTCTGTAGAGATTACCTTCGACGCATAATTTCTGCCGCCCCTAGATGTCCAGATATACGGCGCGTTGTCTTCCATTACATACGCAAAAGAGTCACCTTCTGCTACCAGAAAGTGACTCTTCAAGAGCTATATTATTATTGGTTTCAGCTCGGGTTCTCGCATTACACTGCTCGCTTCAACAGCATGGACTTAATATGACCAATTGCTTTAGTCGGATTAAGACCTTTTGGACAAACGTCAACGCAGTTCATGATGCCATGGCAACGGAACACGCTATAGGCGTCGTCCAGCTCAGATAAACGTTCTTCTGTAGCTGTATCGCGACTGTCGATCAAGAAACGATATGCGTGAAGCAGACCGCTTGGACCGATAAACTTATCAGGATTCCACCAGAATGATGGGCAAGCCGTAGAACAACAGGCACACATGATACATTCGTACAAACCATCTAAATGAGCACGCTCTTCAGGGGATTGTAAGTGTTCACGAGCAGGTTGTTTCTCATCATTGATGAGGTAAGGCTTGATCTTCTCATACTGCTTATAGAACTGAGTTAAATCAACAACTAAGTCACGAACAACTGGCATACCTGGTAATGGACGTATTTCTAATTTCTTGCCTTTAAAGGTTGAAATTGGGGTAATACACGCCAGACCATTCTTACCATTCATGTTCACGCCGTCTGAACCACACACGCCTTCACGGCATGAGCGACGGAATGACAAAGTCGGATCTTGCTCTTTCAACTTGATCAGTGCATCGAGCACCATCATGTCAGAGCCTTCAGCCACTTCTAAGCTGTAATCCTGCATATACGGTTTAGTATCTACGTCAGGATTGTAGCGATAAACTGCAAATGTCAATTTCATCTTTGCAACTCCTAGTAGGTACGTTTCTTCGGCGGGAATGCTTCACGTAACTTAGGTGCCATGTTCACTGCACGACGATCCATCGTTTCAGTGATTGGGTCAAATAAGCTGTGGCATAACCAGTTCTCATCATCACGCTCTAAATAATCTTCACGTGAGTGAGCACCGCGACTTTCGGTACGGAAGTTAGCCGCATAAGCCGTGGCGATTGCCGTTGCCATCAAGTTATCTAACTCTAAACATTCAATACGTTGAGTATTGAATTCACGAGAGTTATCAGACAATTTAGCATTTGCAAGACGTTCACGAATCACTTTCAACTGCTCTAACCCTTCAGCCATAGCATCGCCACGACGGAATACAGAGAAGTTTAATTGCATACACAGCTGTAGATCCTTACGGATTTGCGCTGGATCTTCGCCATCTTTGTTGCTTTCCCAACGATTCAGACGAGCCAGAGAAGCTTGAATATCTGCATCACTTGCGTCTTTTGGATCGTCAGTCTCATCCAAAGCTTTACCTAAATGCTGACCCGCTGCGCGGCCAAAGACCACTAAGTCAAGCAGTGAGTTACCACCTAAACGGTTTGCACCATGTACAGATACACAGGCAATCTCACCCACAGCGAACAGACCAATAACATCTTGTTCAGTGCCGTCTTCATTCTTACGAATAACTTGACCACTGACCTTCGTTGGTAGACCGCCCATCATATAGTGACACGTTGGTAGTACTGGAATTGGACCATCGGCTGGATCGATATGGGCAAAAGTACGAGACAATTCACACACGCCTGGTAAACGTGCTTCTAATGTTTCTTTACCTAAGTGATCAAGCTTGAGCAAACAGTGTGGGCCTAATGGACCGTCTAAACCACGACCTTCGCGGATTTCAGTCATCATAGAACGTGCTACCACGTCGCGTGATGCCAAATCTTTCGCGTTAGGGGCATAACGCTCCATGAAACGCTCGCCGTCTTTGTTCAGCAGATAACCACCTTCACCACGACAGCCTTCAGTCACAAGTACACCCGCGCCGGCGATGCCAGTTGGGTGGAATTGCCACATTTCCATGTCTTGCATTTGCACGCCAGCACGCATTGCCATACCTACGCCGTCACCGGTGTTGATATGCGCGTTAGTCGTCGAAGCGTAAATACGCCCTGCACCACCGGTCGCAAGAATCGTTGCTTTGGCTTTGAAATAAACGATATCGCCCGTTTCAATTTCAATCGCAGTACAACCCACAACGGCGCCATCATCGTTTTTAACGAGATCTAATGCATACCATTCTGAGAAGACTTGCGTCTTATGCTTAACGTTTTGTTGGTATAAACAGTGAAGCAAAGCATGACCAGTACGGTCGGCAGCTGCCGCAGTACGCGCAGCCTGCTCGCCACCAAAGTTCTTAGATTGACCACCAAATGGACGTTGGTAAATCGTACCATTTTCGAAACGAGAGAAAGGCAAACCCATTTGCTCAAGTTCAATCACGGCTTCAGGACCGGTTTTACACATGAACTCGATCGCTTCTTGGTCACCGATAAAATCGGAACCTTTCACGGTATCGTACATGTGTTGTTCCCAATGATCTTCATGGGCGTTACCTAACGCAACAGTGATACCACCCTGCGCAGATACGGTATGAGAACGGGTTGGGAATACTTTTGATAAAAGCGCACAGCTTTTACCTTCTTTGGAAATCTGCAGCGCTGCACGCATACCAGCGCCACCGGCACCGATCACTACAGCATCAAATTCGCGTACTGGAATACTCACTTAGACACCCCACACAATAACAATGCCGGCCGCTAAATAACAAAATACGGTAACGACAAAGGTGAACTGTAAAACACCACGTAACGACGTGCACTTAACGTAATCTGTCAGCACTTGCCATACACCAATCCAAGCATGTACTAATAAGGCTACCAGCGTCAGAAGTGTAAACACTTTCATTGGCAGAGCACTAAATAGGCCATGCCAGACGTCGTAGGTGAGAGGGGAACTACATGCAATAAAGCCAACCAAGAAAATGGTGTAACAGGCGAGGATCACTGCACTAGCGCGTAGTAGAATATAGTCATGAACACCACTGCGTCCAAAACTTGCTGCATTGGTTACCATACCCAGATCCCCGCTATGATTGAAAAGGCTACCGTTAAGGCAAATACAGCTTTCGCTGATGCGGCACCCGATGACAATTCTTCCCAACGACCGGTATCCATTACTAAGTGGCGCAGGCCACCAAACAAGTGATAGGCCAGTGCAGTCATAATGCCCCACAGGATAAACTTCATCACGAAGTTATCGAATAGAGACTGTACGCCAGCGAAACTTTCAGCTGATGCTAAAGATGAATTTAGCAACCAAATGAGAATGCCAACTGCGAACAGCATGATGACACCGGAAACACGGTGAAGAATTGACACAATCGCTGTTGCAGGAAAGCGAATGGTCTGCAGATCTAAATGGACAGGTCTTTGCTTTTTCACGTTCTGCTCACTCAGCTCCATTGAGCATTTTTTTTGTTATGTGAACCGCTTTTGTACAAACTTTAAACAGGAGGTTGATCACTGCAAAAGTAAACACAAAAGCAAAGTTTAAACAAACAGTTAACTATCTGAGCACGCACTCATTTAACATGTAAACAAAGGGTGCTTTATAATCGTTGTTTGCGGCCCTTATTGGGCGAGGCAAGTATACTCGCGGCAAATGTCAAATACAAACATCACAGAATGCAAATTATGTTTTTTTGACTATTTTTTACTGTAAGTGCCAGTTACAAATAGAAAAGTAAAGGCTTTTATACCATGGTCTAACAAATTTAAACGCTTATTTAAATTGAAATGTGATCTAGAATGGCTGTAAAGTAATGGCGGTTTGACATGCCGCACTCACAGATAAGAACTAAGTAAGGAGAACGGGGTATGGCTGATTTAAAAGCCAAATTAGAATTACCAGGGAACGACTCGATAGAATTGCCAGTAAAGCAGGGAACCGCTGGTTTTGACGTAATCGATATCAGTAAACTTGGCAGCAAAGGTTACTTTACTTTTGATCCAGGTTTTCTTGCGACTGCCTCCTGTGAATCTGCAATTACCTATATTGATGGTGATCTAGGTATATTGTTACACCGTGGCTATCCAATCGATCAACTTGCCGTTGACTCCGATTACCTAGACCTGTGTTATTTGCTGCTTTACGGTGAACTGCCGACCAAAGCGCAATATACTGAGTTTGTACATACAGTTAAAACCCACACTATGGTTCACGAGCAGCTAGCCTTCTTCTTTAGAGGTTTCCGTCGTGATGCACATCCTATGGCCATGTTATGTGGTGTGACGGGTGCATTATCTGCATTTTACCAAGACTCTCTGGATGTTAACGATCCACGTCACCGCGAAATCGCCGCTTATCGCTTAGTCTCAAAAATGCCTACGATAGCAGCCATGTGCTACAAGTATTCTTCAGGCCAGCCATTCGTGTACCCACGTAATGACTTAAGCTATGCAGGCAACTTCTTAAGCATGATGTTTGCTGTACCGTGCGAAGAATACGTCGTGAACCCTATTGTTGAACGTGCAATGGACAGGATCTTCATTTTACATGCAGATCATGAACAAAACGCATCGACTTCAACAGTACGTTTAGCCGGTTCTTCAGGTGCAAACCCATTTGCGTGTATCGCAGCGGGTATCGCATCTCTTTGGGGCCCTGCACACGGCGGCGCTAACGAAGCCTGTTTGCAAATGTTAGAAGAAATCGGTTCAGTAGACCGTATTCCTGAATTCATTGAACGCGCTAAAGATAAAAATGATCCTTTCCGTCTGATGGGCTTTGGACACCGTGTTTACAAAAACTTTGACCCACGAGCCAAAGTGATGCGTGAAACCTGTCATGAAGTGCTGAAAGAACTGAAAGTACAAGATCCACTCTTGGATGTGGCAATGGAGCTTGAGCGCATTGCACTTGAAGACGAATACTTCATTTCTAAAAAGCTGTATCCAAACGTCGACTTCTACTCTGGCATCATTATGAAAGCCATTGGTATTCCAACCAGTATGTTCACTGTGCTATTTGCACTGGCACGTACTGTAGGCTGGATTGCTCACTGGAAAGAAATGTTAGATCAACCAGGCCACAAAATCAGCCGTCCACGTCAGTTATATACTGGTGAAACTGCGCGTGATTTCGTCGCACAAGACAAACGCTAAGTCCCACGACTTACGCATTAAAAAGCGCCTAAGGGCGCTTTTTTCATTTCAAATAATCCTCTTTTAAACTTATACCAATCACATTAAATATCTAATCAGTTCAGAGCCTCACAGGCATTTCAATCCAAGGCGCATTGACGCAGAAAGGGTTATTCCCTTTTAAGTCAATGCAACACCGGAGTGGGATGTCTGTGAGGCTCCCGAAGAGCGGCTGATGTTCACTACATGGCAAAGCGCTTTATACTGCGTTCAAGGCTTTCGACAGAGCACCACTATGCCTTCAAGCCTTCACCTTGTCTAAAGCGCGTTGAACTCCCGCTGAATGTACAGATATTTAATACGATTGGTATTACCTCTCCTGACAAAATACATTGTTGCAATTGCGCACTTGTGTAATCTTAATTAACCGCGCTTAGTTATTCTCATCACTTTTTAAACCTTTTGGCTACATTTAGTAAGAATCACAAATCACACTTAGCCAAAAATACGACTAATAGACTGAAATTAAACAACTTTAAGTATTGGCATGGTTTCTGCTAACAACTGACATCACAATAAAGACAACAGGTAACATTCTTATGGAAAAGTCAAAAATTGCTCAATTCACCCTGCCACTGCTAATGATTTCGATGCTAGCAGCCTGTGGTGAGGAAGAAGTGGTCAAAAAAGAAGAAAAATATGCCATTCCCGTCGAAACCACTACAGTGATGCAAGGAAACGTTTCTTCTTTTTACAGTACAACTGCCACCTTAGAAGCGCCACAGGAAGCCAATGTAGTGAGTCGTATATCAGGACTCATTGAATCTCTCGCTGTTGAAGAAGGTGACCGCATTCAAAAGGGCCAAGTGCTCGCTGTTATTGATGCCAAGAGGCAGCAATATGATTTAGACCGCTCAGAAGCCGAAGTCAAAATCATCGAACAAGAATTAAATCGTCTGAAGAAAATGAGCAACAGAGAATTTATCAGCGCGGATTCAATGGCCAAACTTGAATATAACTTGCAAGCCGCTATCGCTAAAAAAGATCTCGCCGAACTGCAAGTAAAAGAAAGCCGCGTACTGTCCCCTATCAGCGGTGTAGTTGCTAAACGCTATGTGAAAGCTGGCAATATGGCGAAGGAATTTGGCGACTTGTTTTATATAGTCAACCAAGATGAACTCCACGGTATAGTTCATTTGCCAGAGCAACAGCTTGCGAGCTTAAAACTCGGCCAAGAAGCACAAGTGTTTAGTAATCAACATAGCAAGAATGCTATCCACGCCAAAGTGTTGCGCATAAGCCCGATTGTGGACCCACAAAGTGGCACCTTTAAGGTGACACTTGCTGTGCCAAATCAAGAGGCGCGCCTTAAAGCTGGCATGTTTACCCGGGTTGAGCTCAAATACGATACCCACGAGAACGTGATTACTGTTCCCTACAGCGCCTTGATTAACCAAGACAACAAACAAGCGCTTTATGTTATTGATGGTACCAATGCGAACCGTCGTGAAGTCGAAATTGGCTACCGTGAAGGTGATTCGGTAGAAGTGATTACAGGTATTAACCCCGGTGAGCAAGTCGTTACCCGTGGCCAGCAAAACTTGAAAGACCAATCCTTAGTCGAAGTGATCACCCCACTCGATCTTGCTTCCGCTAAGAACTGATAGGAGCCTTTCATGTCAATTATCAGCACTTCCGTTAAACGGCCAGTCACGGTATGGATGTTCATGCTGGCAGTGATTTTATTCGGTATGGTGGGATTTTCCCGCCTAGCGGTGAAGTTACTGCCAGACTTAAGCTATCCCACATTAACCATTCGCACTATGTATGACGGTGCGGCGCCAGTTGAAGTCGAACAGCTCGTCTCTAAACCAATTGAAGAAGCCGTTGGCGTGGTCAAAGGCTTACGTAAAATCAGTTCTATTTCGCGCTCAGGCATGTCAGATGTGGTGCTTGAGTTTGAATGGGGCACAACAATGGATATGGCGAGTTTAGATGTACGTGAAAAGCTCGACACTATCGCTCTGCCACTTGATGTTAAAAAGCCCTTATTACTGCGTTTTAACCCCAATCTCGACCCCATTATGCGTCTTGCGCTGTCTGTGCCCAATGCCTCAGAAGCCGATCTCAAACAAATGCGCACCTATGCAGAGGAAGAGCTTAAGCGTCGTTTAGAGGCGCTATCTGGGGTCGCCGCAGTGCGTTTATCTGGCGGCCTAGAGCAAGAAGTGCATATTCAGCTCAATCAAGAAAAACTGTCGCAGCTCAATCTCAATGCCGATGATATTAAACGTCGTATTAATGAGGAAAACATCAACCTCTCTGCGGGTAAAGTGATCCAAGGTGATCGCGAATACTTAGTACGAACGCTAAACCAATTCAACTCATTAGATGAACTCGGCCAAGTGATCGTCTATCGCGATGAGCAAGCTTTAGTCCGTTTATTCGAAGTTGCTACCATCACAGATGCCTACAAGGAGCGTAGTGACATCACCCGCATCGGCAGTCAAGAATCGATTGAACTGGCCATTTATAAAGAAGGTGATGCAAATACTGTCGCTGTCGCCAAAAAACTGCGCGATGAACTCGTCAAAATCAATCAAGACCCTAAGCAAAATAAGCTCGAAGTGATTTACGATCAGTCTGAGTTTATCGAAAGTGCGGTCAGCGAAGTCACCTCTTCTGCGCTGATGGGCAGCTTGTTATCTATGCTAGTGATTTACCTGTTCTTGCGTAATATCATCCCGACACTGATTATTTCTATCTCGATTCCCTTCTCAGTCATCGCCACCTTTAACATGATGTATTTTGCCGATATCAGCTTAAACATCATGTCATTAGGTGGTATTGCCCTTGCCATCGGTCTCTTGGTCGATAACGCCATTGTGGTATTAGAGAACATAGACCGCTGCCGTAGCGAAGGCATGAGTAAATTAGAAGCTGCAGTGACGGGGACTAAAGAAGTGGCAGGCGCAATTTTTGCCTCAACACTCACCACTCTTGCGGTGTTTGTGCCGCTAGTATTTGTGGATGGGATTGCCGGCGCCCTCTTCTCAGACCAAGCGCTAACGGTCACTTTTGCACTGTTAGCATCGCTATTAGTCGCGTTAACGTCCATTCCAATGCTGGCATCACGTGAAGGCTTTAAAACCTTACCCGCGCTGATAAAAACGGCACCTAAGGATAAACCCACCACTAAAATGGGTAAGCTTAAACACTATAGTGCGACTGTGTTTTCCTTTCCTATTCTATTAATTGTTAGTTACTTACCCAGTGCACTACTGACCTTAGTGTTGATTTTAGGCCGCTTCTTCTCATGGCTTATTGGTCTAGTGATGCGCCCGTTAAGCTCAGCATTTAACTTTGTCTACCACAGTATTGAGAAGGTTTATTACAAGCTTCTGGCCTCGGCGCTGCGCCAACAAAAAGCAACACTGTTACTCACGATTGCAATAACAGGCGCTTGTATTAGCTTATTACCGCGACTTGGTATGGAGCTTATTCCGCCAATGAATCAGGGCGAGTTTTACGTGGAGATCTTACTGCCGCCGGGTACGGCAGTGAGCGAAACCGACAAGATATTACAGCAACTTGCACTGTCCATTAAAGACAGAGCCGAAGTTAAACATGCTTATAGCCAAGCCGGTAGTGGCGGTTTGATGACTTCGGATACTGCCCGCGGGGGTGAAAACTGGGGCCGCTTGCAAGTGGTGCTTAACGACCACAGTGCCTATAACGCAGTCACTCAAGTATTACGTGATACTGCGCGCCGCATTCCTGAACTTGAAGCGAAAATTGAGCAACCTGAGTTATTCAGCTTTAAAACGCCACTGGAAATTGAACTCACAGGTTACGATTTAAACTTGCTCAAACGCAGCGCAGATAGTCTCGTCAAAGCATTATCCGCATCGGAGCGTTTTGCCGACGTGAACACCAGTCTACGTGATGGTCAACCTGAGCTAAGTATCCGTTTCGATCATGCAAGGTTAGCGGCTCTAGGAATGGATGCGCCAACGGTTGCGAACCGTATCGCCCAACGTGTTGGTGGTACTGTTGCCAGTCAATACACAGTGCGTGACCGTAAGATTGATATTCTGGTGCGCAGTGAACTCGCGGAGCGGGATCAAATCAGCGATATCGATGCCTTAATCATCAATCCGAATAGCAGTCAGCCTATTGCATTAAGCGCAGTTGCAGAAGTTTCATTGCAATTAGGCCCATCTGCGATTAACCGCATCAGCCAACAACGTGTGGCTCTCGTATCAGCTAACCTCGCCTATGGTGATTTAAGCGATGCGGTTGCACAGGCGCAGCAGATACTATCGCAACAAGTGTTACCCGCATCGGTTCAGGCCCGTTTTGGTGGTCAAAATGAGGAAATGGAGCACTCATTCCAATCACTCAAAATTGCCCTTATCTTAGCGATTTTCTTAGTATATTTAGTCATGGCGAGTCAGTTTGAATCACTATTACATCCCTTGCTTATCCTCTTTGCCGTACCTATGGCATTAGGTGGCAGTGTACTTGGGCTTTATATCACCCAAACTAACTTGAGTGTGGTGGTATTTATTGGCCTTATCATGTTGGCGGGGATCGTCGTGAACAACGCGATTGTGCTTGTGGATCGGATCAATCAACTGCGTAGCGAAGGTGCTCAAAAACTTGATGCCATTCGCGATGCAGCTAAATCGCGCCTACGCCCGATTATGATGACAACCCTCACCACGACCTTAGGCTTATTGCCGATGGCGCTAGGTCTAGGTGATGGCTCAGAGGTGCGCGCACCGATGGCGATTACGGTGATCTTTGGTCTGAGTTTATCAACACTACTGACCTTAATTGTGCTCCCAGTGCTCTATGCCCTGTTTGATCGAAAAGAATACGCAGCAACAGGCTCACATGTAAACGTAGAGGAGGCTCGCCCATGAACCTCACCCGTTTAGCCATTAAGCGCCCCGTAACCACCAGCATGTTCTTCTTTGCTATCTTGCTGTTTGGTCTCGCCTCGAGTCGCCTATTACCGCTGGAAATGTTCCCCGGTATTGATATCCCACAGATAGTGGTGGAAGTGCCTTACAAAGGCTCGACCCCTGCTGAAGTGGAACGCGATATAACCAAAGTGCTGGAGGAATCCCTCGCGACTATGGGGGGGATTGATGAGCTTGAATCAGAATCCTCCCAAGAAGGCGCCGAAATCGAAATCAACATGAAGTGGGGGGAAAACGTTGCCACTAAGAGCTTAGAAGCGCGGGAAAAAATCGATGCAGTGCGGCATTTACTGCCCAAGGATGTGGAGCGGGTCTTTATCCGCCAATTCTCCACCGCCGACATGCCTGTGCTCACCATACGCATCTCAAGTGATCGTGAGCTTTCAGGTGCATTCGATCTACTCGATAAACAGCTCAAGCGTCCGCTTGAACGTGTTGAAGGTGTCTCTAAGGTCAGCCTGTACGGCGTTGAGCAAAAGCAAATTGAGGTACGCATCAATGCCGATCGCCTTGCCGCCAGTGGATTTTCAGCCACAGATTTGCAACAACGTCTCAGCAGAGAGAACTTTGTGCTGAGCGCTGGCACACTCAGGGCCAGTAATATCGTTTATCAAGTTTCACCTAAGGGTGAGTTTAGAAACCTTGAAGATATCAAAGCACTAGTACTGATCCCCGGATTGACCTTAGGCGATATCGCCGATGTGCAATTTGCCCTACCTGAACGTATCGAAGGTCGACATTTAGATAAGCACTATGCCGTGGGTTTGGATGTGTTTAAGGAATCTGGCGCTAACTTAGTCGAAGTGTCAGACCGTGTCATGAAGGTGATTGAGCTTGCGAAGCAGGACCAACAGTTCCAAGGTATTCGCCTATTTATCATGGAAGATCAAGCCTCTGGAGTAAAATCTTCACTAATGGATTTGCTGCTTTCAGGGTTAATCGGTGCACTGCTGTCCTTTGTCGTGCTGTACTTATTCCTGCGTAATTTTAAAATGACTTTAGTGGTTGTGTCATCCGTGCCTATTTCAATCGGTATGACGCTCGCCGCTATGTATCTACTCGGTTACAGCTTGAATATTCTGTCTATGATGGGACTCCTGCTCGCCGTCGGTATGCTTATTGATAACGCTGTGGTTGTCACTGAGAGCGTACTGCAGGAAAAACAAGGTAAACACCCTAAAGACAATGAAGAGTCTGTCATGACGGGGGTCGATAAAGTGTCTCTGGCAGTATTGGCAGGCACAATGACAACCGCCATTGTATTTTTACCTAATATTTTTGGCGTAAAAGTCGAGATCACCATTTTTCTAGAGCATGTTGCTATTGCGATTTGTATTTCACTCGCCGCGTCGCTATTGGTCGCAAAAACCTTAATCCCTTTGATGTTGACTAAGTTTCACTTCGACATCGCACCCGAAAAGGATGCAGGTAAATTACAACGTTTTTACAATAATACCCTAGATTGGGTATTGCTCAGACCTTGGCGTTCAGGCGTGATTGCTGTAGCGATCCTCGCATCCACCGCCCTGCCGCTATCTATGGTTAAACAGGACCAAGAAGACAGCGAGAGCAATGAGCGAATCTACATTAACTATCAAGTAGAAGGTCGACATAATCTCAATGTCACTGAGGCAATGATCAACCAAATGGAAGAGTATCTTTATAACAATAAAGAGGAATTCCATATTGATTCTGTCTACAGCTATTATGCCTCTGACGATGGCTCATCGGTGATCCTCCTAAAGAAAGATTTGCCTATGTCAGTGGATGAGTTAAAAAAGAAAATCCGCAGTGGCTTCCCTAAGTATTCCATCGCCAAACCGCAATTTGGCTGGGGCAATGACAACTCTGGCGTGCGAGTCACACTGACAGGGCGTTCAACCTCTGAGCTGATTAATTTGAGCGAGCAAGTTATTCCTTTGTTGCAAAACATCAAAGGATTGCAAGATGTTCGCTCCGAGCTTAATGGCGCTCAGCAAGAAGTGATTATCCGCATTGATAGACAAATGGCGGCGCGGTTAGATTTAAAACTCAATGAAATTGCCTCAAGTATCTCCATGGCACTGCGCGGTTCACCGCTACGATCCTTCCGCCACGATCCTAATGGCGAGCTGCGCATCGAAATGGCCTACGAGAAAGAGTGGCAAAAGTCACTTGAGAAACTCAAGCAGTTACCCATAGTACGCCTCGACCAAAGAGTGTACACCTTAGATAATCTGGCGAAGATTGAGATCCAACCCCGCTTCGATACTATCAAACACTTCAATCGCCAAACCTCGCTGTCGATTGGGGCTAACTTAGAAAACCTCACCACAGAAGAGGCGCAAACTAAGATCAAGCAAGTGATGGAAAATATCCGTTTCCCCGATGGTTACGACTATTCACTCCGTGGTGGCTTCGAGCGCCAAGATGAAGATCAGAACGTGATGGTGACTAATATGCTCTTGGCTGTCGCGATGATTTATATTGTTATGGCGGCGTTGTTTGAATCTCTACTGTTACCAACGGCGATTATTACCTCAATCCTATTTTCCATCACAGGTGTATTCTGGGCGCTGTTTATCACAGGCACCCCAATTTCTGTGATGGCAATGATAGGTATCTTGATTTTAATGGGGATAGTGGTGAACAACGGTATCGTTCTGGTGGATCAAATCAATCAGATGACACCGGATCTCGACAAATTGTCTGACACCATTCGGGAGGTGTGTATCACCCGTTTGCGGCCAGTGTTAATGACAGTAGGTACAACAGTACTGGGATTAGTCCCACTGGCGATGGGTGATACCCAAATCGGTGGCGGCGGCCCGCCATATTACCCCATGGCAATCGCCATTATCGGTGGCTTATCGTTCTCGACAGTGACTAGCTTGTACTTAGTCCCCCTGTGCTATCAAGCATTTTATCGGATGCGTCATCGCGCAGCGATTCGCTTAGGCCAAGCCGATCACTTTGCAAAAAAACTGTTACCTTGGACGGTTTAGTTGTCTTGGATAGCTGATGTTCTTGAACAGTTCAGCAATCTTCGACAACTTAATATGCCATTGAATTTGTAATAAAAAGGCTGCTGTGCGGCCTTTTTTATTAAAAAATAATTAATTATTGCCTTAACGGCGCGACAATCACCTGACCTTGCGCAGTTTGCGTCCCTCTAAAAAAGTCGTTGCTATTGAGTGATAACATAATACCTTTACTGAAATTATCCCCTAGTCGATACCAACGACGCTCACCGGATGTATTCGAAAATGAGCGAAAAGCGATGGGAAACACCTTTCCTTGCGTAAAATCAGTTTGCTCAGCAACATCATATGCAAACATGTTAAATACTTCCTGTACCCCTTCCTCAAGATACTGGCGTAACGGCTGACCATTATCCGCTAGCCATGTCTTAGCCTGTTTTGCAGCGAACGCTTGCTCATCTAAAGGCTCATTAACCGCGGCTAAGGCTTTGTCACGCTTTTTAATCTCCCTTAAACGTTCACGCATGCCATCAGGCAATTTGGCATACTTGGCATTAATTTTCGCAAGATACTCCTGCTTTTCTTCTTCGGTGCGGAGTCTATCCACATAGGGATTTGATTTTGATTGGTATAGGAAGCGGTTTTGGTAAAGCAATTGCGGCTTTGCCCCTTTAACGGCACCTTGATACAGCTGGACCTGTAACAATACATGCAGCATTGTGTTATCCGGTGTTAAGCTGTATTCCGGTGTAAGGATAAGCGCAGTATCATCTGGTGCTAATCCTAAGGTTTTAATTCCTTTTGAAGGCCATTCATCATAAACCTTCACTTGATTGTCAGCCAATTGAGGCAAGGTCGTGATCAACATTTGGTACTGCTTCTCATAGGCCTTTTTTAAGGTATCGCCCGCAAGTAACTCTCTAATTTTTGTTATCGCTTCTTCTGCATCAGTCTCTCGGGATTCATTAATTGCAGCCTCTGTCAAACCGACAATTAAACCGCCAAGCGCCCCTGCAGTGACACCCGCTGCAGCTAACGTACCATCAGATGTGCCATATAAGTGATACTGAGCTCCTAATTTTTTATTTGATAAATCAACGACTAATTGTGCATTATTGAGCTTTTCTTGTTGGTTAGTATCAAGGTTTACCTTGTAGGGGGCTATGGTACAGGCCGATAAAGTGCTCACAGCCAATATCACCAGTAAAGGGGTTTTAAACATCAAGACTTTCATTTCAACTCCTTGTAATAAATATTTTTATTTTTCTCTCACCACACAAAACTGAATTTGAAACAACTGTTCAAGTCCAGGATAGATCTCGTTAATCACCCGACGAAGCTCAGAGAGTGACATATTTTCCTGCTTGGCATGTTGATCTGACAGATCAGAAAATAAAATAGGCACGACATCAATAATATGGATATCACAAAACCAGCGGTCGGTTTCGAAGGTTGAAACGGGAAGCGTTTGACCTGCAATCACATGGGATTCCGTTTCATCACGCAATGTAATGGTTTTAGTGCCACTTAATATATCGTGCTCAAAGCGCTCAAAAAAAGTGATTTTAGTTAATAACACACATCTTCCTCGGCTCAGGATATGAGCAATAAAATAACAGTAGAGTCAATTTTTCAAACTCATAATGCTAGGCAATATAATGGCTTTTGATCCACACTGACAGCATACACCGCAGAATTTGCAGCATTTGTCGTGTGAAATACTAACAGCGCCGTTTAAGTCAAATTGTTATGCTAACGCCATTTAGCAAAACTAGTTCCCAAAGAGTAGCCGTTGTTTTCGACAAAATTCAGCAAAACATGGTCAGTTCGCTCAGATTGAGTTAGAATCCCGCCTCAATTGAGCCCTTGGCCTCATATTCCTGCGCGTAGCGGGTGCGAAACGAAATTAGAGACGTCATGAACAAGAAACAAAAGATCATCAAGAAAATAGCTAAACGCGCTAAGGCCAGACTGAATAAAGTCGACCCAGTGACTATCGGCTCACCTGCAAAATCAGGTTACATCTCTAAGGCTGATCGCGCAAAAATGGCGGCATCAGAAGCCGCGACTGAACAAGTCGAAGGCCAACAAGACACGCCAAGTATTGAAGAATAAGCAGTAACGAAGAATAAGCAGTAACGAAGAATAAGAAGTTCAGCAGAATAGTCTTTTAGCGGCGTATTTTGGCATTGTTAGCTTAATTAAATGAAGTGCAAACGCCGTTTCAAACAAAATGCCACAAGCAATCTTGTGGCATTTTGTTTTTCAGCATTCCTATCATTAGCAGCTTTCTGACTGCTCCTCATTATTAAGAGCTCATTTTTATCTGCGTTCTTGCCCACAGCTTCTACACGGCACAGCTAAGCCACATAACGTCAATTAGGCTTTTTCCCCTCGTCTAAATAGGGCAATACGGGCTCATTTTCTTGCTCCTCCGTTAATTGCGCCATCTGCACGCACGAGGATGAAAGCGGATTGGTCGCACTCGGTAAGTTCTGTGCAACACAATTAGCGATTTCCTCTTCCTCACTCAGTACTACATTACGGGGGATAGCATTCGCAGCATCAAGATTAGGCGCGGCTGAAAACTGTGCCTGCGCCGCCACTTTATCCACTAAACGATAGGCAACCCACACACCTAATGTACCAAACAAAATAGACCCTAAAATTTGCCCAATCAATACACCGTAAACACCACCCCAAAGCGCACCAAAATACACAAAGGGCACAGTGCCTAAAGTGGCTTTACCTACGTTAAATAGCGTGGAATATTTGGCCTTGCCAAGGTTATTAAAGGACGCATTCGCCACAAATAAAATCCCAGAAAAGATAAAGAATACTGCGATATAACTGCAGAAAAAGTGAATTAGATCAGCGCTGTCGCCCTTCATATCAAACACACTGACCAAATGTGACTTAAGCATAAACAGCAGCAAAGACATTACCAGCACATACACAGTACAAAACTGAATCGCCCGCGTTAAACTCTCACGTACTCGGTCAAACTGACCTGCGCCAAAGTTTTGCCCAACAATAGGTCCAATCGCGCCGGACAGTGCAAAGATCATCCCAAAAGCCACAGGGATTAAACGCCCCAATACTGCCCAGCCTGCCACATAAGCATCACCGAAATCGGCGATCGCTCGGGTCACAAAGGCATTTCCGATGGGAGTTGCTACATTGGTTAACATCGCAGGGCCTGCAATGGCAAAGATGGGCTTAAGATCAGCGACAAAATGTGCCTTATCAAAATGGCCTAACAACTTATGCTTAACCACCACACCGCGAGCGGCAATCACAAATACCGCCACCCGCGCTAAAACGGATGCCAATGCAGCGCCTTCAATCCCCATGGCGAACATGAAGATAAAAATCGGATCGAGTACCGCATTAACCCCGCCCCCCGCTAAGGTCGACATCATAGATAACTTTGCATCACCCACGGCGCGCAAAGCCCCGCCGAGTGCCATCGCAAGACAGATAAAAGGCAAGGAAGGCACGAGAATATACAAATAGCTCGCAGCAAGCTCTGCTGTATGACCACTAGCGCCTACTAAGCCAACTAGCTCAGGAATGAAGATGGTGACCACAGCCGCCACCAGCACACTAATCAGTGTCGTCACAACCGCGCTATTGAGTAATAAGCGCTTTGCCAACACCACCTCTTTTGCGCCAATCGAGCGAGACACTAAAGCCCCTAATGCAATCGATAAACCAATTCCAATCGATGTGGTAAAAAACGAAATACTCCCCGCATATCCCACGGCCGCCGCAAGTTCATGCTCTCCCAATAGGCTCAGGAAAAAGATATCCAGTAAATCCACGACAAATAAGGCAGAAATCCCTACCGCGGCGGTCGAACTCATCACTAAGATATGGCGTAATATGGGGCCTTCAACAAACTTGGCTTGCGTCATACGTGTCTTTTACCTACAAAAAATAAAAAGTGTTCGCCGAAGTCATCATGAAACGCCTTTATCGACAGGCACATCCAAGCTATCTAACTCACATCCACAACGACTACAATACATGGCATCAATATCATGACCTGTCTTATGGCATTGATTACACGAGCGTAAATCTCGATGACGCCCTACTTCTTGGGATATCTCGGCGGTTAAAATCCCCGTTGGGATTGCGATAATAGAGTAACCAATCAGCATAGTAAAAGCCGCAATCGCCTGACCTAATCCGGTTTTAGGAGTAATGTCGCCATAACCGACTGTAGTAATAGTCACAATTGTCCAGTACACAGATTTAGGGATCGAACTGAAACCATTATCAGGCCCTTCAACCACATACATTACTGAACTCAGTACCATAACGATCAAACTGACCGAGAAGAAAAACAAAAAAACCTTACGACTCGACTGCATCATCGCCCTAAGCAGCACATTTCCTTCACTCAAATAACGCAGTAATTTGAGTACGCGGAAAATCCTAAACAGCCTAAGTATCCGGATGACTAAGGTAAAGTTAGCACCAGGGATCAGCAACGCCAGATAACTTGGCAATACCGATAACAAATCCACTAAACCATAAAAGCTGCGAGCATATAACACAGGATGAGTCGCGCAGTACAAACGTAGGCCATATTCAATCGTAAAAATAATGGTGAATACCCATTCCAACACAGAAATAAGCTGGCCGTATTCGCGATGGAATATCTCTACTGTGTCGAGGAACACTAAGCCGACACTCAACACAATACACACCATGAGGGTGATATCAAAATAGCGGCCAGCGGGAGTATCAGTGCCAAAAATAATGGTACGTAATTGACGTTTTAACGGACTTTCGGATTCGATATTCTCAGACATACAAACTTTTACTTCCTTGCAACAAACTGACTAACACAGGGATTACAGCATAAATATGCCACGAGTCTGCCATGCAATTGCACCTAGCTCAAAATTATCTACTCACAGTAGGATAAAATTGCGGTATGATGCCGAAAAAAGCCAACAACCTGTGTTTATTTTCGAGGACTTCATGCGCGCCACCCTACTTTCCACATTGACATCTCTCACTGTGACTATCGCGGCTCTCGTTTCACCCGAATTACATGCCTCTGGCATGGGTAAAGTGGATCTGGTGGTGATCACTAAATCCGAATCCAGTATGGCTTTATTGCGCGATGGCAAAGTGCTCAAACAATATCGTATCGCCATGGGTGACCTACCCGCTGGACACAAATTAAAGGAAGGCGATCAACGCACACCACAGGGGCGTTATACCCTAGATTATAAAAAGCCAGATAGTGCTTATTATAAATCGATCCATATTTCCTATCCTAATGAAGAGGATAAACTCAGAGCCAAAGCCTTAGGCATTAGACCCGGAGGCATGATCATGATCCACGGCCAAAACCCTAAGTCGTCACTGCCACCAGAACAAGCCCAGCAATACAACTGGACTGACGGCTGTATCGCGATTACCAACGCCGAAATGGATGAAGTGTGGAAAGTGGTCGATGAAGGAACACCAATTGAGATTTGGCCTTAACCTTAGCCAATATCCAGATGGCAAAATGCCAAATAGATAATTGAACGATATCAAACACGCCCAGCTTAATGGGCGTTTTTATTTAACCATTAAAAGCATGATGTTAGTTGTAATAGTCTCAGTCATTTACTTAAGGGATAAAACTAACGCCAATAGAAATGCCTTGGAGTATTTATGCCTAAATTCAACGAGCCTGTTGCGCCGCACAGTGCAAACCTCAGCTATGAGCAATTAATCCAATACTGGCCAGCCTTTGAAGCACAAATTGTCGCCTTCCTTAAGACCTTAGATTTAACAGATAAAGCACTGTTTTGCGATCACGTGGCATTACGTGTTAACTCTATCGCCAGTGCCAATGCACTGAAAGACGCCTTTAGCCGCATAGGTAAAATCATTTCAGACAACATCATCAATGGCCGTACGATTCTGATCATCGAGCTAGACACGCCACTCACACTCGGTCAATTTAGCATTGCCTGCGTCGAGCTTCCCTATCCTAGTGATAAAGTTTATCCACAGGAAGGCTGGGAGCACATAGAGTTAGTTATTGATTCTAAAGCCAAAGATTGCGATACCTTGAGCCAAGATTTACTGGTCTTATGTCCAACACTCCGCCCTTTACTCAACCTAGGACTGAGTCCATTGCCGCAATCTGAGCAGACAGCTGAATCAGAGCAGTCAAGATTACCAGACTTGCCATCCCTTGCTGAGATTAAAGTCAAAATGAGCTCGCCCAAAGGCGATAAAGAACGTTTAGCCAATCCAACTATCGCCTTTAAACGCGGCAATGTGTGCATTAAAGTGCATCCCCATGGCATAAAAGCGGTCATCGCGAGCGAACAAGTATCTGAATGTTAAGTCAGACTTAAACTCAGGCAGATAAAACTGAGCTTAGATTTTCATCGGCACTTGCCTTAGCTAAAACCTACGACAGTAACTGAGTTAACACCTGAGTTGATCACAATTTAATCAGATTCAATATTCTCGTTATTTTTAGGTCAGTTTTTTGGTAGTTTTGTCAAAAATCGCCAAAATTAAATCTAAAAAACAGCATATTTAGCGTAACTTAGGACATATAACTCGCAGATGCCATCAGGCACAAATTATCGTGTCCAGTAGATGGATGCTATGTGCAAACAGAGGATCGCCAATGAAGCCACACAAGAACGAAGCACAAATATTGAAGTTCGCCATGGAAATCGGCGTGGGCTATGCCAAAAAACGCGGATATGCAGACTTCGACAAAGGCATCTCACCCAAAGACAAAGTGGAATGTATTTACCGTTTATTGGTCACTGACAACTTGATTCAGCCACTGGCCAAAGATAAAGAAGATGGGCCAAACATGAAACATAAACTGATTTTATGGATCACCCGCCAACTGCCTGCTGATCATCCACTGTTGAAGTAATCTTTTTAGGCGACTCGGTTAAAAATGATTATTGGCAAGCAGACATTTGAAGCTAGCCTAGAAAGAAGCCAACTCGCTAAGTGTTCACGATAAGGATCACCATTAAATGGCGCATTATTGCGCCATTTAAGTGAGCCAGAACTGGATATCAAACCTAGCCCTTTTTGGCCGCTTTGTTGGCTTTCTCATTCGCTAGCACTGTTGCCATTGGCGGCACTATGGTTGTAGGGTCGAGGCGCATTTGATACCAGTTCACTCGCCAATCTAAGTGTGGGCCATTTGCACGGCCTGTTGCGCCCACCTCTGCAACAGCTTGGCCTTGCTTAACCGCTTCACCCGCGTTGACGTACAGCTTACTCAAGTGCAAAAAACTCGAACTCACGCCATAACCATGGTCGATCACCATAGTCCCGCCCGAATAAAACATGTCAGGCACAGAAAGACTAATAACACCATCGGCAGGGGCGACCACTACAGTGCCGGTTTTCGCCGCCACATCCACCCCAAAGTGTGGATTACCGGGTACATCGTTATAAATACGTTGGCTACCATAAACCCCTGAAATACGCCCCGTCAGCGGCCAAATAAACGCCTGTAAAAATGCAGTTTGCTCACTAAATGTTGCCCGTGCCGCTTTCACCTGCGCCGTGTCTTTCGCCGCTCTTTCCTGCGCGACGGGATCAGGCTTCATAATCTTCGAGCTAATGCCCTTTACACTTTGAATATCGTACTCTCGCTTGGTTAAGGTTAAAGGCTTAACCTCAGTCAAACCATCGGGATAAACCAAGGTTAGCTGCTGGCTCAGTTCACCGTCGCGATCAAAACCAAAGGCAAAATGACCATCAGGCGTGACCTTGATGGCTTCACCATTTAAGCTAATCTGAGTGCCCGCTGGCGCTTGACCCCGCATTAATGCGCCTTGCTCTAACTTACCCTGTAAACTCACCTCAGCTTGTACCTGAGGCGCAATGAGCACTAGGCCCAAAGTGAATAATGCCGATAAGCAGCGCACTGGATTTGAACTTAGGGGGGCTCCACCGTGAGATAAAAATTGTGATACTTTATTTCCCAACATCTTATTATTTTCCAGCATCTTAGTTTCCAATATTCTAGTTTCCAACATCTTCAAAAAATCCTTATCGATGGGCAATAGGGATCAAGACCCACTAAATACATTCATCGCGACACAAAACGCAGCCGAATTCAATCAATGCCACGTTAACCTAACGCACCATAAAAATCGATTCTGCAAACCCACATCCCTGTCGTAATCTCAGTTCAGCCTATGATAAAAACAAACAAAAAAGCCCCGATAATCTATCGAGGCCTATTAAATCCGTGATTAAAAGGTGAATAGTTTAAGTCCATTCACTTATATCAGCTCGTAGTGCCTATCCCTTAACGACGATCGCGCCCTTGCCAACACCTTCAAACGCCACCACTTTAAACTGACTTCCTGGCACTTTAGCGACTAATGTCGTGGCAATATAATCGGCTAACAACTCAACCGTCGTGTCGTGGGGAATTAAATCACAGCATTCCTTTGGCATTGCCAATTGGAAATCCCCTTGGGGGGCTTGGTAATGAAAACCATAGTGGCTGTCATCGGTTATCCGCGTTTGCGGCGAAAGATTAAGGGTCTTAACTGAAACCAAGTCCTCTTCACTGCCTAAATAAATATCGTGCCAACGTTTGGCCCAATACTCATCCCACTTAGGTGCTGGACTGCCATTTTCATAAACGTGAATAGGACTACGATGCCCATGGGCGATACGCTGACAATTACCATCGTGTTTACGTAAACCATGGCTGTAATGGTAATAAGGCGTATCGAGGATTTCGTGTCTTAAGGTGAGCGTGATCCCTTCGACATTCTTAGGTAAAGCTTCGCGCAACGCTTTCTGTAAAAAGGCATTCACGCTGGGAATATCAATCTCTTCGGTCGGCACTAAGGCAAAGGCTTGGGAAGGACAGGCCAAATGAATTTCACCTAACTGACTATCAAAATCCATCCATACTCTATCGCCCTGCTGTTGCCATCGCACACTGCTGCAGGCCGTAGGCACTAATAAACGATGATCGGCCACCGCATCTATGGTCTGCTTAATCGTACGTTTGACTTTAGCAAAATCGAGTACCATGTTTTGCTCGTCTAATCCGCCCTCTAGCAGAACATCAACAATCCAACTCTCCCCCACCATGCCGCGCTTTGGGCACAAATAGGAAAAATCGATCACAGTTAAATCTTTGACAAACAATTGCATTAACGCTCCTCGGCAGAAAAACAGTCCGCCTATGTAATTTTATAGCACCGCTTGGCGATGGCCGAGCATGCTAACTTGAGGCACTCAACACGAGTTAACTCAACATGAACAGAGATTCTAATCAATTCCGTCTGTTGTCGCGACAAATGAATCCACTCGGCCTAATATTTTGTATCAGATGTGTGTATCAGGTAGTCGAAAATCCAGCAATGCAACTCATTGCAACCATCAGGTACCGATAGGCAGAAAGCAACAATGCATCGACCTTGTCGATTAACAGATAAAGCCTTAACAGAAATACCACTCAACCTAGCAAAATAACAACGTAAAAACAGCGAATTAGATCGCAAAAGCTTAATCCGCAACAACGATAGACCCAATCGAAACAAAGCATTATCACTCAGCATTATTAACCGCTAGCATCCCTGTTAAACCATACAAAAACCAAGGTTATATAGGGAGAAATAAGATGACCAAACTTACATCTATCGCAATCTTCATCGCAGGTATGTTAGCCAGTACCCATGCTATCAGTGCAGAACCCATCGAAGTCATTACAGCAGCCAAGATCACTGAGCCTGAAAAAGTTGAATTAGGTAAAATGCTGTTCTTCGAACCCAGACTGTCTAAATCTGGCTTTATCTCTTGTAACTCTTGCCATAATTTATCCACTGGTGGTGTCGATGCTCTGCCAACGTCCATTGGTCATCATTGGCAGGAAGGCCCAATTAACTCGCCCACAGTGCTTAATGCCGACTTTATGCTGGCTCAATTTTGGGACGGTCGTGCCAGTGATTTGAAAGAACAAGCCGCGGGCCCTATCGCCAACCCGAAAGAGATGGGCTTTACCCATGAACTCGCAACTGAAACTATCGCCTCTATGCCCGCCTACCGAGCGCACTTCGCCAAGGTCTATGGCGATGAAAAAGTCACAATTGACCGTTTAACCGATGCGATTGCCACCTTTGAAAAAACCTTAGTCACCCCTAATAGCCCCTTTGATCAATATCTTCTGGGCAAGCAAGAGGCCATCAGCGCGAATGCCAAAGCGGGTTACCAACTCTTCAAGGATAAAGGTTGCGTGAGTTGCCATAACGGCCCCGCAGTCGGTGGAACCATGTATATGAAAATGGGACTCATCAAACCGTTCCACACCAATAACCCAGCAGAAGGTCGTAAGGGCGTCACTGGTAAAGAAGCTGATAAATATGTGTTTAAAGTGCCGACACTACGCAATATTGAACTCACCTATCCCTACTTCCATGATGGCAGTGTCTGGACCCTGGAAGAAGCGGTGAATACCATGGCAGACATTCAATTAGGGCAAAAACTCTCTGACCAAGAAGTGAAAGAAATGGTCGCCTTCCTTGAGTCCTTAACGGGCGATCAGCCGCAAATCACGCTACCTATTTTGCCACCATCGAATAAAGATACGCCACGTCCAGTGCCATTTAGCTCCAATAATTAACATAGGCAACGAGTCACTGACTAAGAAGTACTCACTTAGCTGTACTCACTTAAGCATAGAAACTAAGTCAGCGCGACTTAGCACAGCAAAAAGGCCGAGAGTAAACACTCTCGGCCTTTGGTTATTCTTTCGCTTAAAAAACGATGGATTAATTAAGTGCTATTCGCCTTTAAGGCGACGATCAAGCTGATCTTTTAAGTTTGCTGGCACACCTTTGATTAAAATCGTGTCCGAGATGGGATCGTAAATCACCCGTTGACCTAAGTGGCCGCCATCAAAACTTAACGTTACGCCGCCACCTGTACCAGAAAACTTCTTCAATTGGCGCAGGGTCGATTTATCGGCCGGAAACTCTTCATCGAGATCATAACTGCCGCCACGGGCAAAATCATAGAAGGAGTCCATACCTTGATCGGCTAACTCATCGGCCAAGTCTTTGATCTCAATGTCAGCGCCTTCATCGAAACGCTCACTACAGTATTCAAACACTTTATTACGGCACTGCTGACGCTCGTCTTTCGTCAACTCACTACTGGCAACAAAATCTTCAACCGCATTCATTAAGGTTTTGTTTTGCGCCTTCGTGTTGACGCCTTCTACGCAGCCCATAAAGTCGAGGAAAAAGTCGGCGACTTTACGTCCCGCACGGCCACGGATAAAGGAGATGTACTTGCGAGAATCCTTATCGGCTTGCCACTCAGTTAAATCGATACGCGCCGCGAGTTGGATGTTATTTAAATCCAAATGGTTATTTTGCGACAGTTCCATATCGTCTAATACTGTCATTGACGACTTCGCACTTAATAAAGCCACAAACAAATAATCGCTGGTGATGCTGGTATAGCAAGACATCAACAGGAAACCGCCTTGACTGAAGTCGTACTTTGACAATTCTTCTTGCAGTAATTTACTGGCTTGACCGGAAAACTCCACAAACCCTAAATCACCGCCACGGTATTGAGTTAGCGCATTGGCAAAGGCGGGGTTCGCCTCACCGTCGTCACCATGGATACCAAAATAGCCAAAACCTTTACCGGCCTTTCCCGTATATGTCTGATGCAACTCGTCGAGCATCACCTCGACCGCCTGACCGTTCAGCAGAGGTTGAGGACGTAAACGGCAGCGTAATTGCCCCTGACTGTC
This sequence comes from Shewanella sp. M16, assembly GCF_018224605.1. Lineage (NCBI taxonomy): Bacteria > Pseudomonadati > Pseudomonadota > Gammaproteobacteria > Alteromonadales > Shewanellaceae > Shewanella > Shewanella sp. M16. The sequence goes on along the minus strand of NZ_JAGTUL010000010.1, from coordinate 55,568 downwards.
CTGAGAAATCTCGTGAATAATTGCGTGTTCGATGTTAATACTCATAAGCCCTGATAGTGATACTGGGATAAATCCGCTATTATATGCCGCTAATCCATTCCAAAGTGAAACATTTTTTGATTATGGCAATCCAATCGAAATACTCAAACACCCAAGTTGAATCATTAATCGCCGAAATATTGGCTGTGTTAGAAAAGCATAAAGCACCGACTGACCTGAGCCTGATGGCATTGGGTAACTGCGTGACTAACCTGCTAGAACGTAAAGTGCCCAGCGAATCGCGCCAAGCCGTGGCCGAACAATTTGCAAAAGCACTCGCACAATCGGTTAAATCCCAGTAAGTTAACTGGGTAATAATCATCAAAAGAATATAAGATACAAGGCCTTTTAGGAATAAGCGGATCACTATGGTCGAGCGAAAAAAGCAAATGAGCCGCGATCGGGTTTCCCGGCTCATCAACTGGGGGCATTGGTTCGCCTTCTTCAATGGCTTATTAGCCATGATAGTCGGAAGCCGATACCTTGGCAGCGTGGGTTATCCAGAAACTTGGTATGGCTGGTTTTATCTGAGCGTCAGCACTATTGGTCAGTTTAGCTTTCTCGCCTTTATCGCCTATTTGATCTGCCTATTTCCACTAACCTTGATATTGCCCTATTCAAAGATATTAAGAGGTGTCGCGGCGGTGATCGCGACCCTAAGTCTTTGTATCTTATTGTACGATACCATTGTTTACGCCGATTACGGCATGCACTTGAGCCCCTTCGCCTTCGATTTAGCTTGGGCTGATCTCAATGCCCTGCTCCGTGGTACTTCTTATATCGTCACACCGCTGGCCATCATCGCCATTGAACTGACCATGGCCAATTTTTTGTGGAAACGCATAGAGAAAATCCAAAAACTCAATTTAGGCAATAAAGTTATCACCTTAGTGTGTATCTGTTTTATCAGCAGCCACTTGATCCACATTTGGGCCGATGCCGCCGATATCACCGAAATTACCCGTTTCGACGATACTTATCCTTTATCTTATCCCGCGACTGCTCGCTCCTTTATGGAAAGTCACGGTATCGATGGTTCATACCAAGGCGATGACGTCAATCACAACACCAGTGTACTCAGCTATCCAGAGCAGCCACTCACCTGCCAAGCCGACACGAAAATCAACGTGTTGATGATTACCATCGACAGTTTGCGGGCGGATATGGTCGATGGTAAAAGCATGCCATTCCTACAACAATACACTGAAAATAATCAATCTTTTACCCAGCATTTCAGCGGCGGCAACCAATTTAGAACGGGCATGTTTTCACTACTCTATGGCCTGCAAGGCAGTTATGGCGATGCGCGAATTTTTAATAGCACCAGTCCTTTACTGACCAGAAGCTTTCAACAAGCAGGCTATGAATTGGGGCTTTTCCTCCCTGAAACCAATCTCAATTTGCGTTCATCACAAGCGATGTTTAATGACTTTAATCCTGTCGTAGCCAAAGAAACCAATGGCAGTGCCGATGCCGATTTGCACACAGTGGCCAGTTTTAACGAGTGGCACAGCATCCAACATAAGCCTTGGTTGGCGCTCGTTAACTTAAAAGCGCCAGAAAATTTTGATACTCCCGTGGGTTTTCTGGGTATCGAAACAGTGAAAGCCAATACCGACCTTATGCCAGCGCAAAAAGTACTGTTTAATCAATATCGCCAATCTCTGTATTTTGTCGATCAACAACTCAAGGCGATGCTGGCCAATGTGTCCAACGACACCTTAGTGATTATCACTGGGGTCAATGGCAAAATGTTCACCAGCAACAGTGATGAAGCTAATCGCAACCTGTCACCACAGAGTGTCAAAGTGCCATTAGTGATCCACTGGCCGAATACGGGCGCTTCTAAGGTCAAATACCGCACCAGCCATTACGGCATTGCGCCGACTTTAATGACCCACGTGCTAGGTTGCACCAATAACACAACAGATTACAGCGCTGGCCGCAGCCTATTACAACCTGACAAAGAAACGTGGATCTATATAGGTGATAGCCGTATTTTTGCTATCTATCAAGAAGCAGAAGTGACAGTGATTGACCGCCACGGTAAATATCGTATTTACGATGAAAACTATGAACATAGGCTCAATAAAAAAATGAGCGCGCCTGAATTGATTGAAGTGATGCGTGAAGGTCGACGTTTCTATAACCACTGAGCTTCATCATCTTAGTTAAAAAAGCCCCATTCCCGCAGGATTGGGGCTTTTTTTATTCCCTAGTGACTGGATGAATACGAAATGCACGAAGCTTGGATTTAACTGCGTGGGTTGAAGGGACCGCGTGGAGAGTATCTTGAAGCTAGTCTCTTGTAGCTAGTCTCTTGTAGCTAGTCTCTTGTAGCTAGTCTCTTGTAGCTAGTCTCTTGTAGCTAGCCTCTTGTAGCTAGCCTCTTGTAGCTAGCCTCTTATGATGGACCTTACCTGCCACTAAAGCCAAAAGCCGCTATCGCTAGATAACGGCTTTTTAAGGCTTAGGCTTAAATCAACTCAAGTCACTCTACAATCAATCGGCTTTAACCGTAGAGTAGCGTGCTAACCAATGGGCGTAGGAAGCGGGTAATACCCAAGATGGGCGCGCAATTTTCAAGGTTTGCGCTGCTTGATACGGCCAATGTGGATTCGCTAAAAACGCTTTACCTATCATCACTAAATCCATTTGCTCATCTTCAATGGCCGCATTGGCTTGATGTGGATCATCCATACCCCAAGAAGTCGCAACGGGGAACCCCACTTCTTGACGAACCCGCGCTGCAATAGGCGCCAAAAATGCAGGACTCCATGGAATATTTGCCGTTGGGGTCGAGAAGCAAATGCTGACGTTTAACATATCGAGCCCAGCTTGCTTAAATTGCTTCACCAAGGTTATCGATTCCGTCAGTGTTTCTTCATCTTTATGGTCGAATTCAATCACGCCAAATCGCGCCGTTAAGGGTAAATGCGATGGCCAAACGTCTCTTACCGCGGCAATGGTTTCTAACAAAAAGCGCCCCCGCCCTTCGGCACTGCCACCATATTGGTCGGTGCGTTGATTGGCATAGGTTGAAAAGAAACTTTGGGCTAAATAACCGTGGGCGAAATGCAGTTCTAACCATTCAAATCCTGCGGCTAAAGCACGCTTTGCTGCCGCCACAAAGTCGGCTTTAACCCGCTCAATGTCCTCAATCGTCATAGCGGTAGGCACTTTAGGTAAGTTTGCGCCAAATGCGACAGCTGATGGTGCAATCGGTTGCCAACCTCGCGTGTCATCATCGGCAATATGGTCATCCCCTTCCCACGGGATATTGGCACTCGCTTTACGGCCTGCATGACCAATCTGAATGCCTGCAACAGCACCCGCATTTTTAATCGCACTAGCCACTTTTGCTAAGCCTTGTGCTTGTTCGTCATTCCATAACCCAAGGCATTTGGGGGTGATACGGCCTTCAGGAGAAACCGCAGTGGCTTCAACCACAACAAGACCCGCTCCGCCACGGGCAAGGCCAGTGTAATGCACCTGATGCCAGTCATTGATGAGTCCATCAGTGGCTTGGTATTGGCACATGGGTGCAACGGCAATACGGTTTTTGAGTGTGATGTCTTTAAGTTTGAAGGATGAAAATAGATCGGCCATGGTGTTTCCTGTGTCAAATAGAATCAAAAAGGTATTTGAATACTGAATGACGACAGACTAGTCTTATCGTGCCATAATTAAAAGCACATACAGATTATATATTTGATAAATTTTACTTATGATAAATCCACAGTGGTTACACACCTTTAGCGTGCTAGTCGAGAAAGGGAATTTCACCCGCACCGCCGAAGCTATAGGTATCACCCAAGCGGCTGTGAGCCAGCATATCAGTCGCTTAGAAGAAACCTACGGCATACTGTTTTTACGCCGCACCCGCCAGCTTGAAATCACTCCCATAGGGGAAAACCTGCTGACCTACGTCAAAGAAGTTGAATGCGCGCAAAAGCGCTTACAGCAGAAACTGATCCATGATGATGCCAATGTCGGTGATATTAGCCTTATCACTCCAGGTAGCATTGGTTTAACGCTCTTTCCACTATTAATCGAATTACAACAAGCCTTTCCGGCGTTAAGCATTCGCCACCGTTTTGCACCTGATAGTGAGATAGTGGCCTCAGTGTTGGCCAATGAACATGAAATCGGCATGGTAACCTTAAAACCTTCCGATCCTCGTATTCACAGCACACATTTTACCGAAGAGCCGCTTGAACTTGTGGTACCGGCGAGCCATAAACAACATGAATGGACTGATTTACAACGGCTAGGGTTTATCTCCCATCCCGATGGTGAGGCTATGGCGACTCGGCTGCTTAGCCGTAAATATCCAACTCACCCCGGTATTCAAGAGATCCCCTGCAAGGGATTTACCAACCAAATCAGCCTCATTCTCGAACCTGTCGCAAAAGGGCTAGGATTTACGATTATCCCGCAATACGCCCGCAAAGCCTTTGAACGACAAGAAGATATCTATGTTGTGGAATGTGGTAGCCAAGTTGTAGATACCATTTGGCTTATCCACCGCGCGGAATGGCCCTTGTCACGCAGAGCCCAAAAAGCGATTACATTTTTAAAGGGGAAAATATAAAACCCCATTAAAAAATGGGGCTCGACACACACGTTGCCACACAGGAATAGTCAGCGTTAGCAACGGATACATAAGACTCAGAGGCTATTGATTGATATCCAATTCATTATGGATCAATACCACGCACTGAGAAGCAAACAGCATCTTTGGCCCTAAACTGATCTTTTGCGCACCAAGTCGTTTCAAGGTATTAAAACTTTTCTTCGGCATAGGAATATGATCGGTCAGTAAAAAGCACGGATTACCCACAAATTCTTGCTCACGGATTGATGTACCCTTCTTATCCATCATAAACAATTGATAATCCACCGCGAGGTCCTGTACCAGCTTTTCAAAACTGATAGTGCTAACACTGATGCCCTCGTCAACAACACGGGTTTGCTCCTTCGTCATGCCCCGAGAAATATCTAAGGCTTTGGCAATTTTAGTGAGCAAAGCTTGCTCGTGAAAACCACCAATATGGCAAATATTTCGAGTATCGAAGCAAATAGTGCGGGAAAAATCATGGGTACTTTCTAGCACCAAATAAACGACAACATCGTTTCGATGGGACTGAGCCACAAAGATAGTGTTCATCAGGGTATGAGCTAAAATCTCGGTATGCGCCTCTTGGCCGACAGAAGCCAAAAACAACTGACTGTCAGTAGGTGCTGATCTTGCTCGTAAAACAAACGCGCGCATAGGTAAATGTCCTACTCAATAATGTCTTAAATGCTAAATGGCGGATGCATATAATTTGTGAAATTGACGATTTCGCCTTGAAAATTTTTGCCTTTTGCCTTTTGCCTTTTGCTGTGCCAAAGCCTGCCTAATCACTCGAACTTGAACCTTAGTCGCAAGCAGCGTTAGTCATATCGGCAGCGAAAAGGTATAAAAAACAAAACCCGTATAGCAATGCTAACACTGGGTTTTGTTTTACTTAACTGCTGGTTATTTTAATGATTAAAACAAACTAACAAAAAGCATCTAATTTGATCGGTCTGAGAGGATTCGAACCTCAGACCCCTGACACTCTATAACAGTGAACCGCTTAATCATAACCTGCTAAATTTAAACATAAATTATGTGATTTTGCACGTTTTAATTACCTCGAAAATTTATGTACAGTTACACGCAAATGCGATATCAAGGCTACAAGTACAACAAATTGAGCGTATTCAAACAAAATAACATCCCATTAGTTGTAATCAATATCGAATAACAACCAATGGGATCTAGAGAATATCTACAATCCCTGCATTTTCCCGATTCAGCAATGTGCTCTGGCGTGGTGACCATACGTGCAGGAATCACTAAGCACATCACCGTTCATATAGATAATTCCAGTATCAGGATGTAGTTAAGGGGAGCCTTAACAGGCCAAGAAAGAACGAATATTGTTCCTCCACGACCCGATGGCTGGCAAACCACGTGGCCGCCGTGAGCTTCAGCAATTGTCTTAACCACTGCGAGACCGAGTCCACTGCCACCACTTTTTCGAGAGCGAGACGGATCAACTCGGCGAAATGCTTCGAATACGTAGCTTGCTGCCTCATCAGGGATACCAGGGCCTTCATCTTCGACGCAAAGATAATAGCTTGCCCCCGAGCGGTAAAATCGTACAGTCAAAGTGCCAGGTTCTGCATGCTGGCGCGCATTTTGAACTCGGTCAAAGTCAGATCCAGTGCCTGCTGCTGACCGTTACAGATTACGCTAGCCTCGTGACTGTCTAAGTCGATTTGGAACGGGCCGACGCGCAACATTTGGGTATTTATAGGCGTGTTAGTGCGATCGCGTCGCAATACCGCCTGCACCCTAGCCACCACCTCGGCCTATCGGCAAAAACGCTATCCTCATCGTCGAGTTCGCCCGCCAATTGCATGCCGAGGGCCATACGCTGATAGATGCTGCAGTGACTGCTGCACGCTTGCGTCTACGGCCAATTCTGATGACGTCATTGGCATTTACTCTCGGAGTGGTGCCCTTAATGCTTGCGAGCGGTGCCAGCGCCGAAACTCAGCATGCAATCGGTACTGGCGTATTCGGTGGCATGCTCAGTGGCACCTTGCTGGCAATATTCTTCGTACCGGCGTTTTTTGTCTTTGTCATCGGCACACAAGAGCGCTTGAGTGCCTGGCTTACGCGGCATAATACAGCCAAATAGCCTCAGGAAATGAGCTGACGCCTCGCTAATGCTCTGTAGGAGTTTCGTGACACGAGCCAACAGAGCACTAGCGCTAGTCAATATATCTGTCATCATTTAAAAAGCTGGAAATATAGGTTCAGTAATCACAATAGTTTCAGCTTATAAGGCACTTAATCAAGTCTGTGAACACTCCAATCAAATAGTAATGTAATGCCGAACTCGCCCACAGGGAACGATTAGCTTTATGGAAAAGTGAGTACTTTTAACCTATATACCGCGCGATATAAAGAAGATGAAGCCATCGAAAAGTGAGCAAAATCCATCGAATCTAATTCTGCCGACAAATAAAAAAGAGAGGCTACATTAGCCTCTCAAAAAATAGCAGGGGAGTACTTTAACTCAAGCAATAATTTTATTGCTAATATTTACGATGAATAAAACTTGAGATGTTGTGAGAGACAATAACGAGTCTCTCACTGATTTAGCGTTACTTTGTATTTAGAGCATGTTTGGCAGCATTTGTCCCTGCGATTTTACCGAAAATCACAGTATCAGCGACAGCGTTACCACCCAGTCGATTATACCCATGAACACCACCAGTCACCTCTCCCGCCGCAAATAAACCTTTGAGCGGTTGGCTTTGTATATCGAGTACTTCAGCTTTAGTGTCAATGGCAACTCCCCCCATAGTATGATGGATGCCAGGAGCAACTTTTACGGCATAATAAGGAGATTTTTCTATTGATAGTGGCATCTGCTCACGGTTAAATGCCTCATCTTTACCCTGTTTGAAATAATGGTTGTAGTTTGTGATAGTTTTGTCTAAAACACTTGGAGTCATTCCTGTTATTTTTGCAAGCTCTGCAACAGTATTGGCCTTTTCAAGCATTTCTAAATGATCATACCCCTGAACCATTTTAGCTTTTTTATATAATTCATTATCAAATACTAGCCAAGCATATTGTTCAGGTTGTTTTAGAATGGCATCAGAGGCTTTATCTCGAGTCGTTAATTCATTGATAAAGCGATTGCCTTCTTTATTAACCATTATGGCCCCGACACCTCGAACCGTTTCTGAAATTAATATACGGCTATCTTTTCCTACTGTTGGATGTGTCTGGATCCAATCAATATCAGTCATACTTGCACCGACTGCTTTAGCAAGTTCAATACCATCCCCAGTTGAAGTGATATTATTTGAACTTGTCATGCCTTTAAATGTAGGGCGATAAAAAGCAATCATTTCTTTGTTAAACCCATAACCACCTGTGGCTAAAACAACCGACTTAGCTGCAACCATATAGTGACCAGAGTGTTTACCGTGGATGACAACACCCACAATTTTTTGTTCATCATCAACAACCAGTTTAACTACTTTTGAGTTGAGTCTTGTATCAACCCCTTCTTTATCCGATGCTTTTCTTAGTACATCAATAATATGTGGACCAACACTTAAACCACCAGATGGACGATGTGTTCTATCGACTCTAGCGCCGCCAGAGCGTTTTAAATCATCCATATTGGCGCCCAAAGATTCTAACCATTTAATGCCATCAGCCGATTGCTCAGCTAATATTTGTACCAATTTAGGGTCGTTAGCATATCGACCGCCTTTCATTGTATCTTCGACATACCATTCGATTTTATCATCGACTTTATGATCTTTTTGCTGAACTGTACCCACAGCATTATACCCGCCTGCGGCGAGCATAGAGTTACCACCACTAAATGGTGCTTTATCAAGCAATATAACGTTAGCCCCCGCCTTTTTAGCTGCAATCGCAGCATTAAACCCAGCACTACCGGCTCCAACAACAATCACATCCGTTGTTTCTTTAGGACCTGCAGCTATCGCTTTATTTATTGCTTCATTATCCCAACCTTTGTCCCACGGTTCTTTGGATTTTGCTTTATTAAAAGGCATGTCGAGCCCTTTAAATGAATGACATTCATTACAATATAACTTTGGTTGTTCATGTCCTTTATGACAAGACGTACAATTAATATCACCTAAGTGTGAAGAATGTGGGTCAATTTCTAGTTTGGGATTTGCTAGTTTTCCATAATCACCATGGCAGGATTTACATTGTTTATTTTCAAATGTCTCGCTATCGCTCACTTTATTGGGTGCTGTATGGCAGGTTTTACAACCATTAACATCTTTATGGAATGATGCTAAATCATTTTTATTATCAGCAGCCCATGATGACGCCGTTAAAATCGAACAGACAATAATACTCAAGTATTTTATCTTCATGCAATTCTCCAGTTTTTATTTTGGTAAGATTTGGCGTGATGATAGTTTCTTAATTTTTTTAAATAGTGACATTGAGCAATAAATTGAAATTGTTAAATATAACTTAACACACTTTAAGTTATGCTTAACTCGATATTTTTGTTGATTAGATGTGATCTAAAGCGGAGATGTGTTTGCTTAAATCTCTAATATGGCATTGCTTTTACATTCTAAAAAGGTGATGTCGATGAAAAACACTAAATATATTGGTTTTAGTTTAATTTTAATTTGTTCAACTCCAGCTTTATCTGAGCCACTAGATTTTTATGGAAGACTGTGGCTTGGTGTGGCCAACTCAAGTAATGGTCTTTCTGGTAACGAAAAAGTTGATGGATTTTCCCTTGAAAATTATGCATCATATTTAGGCGTTAAAGGTGAGTATAGTGTATATGATAATTTTAGCTTGTTATATAAATTTGAAGCAGGGATAGAAAGCTTTGATAACGATGATTCTAATATTTTCAAACCGAGAAACTCATACTTAGGTTTTAAAACTAACTATGGTTCAGCTGTTTTCGGAAGAAATGATACCGTTTTTAAAAGTGCTGAAGGTAAAGTGGATTTATTTAATATTACCTCAAGCGATATGAATATGATCATTGCAGGTAACGATAGATTAGGCGATTCGGTAACATTAAATAGCGCTAAGGTCGCAGGTGTTACTATGGGTATTAGTTATGTTTTTGAAAAGGATTTTAATCAAAAAAATCCAGAACTTTCTGATAAACAAAACAATTATGCAATTAGTTTTTCCCTAGGCGATGCTGCATTTAAAAAGAATAGTCACTATATTTCAATAGCCTATGCTGATGGATTGAACCAGTTAGAGGCAACAAGACTGGTGGGTGGTGTTGCTATTTCATCCGTAAAATTGGGGGCTATGTACCAGCGCTCTGAGTCAAGTATTTATGATAATATTAAAGGTAACTCCTACCTGTTAAGTATGGTTGTTCCTATTAATAAATATGATATAAAATTTCAATATTTAAAAGATGATGCTGGGCTGGGTAAAGTGACAAAAAATGCCGGAGCAGATCTAAAAACACTAAGAGAGAGTGATGCAAGTCAATATTCAGTAGGCGTTGATTTTAAGGCTCAAAAGGATTTGACTTTTGGGGTAGGTATTTCCTATTTTGATGGTGACTATACTGACGTCAAAGGACATACTGAGTTTGATGACACTCTCATTTTTGTATCTACAAGATATCTATTTTAACCTCTATGGATAAAGCGGCTAAATAGCCGCTTTATAAAAATCAGATATTTATCATGTTAATTATTTATCGTTTTAAACTATTATACTGCTAGTATAACTGATTTCCCCCTCGCGGAGCATTTGATGCGGATAACATTAAGACAATTGATGATCTTTAAAGCCATACATTCTGAGAGGCAGATCTCAAAAGCGGCAAAAGTACTTCATATGTCAACGCCTGCTGTAAGTATGGCACTTAAAGAATTAGAAAGTTCTTTAGGCTGCAGATTATTTGAGCGAGTGGCGGGAGGTTTGGTTGTAAATGCGCATGGAGAAATAATATTACCTTATGCTAATGAAATGCTGTCCAAGGGAAAAGAGTTAGAAAATATATTTTCATTCCCTGAACATAGCATTAAGGGGACGTTAACCATTGGGAGCAGTAAGACTGCTGGCAACTATGTATTATCTAAAAAAATTCCATTATTTAAGAACCAATATCCCGATGTAAAAATAAAACTAGTCATTGATAATAGTTTAGTTATTGAAAAAATGGTTTCAGAAAAAGAACTAGACTTAGGCTTTATTGATGCTAAACCCGCGAGTAAAAATCTCATTTGTGAGCATTGGTTACAAGATAATCTTTGCATTGTGAGTGGCGTAACTCATCCTGCTGCAAATGGTTTAAATACAAAATCTTGGCTTAGTGAACAATTGTGGATATTCGACCATGAATCATCGTTCTCTCGAATTCGTGCAATTCAGTTATTAAAAAGCTTAAATATCCACGTTCGTGATGAAATCTGTATGTCAACCATTGGCTCTATTAAAAGGGCAATTGGAACAGGTATAGGTTTGAGTGTATTACCCCTATTAGCGATTGACGCTGAATTAGCAAGAAAAGACCTTATTTTATTACCTGTGGATGGATGGGATTATAAACGAACTTATTGGTCAATTCAGCGTGAAGGAGAAGAATTATCTGCATTAAGCATGAGTTTCCTAGCCTTTAGTAAGCTACTGTAAAATAATGTATACCAGCTATTCTTACTAGGTGAATTTAATTGATATCATCAGATCTTGGAATAGGATTTTTTTTAGTCTTTTTACTATGTGGTTTATTTTATACACACACATCCTCTATTACACTTTTTAAGCAATTTTATCGTATTTTTCCACTGATGCTAATGTGCTACACCTTACCTGCCATCTTTAGCTCGCTAAATATTATTGATGCAAGTCATAGTCAACTTAGCGAAATAGCAAAAACACACTTAATGCCCGGTTGTTTATTTTTGCTGATTTTAGGTACCGATTTCTTTGCTCTCAGTTTAGTGGGAAAAAAACTTCTCGGTATGTACGTGCTAGGTGCTGTGAGCATCTGTATTGGCGGTCCATTAAGCCTATGGTTAGGCTCTATATTTTTTCCGAACGAACTCGTCTGGCAGGGAGATAATGCTGCCTGGAAAGGCATGTCAACACTGATGGCAAACTGGCTTGGCGGAACCGCCAATCAATTGGCTGTAAAAGAAATCCACAGTGTCGGTGATGCCGTATTTGCGGTAATGATGGCTATTAATATTCTTTTTTCCGGTATATGGATGGTTATATTACTTTTCATTGCAGAACGCCAAGATAAAATCGATGATTTCTTGAAAGCTGATAAAAGCTATAGACCGATATTTTGCACTGACATCAAACGTAAAGTGATAGGAAAACAAACAAGCTATTATTGGATTCTGATATTGAGCTTGACTTTTTTCATTGTAATTTTCTTCAGTGAAAAATTATCATCCTTCCTTGCAACAAGAATCGCTAATAGTTTCCAACACTTATTTAAATACAATCTTACTTCTGAATTTTTTTGGTCAGTATTAATTGCAACTTTTTTAGGATTATTATTTTCATTAACAAATGCAAGACATGTGTTAGTCAAGGAAACTCAGCAGGCAGCTCTTTTTTTTATCTATATCATGATAATGTTGATGGGGTTGAACTTTGATATTAGCGCATTGAGCGCCGCGCCCTATTACGTTTGTATCGCTCTTATTTGGTTCTCTATACACATTATTATCTTATTTATTTTTACTGTATGTTTTCGATTACCTATCATGTACTTCGCGATCGCGAGTCAGTGTAATATTGGTGGTGCGGCTTCTGCACCAGTTATCGCCAGCGCTTTTCACCCAAGGCTGGCTTCCGCTGCTTTATTGATGGCAGTTTGGGGTTATACTTGGGCGTCTTTGTTGGCGTGGTATTTGGGTTTTTTAATGCAGTTTATTCAACCATAAGATGGGAACAAAAGTGTGTCCAACTAATTTTTTGCTCCCAATAAATGCCACTTCTGAATCTTCAAAGCATTACCCAAAGCTTTCAGAAAATTTCTATTTAACAATACAACTTATACATCCCCCCTATCAATCAAACCTCGGGGTGATTCAACACTGTGATAAAGTCGCAGCTACGCGCAGCCTGCCCATATTTGTTATGTTTTTTCATGATTCAAACTGGAGACACTTTACCATACATATACCTCAGTCTTTTGGTATGACTAAAATGAATTTAAAAATCGCACTAAAATAAAAAAGCCTGCAAACGATTAAGTTTGCAGGCTTTTTAACTCTTATAAAAAGAGGAATTTGGTCGGTATGAGAGGATTCGAACCTCCGACCCCTGACACCCCATGACAGTGCGCTACCGGGCTGCGCTACATACCGAATTTTTAAGTATATTGCATACCTGTGCTGACTTAGCTAAATATTGTTTAGCGATAATCTTTACGGTTTTTGCTCAATTACTTATCACCTAAGATACTGTTTATGGGGTTTATCTTAAGCGAGCCAGAACTGTAGCAATTGCCTCGCAACTGCGCAAGGGCTTCATTACATCTCTTTGATCAACTGCTTAGTTTATGTTCTGAATGACACAATTTTCGTCGATAATGATTGCTCGATACTGATTACGACCATACTCAAACAGGATTTAGCTGCAGAACAGACATAATGACACCCGTTTACTCAATCATCATTCAATGCGAGTGCATATGGGCGAGTCGGTACTCATCCATGCGCTCGAGTAGATATGGGAAAAAGGGATTCCATTTCTGTCGTAACATTTCAGATGCTGACACGCTATACAAGCCGCGCTCTCCCCGCGAAGCTGAGGCTCCGATTTGGATCCTATGTAAATCAGGCTGGATCACGGCACCATAAAGCCCATCATCTATGCCAAAAGGTAGCGCAACATGGGATAAGGAATACACACCTGCAGGCCAATATAAATCTAATATCCGCACGTTTTCACTGACCTGAGTGAGCACTTTACCCTGTGCGTCTATATCCTGTGTATCTAAATTCTGTTCATCTAAACCCAGTTCATCTAAACCAAAGTATCGCGCCTGAACCTGCGTGGTTTCATTACTGATATTTTCCACCACAGTGCCACGATAATGTAACTCAGGGTTATTAATGTTCGCCAACAAGCCCGCAAGCGGATCATTGGACACCATCTTGGCATTTACATCGAGTCGGTTCATATCAAACAACACTAGCTCATGGCCTTTTTCAGGCAATGTTTGATACAGATTATTCACCACCGCCGCGGTTGAAACGGTTGCATCCACTACCGACTGAAAGGTGAGTATCGACGGAACTTGCGCCCGTTGCTGCGGCGTTAATCCTGCCAATAAACCTTGGTTACGCAGGGCTAATTGATAAACTACATCGCCCGCATTAACCGCAAAAGAGGTGTATTTAAAGGGATCGTACTCCACTTGAATACTGTTCCATTGCAGTTTATCCAGCTCCAACAATCGTCCTATCCAACTCTGCCAGCGTGCGGCCGCCGCAGATGGCGCTAGCCCTATCGCGGGAGAGATAAAAATCATTCCATCATAATCTGGGGTTTTATTATGGCTGATACGTTCTAACTCATGGTTCAGCGCGACGGCGGCACCCGTCGAAAAAGCCACCACAAATAATGGTTTATCTTTCAGAATTTGCCGCATATGCGCTGTGGCTAAATTAACCGCTGCGGCCAGATCTTGCCAATAAAGCTCAGTCAATCCACTTGGAATCGTGCCATGTCCTGGCAGTCTTAAACCGAGCACATGAGCTTTACCTTTAAAGTGCACTGCCACATTGGATAGAGCATAGGGCGAATCCGACATACCGTGGAGCAGTAATACTCCAAATTCGGCATTAGCCACAGGCCATTCATAACTGCGATTCCAGTTTTGTGGCCAATGGGCAGGATCAGATAAGCTATTTTTGACATAGCGGTTCACGGGAGATAGTTCAGAGGCAGGAATTTTCTGTACAACTTTGTGCTCAACTTCGGCGAATAAGCGGTCTTCTAACGCTAAGTACTCATTAAAATTAGCGAGTTTAGTATTATAATGGAACTCATTTTTTAGCTCAACCGTATGCCAAAGTGACAGCTCAGGGCGCGCATTAAGAAAATAGATCCCTGTCGCGAGTAACGCCACCACTATGCCAGTACTCGCATACACTGCAGCTAAAAATAGGTGTTTTGTCGAACCTATGATGATAGCCTTCATCGCTGTTCCTACATGAAGATAAAATGTGCAACTAGATTATACGGGTAGATAAAAACATCCTTCAAACGTTTTACCGCGATAAAAACCACTTAAGCAGTACAATTTAATCACTCCAATTTAGTCACCCCAATTTACTCATCTCGCAATTTTATTAGCCGCATAGGCCTTAATCGGGTTAGGATCGAAAATAGTCTTATTCCAACGAAACTTATACACTCTCGATGATAATCGGTAATCCACACGCTAGGTTCGTCTACTATCTTCCTACCGCGCCGCTGGTACCTGAGAGCTGGCATTACACTCAACCAGACGCTGTCGGGGCTCTCATAGCGTTAAATGGCAATCATTGGCGTAAGATCTTCACTATTATGGCAAAAATCAGCACGGATGGAGAAGATTGGCGCAGCTATCGTGACCAAGTGTTACTCAAGCAAAATGAAATGATCTGCATAGGCGCTATAGAGCTGATGGCAAACGCTAAGATTCATCTCATTGCGGGGCAAGTGGCCGTAAATGCTTTAGGGCTCACCATGTCCGAGCACGATTACAATGCACAGCATTTAACTGCCCAAGATAAATCCATAACCGCACTTAAGCTGCCATCTTCGCCAAGACAGCATTGTTTACTCACGCCCTATTTGGATTATCGCCAATACCCAAACCAACTGATCGCCCTGACACGCCAACACTTAGCAACGCCTGAGCACCACCACAGTGAATAATTCCATTATGATTGTGGTAACGGCTGTCACCACAGCATTAGTCACCAAATAACAAAGGCATAAACAAGCACTCGTGAACAGAGTTCAAACGAGTGCATATTCAAGGACGATTCAGGATTAGTCGTAAATGGTTGGAATAGGCTGACGTTTATGCTGTGTCGCCTTATAAATACCAATCAACTTGTCCTCAACCGCCTTGCCAACGTCTTTACCCTCAAGGAAATCATCGATTTGCGCATAGGTTAGACCAAGCGCGACTTCATCTTCGAGTAAAGGTTTATTGTCTTCTAAATCCGCGGTCGGCGCTTTATAGACTAACGATTCTGGCGCACCAAGATACGCGGCGAGTTGGCGAACTTGGCGCTTGTTAAGACCAAATAATGGCGCTAAATCGCAGGCACCATCGCCCCACTTGGTATAAAAACCTGTGATATTTTCGGCGCTGTGATCTGTCCCCACCACAAGCCCGCCTACGAGTCCGGCGAGTTCGTATTGCGCTATCATCCGCATACGGGCTTTAACGTTACCCTTCACAAAATCCACTTTCGCCACATCGGGCAAAGGCAGTCCAGCTTCGACTAACGCGGCAACGGCAGCGCTATGCACACCATCAACCCCTTGATGCACATTCACAGTGACCAACTTAGAGGGCTGAATAAACTGACAGGCTAATTGCGCCTCATGCTCATCTTTTTGGATCTGATAGGGTAATCGCACAGCGATAAACTGGTAACCGCCTTGGCTATTTTCTTGGTTTAAACTGTCCACCGCTAACTGACACAAACGCCCAGCAGTAGAAGAATCCACCCCACCGCTGATCCCTAATACCAATGCCTTGCTTCGCGCTTCTTTTAGTTTGGTTTTAATAAACGCGACACGACGTTGCACTTCGAACTCAGGCTCTATAGCCGTGAGTACCTTCATTTCTCTTAAGATTTGCGCTTTCACCGAAAATTCCACCTTAAATTATCGCTGTATTTGGACTACCTGAACCCAACTAACGTTAACATTTATTCGCAACTGCCTGTAGTTAAAATTAATGCTTAGTTAATTGATTATTGATAAACACCATAAAAATAAGGGCAACAACGGTTTGCCGTTATTGCCCTAGCGTAAATCAGTCAGCTTAATACCAATACAGCTACCGACTTATCTTTCCCAGTAGGATTCTTCTAAGCTGTCTTCGCGCTCAGGTAAACCGCGGGATAAACGCGGGCTATGCTGAGCTAAGACTTCATAGGCGACGCGGTTAGCATACTTACACACTTGAGAAAACGAGGAATAACATAGGCCATCACGCTTATGTTTACTTGAGCCTGGCACGTTAGTCTTGTGGAAAGTATTGGCCGCCAGATCGTGCAATAACGCCGATAATGCGCCATCGCCAGCGCCATTAGTGTTACCGATTTTTTCAGGGCCGCCCATGTAAGGTGAAATGTGGGCAAAGACTTTGATTGGTGTTTCACAGTCACTTTTAAGCTTTGGACGGGAAAATTCATAACGATTAAATTCAGGGATAGCACCCGGCAACAGCGTGTGAGTCGTTTCGCGTTTTTCAGAATCTTCAGTATAACCCGCAGTATAAAGCCCGATTGGACCCGCTGTGGTTAATACCATGTCGCACCATTCCAAGGCTTTTTCACTGGCAAGCAGAGGATCCCGTGAACCCGTTAAGGCTTCACCTTCGTCTTCATTCATCGCCAAAATGGTGACATGTTCTTTGATGAAGTTTTGCCACCATTGTGGATCTTCTTCAATCAAGAAACGCGTGCCTAAGGTTAATACCACGGGAACTTCGGCGGCTTTTGCATATTCGATAGCGCACATGGCCGCATCGGTAATACGGTCGCCATCGCTAGCGCGCATCAAATACGCGGTCAACACTAAGGCTGAACTGCCCTGCACCACGTCTTTATCGATAAATTCAGGTGTGAGTTTATCCATAGCGCCTTTGCTGATCGCAAATGTTCGCTCGCCGCACTCAGAAATCAGGGTAAAACAGCGACCGATAGGACCATCTACAGGTTGTAGAAAGTTAAGGTCGACTTTAGAAGAGGTATTACATAAATAGCGGTAGGCGTAACTGCCCACTTCGATATTCTGACTCATTACCCCAAACAGCACTGAACGGTCATCGGCCAGAATAGAATAGTTGTGCACTGTGTTACCAATAGTGCCACCAGCAAATTCATCGCTAATCAAACCATGAATTTTTAACTCAGTGTAGAGTCTGTGGGCCTGTTCATCATTGATCAAGGTAGAATTGCCTTTGGGCAAGCCATAACGGCTCAGCAATTCGTCTTCCACTTTCGCTTCGATATCCACTAAGGTTTGATCAATACCGCTGATATAGGTCGCAAACGGCTGAGGCTGTTGAGTCAGCTGTTCAAGCAGCGGATCTCGGGTTTTAACCGGAAAATAATGTTTAGATTTACGCTGACCGGGAAACTTCATAGTGGCTCTCTTTTCCTGGCATCCATGCTAATTGGCGTCTGCCGAGGCGGTCAAGCCAAGCAGCATCCTAAAAATATTGAGTCTAGGCTAGCGAGACAAAAAAACCACCCCTTAGCCGGAAGGGCGCAGATTCTATCACAAAATCAGTTCGAAGCCAGTGCTCCAATACCCAAACAACCTGAAGATGCAGGATTCAGCGGGAATTTAACGGAATGGTTCAGACAAGGCCATTTATTGCTCCTGCATAAATGGCATTCACGCCATACATGGCGATTGCGGCTATTTGCAGACCTAGTGGACTAAGTTAAGAATAACCAACACGGCATAAAGTGCGTTACCTCGTGTTTAACATCTGCCGCCGGAACGGAGCGCCTAGGGCACTTCACTTCCGTGTTGCATCAATTCAAAAGGTGGCCGACATTCTGTCATTGATGCGCCTTGAATTGAATCACCCTAGGCGCTCTGAAACTCGTATCTTCAGGTGGCTTGGGTATGGGCCCAAGATACCGCTTGTTCTTGGATTAATTGCCGTAATAATTCAATGTGTAACTCATCGTCGTTCAAACAAGGGATAAACCGATAGTCGCTGCCACCCGCATGTAAAAAGGTTTCCTTAGCACCAATGGAGATTTCTTCTAAGGTTTCGAGGCAATCGGTCGCAAACGCAGGGCAAATCACATCGACACTTTTGATCCCTTGCGCAGGTAACTCGGACAGTAATTTATCGGCGTAGGGCGTTAACCATTCTTCGCGGCCAAAGCGCGATTGGAAGCACACTTGCCATTGCGACTCGCTCAGCTCAAGTTTTTGCGCCAACAGTTTAGCCGTGACAAAACACTGCTCGCGGTATGGATCGCCCTCTTTCACATAACGCAGTGGAATACCATGAAATGACAAGAGCAACTTGTCGGCCTGCCCATGGGTTTTCCAGTGGCGCGTCACACTGTGTGCCAGCGCAGCAATATAAGCGCTATGGTCAAAATAGTCTTTATTAAAGCGAACCTGCGGCATGTCACGCACGGTTTTAAGATAACGGGCAACGGCATCGAACACACTTGCCACCGTCGAGCAGGAATATTGGGGATACAAAGGCAGCACAATAATACGCTCTGCTCCTTGATCTTTCAGGCGTTTAAATCCCGCATCGATGGAGGGATTGCCGTAACTCATACCCAGTTCAACCGGAATGCTCTGGTTAAAGGTTGCGCTTAAGTCCACCGCCAGTTTTTGTGCTTGGCGCTCACTTATCACCATCAAGGGCGAGCCTTCCTGCGTCCACACGCTTTGGTAAAGTTTGGCGACTTTCGTCGGACGGGTGTTGAGGATAATGCCGTTCAGCAGCGGTTGCCAAATCCACGGCGATAAATCGACGACACGCGGATCACTTAAAAACTGCCTTAAAAAGCGTTTAACGGCCTTAGGACTAGGTTGATCAGGCGTGCCGAGGTTAACCAATAACACACCAAAAGCAGGGGAAGGATTCAACGTTAGGCTCATGGTTAATGAAGTTCACTTGGAGGCTAACATTGCGATACCCATAAAAAAAGCCTGCATCGGCAGGCTTTTTCTTAATATGAGAACTTGTTCTCGTAAATTAACCTTTATTCGGTTATTTCAATACCCTAGCTAACTGCTCACTCACGGCCGCAACCGATTGAGTACCGTCAAACTTGTTATATTGAGTTTGGCCAGCGGCAGCCACTTTACCGTAGTATTCAACCAGCGGCTTAGTTTGCTCGTGATAAATCGCGAGGCGTTTACGCACTGTGCTTTCTTCATCATCTGGACGAATAGCTAAATCTTCGCCCGTCACGTCGTCTTTACCTTCCACTTTAGGTGGATTAAAAACCACATGGTAAACACGGCCAGAACCTGGGTGAACACGGCGACCGCTCATGCGCTTAACGATTTCTTCGTCTGGCACGTCGATTTCAATCACGTGATCAATGCTAATACCGTTTGCTGCCATCGCATCCGCCTGTGGGATGGTACGTGGGAAACCGTCTAACAAGAAACCTTTAACACAGTCTTCCTGTGCGATACGCTCTTTAACCAGACCGATGATCAGATCATCAGAAACCAGTTGGCCAGCATCCATCACTTTTTTCGCTTCCAAACCCAGTGGAGTACCCGCTTTTACCGCGGCACGTAACATATCACCAGTGGAAATTTGTGGGATACCATACTGTTCCATAATGAACTGGGCCTGGGTACCTTTACCGGCACCTGGGGCGCCCAATAGGATAATGCGCATCTCAAGAGTCCTCTTTTCGCATTGATATTCTTCTTAGGGCGGCGATCTTCGCACATCTGGCCGCCATTGAGAAGGGTTTTAGCTTCGACTTTAGCCTCAGAAACCGCAAATAAACTGCGGTTACTAAGCGATTTTTTTCATTAATAGAGCAAAGTATAGAGCTTACGGCGGTATTGATTGGCTATGGGATTACCTTGGCCAAGTGCCGTTAATACTTCCATAAATACTTGTTTTACTGTGCCATTTTCAGCACCTAAATCTTTACTTAGCACACCGAATAACAGTTCTAATGCTTCATCATCGCGGTGGGCAGCATGCAATGCCTTACTCAGCTCGAGTAATAACACTAAATCTGTTGGATTTTGCTCAAACTTTTGCTGCAAATCGCGAATTTCAGGGGTATCCGCCGCATCTAAGGCAAGTACGAGCTTAGCTTTTAAACTCTGGTAGTAACCATCTTGGTCAGCAAGCCCTACCTTCTCAAGCATGGCTTGTGCTAACACTAATTCGCCCTGCATCAGATACACATCGGCAAGCACTAGACTCACCTCACCCGCTTGATTTGACCCCGCATGCGCGTCTTTAAGCAACACGGCGGCAGTGGCAAGATCCTCTGCGCTAACTTGACTCAGGGCGAGTAATGCTTTGGCCTGTGCTAACTGTAACTGCCACATAGGCGGTAAATATTTATCCAGCATAGCCGTGACTTGCGCCGCATCTTGCACCCCCGCAAAACCATCGACAGGCTGACCTTTATCCAATACTAACGTGGTCGGTAGACTTTGAATCCGAAAGTAATTGGCAATTTCTAATTCGGCTTCACAGTCAACTTTTGCGAGCACGAATCGACCCGCATTTTGCGCGGCAATTTTCTCTAAGGTGTGCAGCATAGCCACACTTTGTTCCTGCGGCTGTGCCCAAAATGCTAACACCACGATCTGTTGCATCGAGGCGTCAACCACTTGCTGAATATTGTCTTTAGTCAGACTGAGGATATTATCCATAGTATTCCCTTAACATTTAAGGCCTCTATCATGGGAGGCCTTATTCTTTTAAAACTAAGCGTTAGAACCGAGTCTTAAAATCGAGTCTTACCGCTAACGGATTGAGTGACAGGCTAGGCGCAAACCACTCTTCCTGCACTAGAAACAATATCGGGGCCGTTCAAAGAAGGGCCCCGATAGTCATTTACTTCATGTTAGCCAGTAACATTTGGTTCATCAGCTTGATAAAGGCCGATGGGTCCGCAAGGCTACCTTTTTCAGATAATTGCGCCTGTTGCAGCAGCAGATTTGACCAATCCGCGAAGACGGCTTCATCTTGAAGATCATTTAAGCGCGATACTAATGGGTGCGCTGGGTTGATCTCAAATGTCGGCTTCACTTCTGGCACAGGTTGACCCGCAGCTTGCATCAGCTTGATCATCTGAGTCGACATTTCGCCTTCACCCGCCACCACACAGGCAGGAGTGTCGGTTAAGCGTGACGTGACTTTCACATCCGCAACGGTTGAGCCTAATGCCGTTTTAATGCGTTCAACTAAAGCTACCGATTCTTGCTCAAGCTTTTCTTGCGCTTCTTTTTCAGATGCATCTTCCAACTCGCCAAGTTCTAAATCACCACGGGTCACTGAGTGCAATTGTTTCTCTTTGTACTCAGTTAAGTGGTTGATTAGCCACTCGTCGATACGCTCTGACATCAGTAAGACTTCAATGCCTTTCTTACGTAGCAACTCTAAATGTGGGCTGTTAGCGGCGGCTTCATGGCTGTCGGCAACAATGTAATAAATCTTAGTTTGGCCTTCTTTCATGCGGCTGATGTAGTCATCAAGTGACACAGTCGGCGCAGCACTGCCCGTGTGGGTCGAGGCAAAACGTAATAAGCCCGCGATACGCTCACGGTTGGCGAAATCTTCCGCAGGCCCTTCTTTCAGCACTTGACCAAATTCAGCCCAGAACTGTTGATATTTTTCCGCATCGTCTTTCGCCAGTTTTTCCAGCATGCCAAGCACACGTTTGGTGATACCAGTACGCATCGCTTTGGTCACGTGGTTATCTTGCAGAATTTCGCGGGATACGTTCAGCGGCAGATCGTTTGAGTCAATTAAGCCCTGCACGAAGCGC
Source organism: Shewanella sp. M16 (assembly GCF_018224605.1). NCBI lineage: Bacteria > Pseudomonadati > Pseudomonadota > Gammaproteobacteria > Alteromonadales > Shewanellaceae > Shewanella > Shewanella sp. M16. Next base: position 33,209 of record NZ_JAGTUL010000010.1, on the reverse strand, counting down.
AGATAAGATGGCATAAATTGCTCGGCGTCATCCATGATGAACACACGTTGCACAAACAGTTTTAGGCCGTGTTTACGGTCGCGATTCCACATATCCCAAGGCGCTTTTGCAGGAATATACAATAGGTTAGTGTATTCTTGCTTACCTTCTACCCGATTATGACTCCACAGTAGTGCGTCGGTGTAATCGTGGGAAATGTGTTTATAAAACTCTTGATACTCTTCGTCACTGATGTCAGCTTTATTGCGCATCCACAAAGCCGTGGCTTTGTTCATGACTTTCCATTGACCTTCGGTCGCAGGAATTTTTTCGCCATCAGGACCATCACGCTCTGGCGAGCCTTCTTGCCACATTTCGACTGGCACAGAGATATGATCTGAGTATTTAGTGATGATCGAACGCAGGCGCCAATCATCGGCAAATTCTTTTTCTTCGTCACGTAGGTGCAGCGTGATTTCAGTACCACGGCTCGCCTTAGTGATGGTATCAACGGTGAAGTTACCCTCGCCTTCAGATTCCCACAATACGGCTTCATCGGCCTTATGACCGGCAGCGCGAGTGCGAACGGTGACTTTTTTCGCCACAATAAAAGCCGAATAGAAACCGACACCAAATTGGCCGATTAACTGTGAATCCTTTGAGGATTCGCCCGATAGATTCTTAAAGAAATCAGCGGTGCCTGATTTTGCGATTGTGCCTAAATGCTCAATCACGCCGTCGCGGGTCATACCCACGCCGTTATCTTCGATGGTCACAGTGCCTTTTTCTTTATCGGCACTGATACGGACTCGCAGTTCACCGTCGCCTTCATAGAGTGCGTCATTGGTCAACGCCAGATAACGCAGCTTGTCCGCCGCATCCGCAGCGTTGGAGACCAGTTCACGCAAGAAAATTTCTTTGTTGGAATACAAAGAATGGATCATCAAATGCAACAGCTGTTTGACTTCTGTTTGAAAACCATGAGTTTCTTGTTGTGACATGAAATTTTCCTTTATTTGTTACGCAATTTGGTAAAAGTAACGCTTAGTGTTTACTAAATGGGGCTCCAAATTTGCTTTTCAAGGGCAAGGGCTAAAACGAGGTTCGAATGGCGAAAAATAAGGCGCTTGATGAATACCAAGCGCCTATATATGTGGACTTTCGTGTGCTTTCAACATCAGCCCGCACGAGGCGTTAGTCTTGGGCTAATTCTTTTTCTAACTGTTGGGCGATGGCTTCGGGCGATCCGCTGTTGCGGGCAAAGAGTCCATAAGCGGCTGGGATCACGAAGATAGTGAATAGGGTTGCCAGTAAAATCCCCGATAGCACAACCACACCAATCACAAAACGAGTTTCAGCACCCGCGCCTACCGCCAATACCAATGGCACGGCACCAGCAGCAGTGGTGATCCCTGTCATTAAGATAGGTCGTAACCGCTGCGCTGACGCTTGGATAATGGCCTTATCAAAATCAACGCCTTTATCCCGCAATTGGTTAGCAAACTCGACAATCAAGATGCCATTTTTCGCGGCTAACCCGACCAGCATAATAATGCCTATCTGACTGTAAATATTAAGACTCTGCCCCGTAAGCCACAAACCAATTAATGCACCGACGGTAGCCAGCGGCACAGTAAGCATGATCACCACAGGGTGGATATAACTCTCAAACTGCGCCGCGAGCACGAGGAATACAATCCCCAGTGCGAGGATGAATACGAAGTACATAGAGCTACCCGACTCTTGATAATCGAGGGATTGGCCCTTGTAGCTAATCACCGCTTCCGCTGGCAAATGGGTACGCGCCAATTGATTCATATAATCAAGGGCTTCACCCAGACTATAGCCATCTTCTAAACTGGCTTCTATGGTGATCGCGCGCATACGGTTGTAACGGTTCAGTGAACTGGCGTCGGCAAACTCCTCCACAGTCACTAAGTTAGACAGCGGAATAAGCTCCTGACTGCGCTCGGAACGAACATAGATATTTTGCAGATCTGCCGCAGTATTTTGATTATCGCGCTCGCCTTCAACGATCACATCGTATTCTTCACCGTCACGCATAAACGTCGTCACTAAGCGTGAGCCCAGCATGGATTCCAACGTACGGCCAATGTTTGAAATCGACACCCCAAGGCTCGCGGCTCTGTCTCTGTCGATGACGACACGAAGTTGAGGCTTAGTCTCTTTATAATCGTGATCTAATCCTAATAATTTGGGATTCTGGGCCGCCTTTTGCATCATGATATCGCGCCAGCGGGCAAGCTCTTCGTAGCTAGGTCCACCAATCACAAATTGCACAGGTTTACCTACACCGCGACCAAAGGCTTGGCGCATTACAGGGAACGCTTGCACTCCGGCGAGATTGGCAAGACGTTTATTAATGTCGACGATAACTTCCTTTACTGGACGACGTTTGCCCCAGTCTTCCAGTACTATGATTGCCATACCGTTAGAGAAATCCGCCGCGCGGCCAAAACCACGGGGGGCACGAATGAGCAGACGTTTGATATCACCCGTTTCGACCAATGGCATCAAGCGGTTTTCCACTTCATTCATATAGGATTCTATGTATTCGTAACTCGCGCCCTGTGGCCCGTTGACCATCAAGAATAACGAACCACGGTCTTCCTGTGGCGCAAATTCTTGCGGTACTTTTTGGACTAAATAGACACTAGAACCTAATGCGACTAACACCAGAATCGACACCAATATAGGGTGGGCCATGGCGGATTTTAAGGACAATTGATACCGATTTGACACTTTTGTCATTATGCCATCGACCTTACGCACCAACCAAGAATCCTGCGAGCTCGGCTTAAGCAACTTAGAACACATCATGGGCGTGAGTGTAAGCGCCACTAGGCTAGAGAACAGCACGGCCGCACTCATGGTCACGGCAAACTCTTTAAAGAGTTTACCTAAGTCACCCTCAAGGAAAGTGATTGGCATAAAGACCGCGACCAACACGAGTGTAGTCGCGATAACAGCAAAAGCCACTTCACGCGCACCGAGAAAAGCAGCTTTGAGTGGGGAATCTCCTTCTTCGATACGTCTATGGATGTTTTCCAGCATCACAATCGCATCATCCACCACCATACCGATGGCGAGGATCATCGCCAATAAGGTCAAGAGGTTAATGGTATAACCTAGCGCATACAGCACAATAAAGGTGCCGAGCAGAGACACAGGCACAGTGATCGCGGGGATCAACATAGCGCGCACGCTGCCAAGGAACAGATAAATCACGATAATCACTAAAATCATCGCTGTGAACAGGGTTTGATACACTTCTTTAATCGAGGCTTCGATAAACACTGAGCTATCGTAGCTGCGTTTAATCGACATGCCCGCTGGCAAGGTCGGGTTGATTTTGTCAACCAGCGCGTTCACTGCGCGCGCCACTTCTAACGTATTGGCGGTTGACTGTTTAGACACGCCTAAACCTATCATTGCCTCTTTGTTGCCACGGAACATAATCCGCTCTTCATCAGAGCCAATTTCCACCCGCGCGACATCGCTCAGTTTGACTAAATAACCGTCTTCCCCTTGGGTGATCACTAAGTTTGCGAAATCTTCGGCAGTGCGATAACCCCGCTCCAGTCGCACTGTAAAGTGCCGCTCCTTCGACTCTATCGAACCTGCAGGTAACTCGACGTTCTCAGCTCTGAGCGCGGCCTCAACATCGGCAACCGTTAAACTGCGAGAGGCCAAGGCTTGTCTGTCAAGCCAAACGCGCATGGCGTAAACCTTACCGCCACCAATACGCATCCGCGCCACACCATCGACCACCGAAAAGCGGTCCGACAAATAACGGTTGGTGTAATCGGTCAATTCTAGGGTCGTCATTTGATCCGACACGAGATTGAGCCACATGATCACTTCATCACTGCCATTGGCCTTTTGTACTTCTGGGGGATCAGCTTCATCGGGTAAATTGTCGAGTAAACCTGATATCCTGTCGCGCACATCGTTAGCTGCATCTTCAATATTACGACTAATATCAAACTCTAAGGTAACCGATGAGCGGCCATCACTGCTCGATGAACTCACGTGACGAATGCCTTCGACGCCACTGATCCTGTCTTCAATCAATTGGGTAATGCGGCTTTCCACCACGGCAGCACTGGCACCGCGGTAATTCGTGTCGATAGATACCACTGGCGGATCTATGTTTGGGTATTCGCGCAGGGGTAATTTATCAAAGGAGACAAGCCCGAAAGCGACCAGCAGCAAGCTGATCACTGAGGCAAATACGGGACGTTTGACCGAGAGATCAGTAAGGATCATACACTTGGCTCCGCGTTCGTATCGGCAAGATAACTAAACTTTTCCGCGAACTCCGTTTGCACTTTATCCCCAGGATGAACTTTCAGTAAGCCGCGGATCACCACGTTTTCGCCCAAGGCTAAACCGTCTAAGATCTCCACCCAGCCACGGGTGCGAATACCAATAGTGACTTGTTTACGTTCAATCACCTTGTCAGCATTGACGCTATAAACATAATGGCTGTTTTGGATCGGGATAATGGCAGATTCAGGTAACATCAAGGCCTCGCGGCTACGCTTGATGAGTTTAACCTTCATCAACATGCCCGGTAATAAACGCAGCTCAGGATTTGGGATTTCGGCGCGAACGATCACTGTGCGCGTGGTTGGATTCACGCGGCTATCAATCGATGTCACCACACCTTTGAAAGTCACATCAGGGAAAGCGACCGCTTTGGCTTCCACCTTTTTACCTGGCTCTAAATCTTGAATAAAGCGCTCTGGCACTGAAAAATCGAGCTTAATGGTAGAAATATCATCCAATGTCGTAATCACAGTGCCGGGCGACACTAAGCTGCCCACACTGATTTGACGTAAACCTAAACGGCCATTAAAAGGCGCCAGAATACTGCGATCATTGAGTGATGATTGTGCCTGTTCGAGCTCGGCACGGGTGGTATCAATAAGGGTTTGTAATCTGTCGCGTTCTAACTCGGCCACAGTGCGGCTAGTCACCAACGAACTGATCCGAGCTAATTCACGTTGATTATCACTGACTTTGACTTGCGCGGCTTTAACCTTAGCGATCTGCTCAGCATTTTGCAGTTGGACTAATAACTCGCCCTTTTTAACGATATCGCCGTCGTCAAATTTAAGCGCTATCACCATGTCGGTAACTTTAGGCGTTATCGTTACAGATTCTGTGGCTTTATTGCTACCAATAGCTTCAACTTCATCGCGAATGGGCGCCATAGCGGCAGTGGCAATCACAACATTAGGTATGAGTTTAATCTGGGCTGCAGCAATCTCTTGCGGTTGCATGGCTTGGTATCCAAACCATGCCGCGGCCAATATGGCGATTATTAGAATAATTTTTTTCATCGGGCTTCCAAGGAATGACTCGCATTAATGACGGCTAGTTTACTCACTCACATCATCGCATCAATACGTTTTACTTTTTCTTACAAATTACGCTGATAGCGCAAAATATGTATGATTAAGTGTCTTTGGCGATATCAATGGTTGAGTTGCCAGAATGCAGTACGATAACAAGGTTTTTAAGTGATTAATTTTACTTATCACCACTAAATCAACATTTATCACTAAAACCATTTGAAAAAGATTGGTATATAGATAATTTAATTCTGCAACACAGATCGCCTAGATAATCGACAATCCCCTGCTTAAAACTCAAATTGCAGCCAATAAAAAAGGGCGATAATTCGCCCTTTTCTAGTCAACTGCTGAAATTAACGTATTTGACGTTCTTCTTTCATCAGGTTTGACAGTGACTGGTACACATTGCTAACTACTTCATCGCTTAATGGCTGATCTTCGTTATCGCGAAGGAAGATTTTCGTTTCTTCTGGAGTATCACCATCTTCAAGCAGTAAACGGTAGCTACCTTCTTTCAGTGCTAACTTATCTTCGCCCCACAATGAACTCCAGAAACCAGAGTTATCGTCAAACTTGATAAAGTACAATCCTTTAGCACTATCCATATCGGCAATTTCAAAGCCCATTTCAGGTAGCACTATGCGTAGACGATCCCATACTTGCTTGTAAGAGGCTTTAGCAGACCAGTAAGCTTTACCTTCTTCAGGCGTCACGAGATCTACATTAATACCTAAGGTTTGCTTCAAACGATTCGATTGGATCGCTTGGTCGCGCTTAACGCTGATATACGCAATGGCGCTGTTCAGCATATCAATAGTGTATCTTTGCTTATCTTCACCGCTTAATAAAACTTGTTGCGCTTTATCGTCGTAGAACTCTTCGTGTTCAACTAAGTGAATAACGATATTGGCAGTGCGACCATGTGGACGTGTTTCCACATCAAAACGATAGCGTTGGCGCAACAGATAAACTTTATCCGCACCCCACATGCTCGATTCAATCACTTCACGACTTTCAATCCAATCGGTTTCTACGTTGCCTTTGTCAAAATCACGGCTACGAACAGCAATACCTTTTTGAGCAAAGAAACCATCTAAGTTTGTGAAGATTTCTTGTTTCAAATCCACAGCATTGTCTATGGATTCAACTACGATTTTAATGTTGTCACTGCCCTCTTCCACATGAGTACCTTCCGCCATTGGCAGTACTTGCAGTGGCGGACGGATATCTAAGTTTTTGCCATACAGCGAAGCATTCACTTTAGAACCCAGTGCTGGTACATCGAATTCTTTATTGTAGGGTGGCGTTTTTAATCCCGCGGGGATCTTAAGCAAAGGCGCTTGCTCGGCCTGAACATAGTCGTCGTTACCGTTCGCTTGACGGCGATCAAGTGGCGAACTACAGGCTGCAACAGCAGCAACTAAGATCAGTGGAGTGACTTTCTTTAACATTAATTATTTAACCTCTATCTGGGCACGAGTCATTGCTTCTATCAACAGACCATGACATTGCTCAGAAAGTTCAGTCAAAGGTAAACGAATATGGCCACATTCAATCAAACCCATACGATGGGCAGCCCATTTTACTGGGATAGGGTTGGCTTCACAAAACAGTGTGCTATACAAACCGCGCAGCGGGGTATCGATGCTCTGAGCCAGCTCGGCATGGCCCGCGAGCGCCGCATCACACATAGCTTTAAAAGCCTTTGGTACTATGTTGTTAGCAACAGAAATTACGCCATTTCCACCTAAGAGTAAAAACTCTCTGGCAGTGGCATCATCACCGCTATACAAGAGGAAATCGTCGCCGCACAGTTCGCGCAGACGTTTTACACGGGATAAGTCACCTGTCGCCTCTTTTACACCAATAATGTTGCTTACGCTAACAAGCTCGGCAACAGTTTCTGGCAGCATATCAACGGCTGTACGGCCTGGAACATTATAAAGAATTTGTGGAATATCTGTGCTAGCGGCCACGGCTTTATAATGCGCAATCAATCCCTTAGGCGTTGGCTTATTATAATATGGCGTTACGCCAAGCATAGCAGCAACACCCACCTTAGATAAGGACTTGGTGAGCTCAACGGCTTCAGATGTGGCATTGGCGCCATTGCCACCAATGACAGGAACACGTCCCGCAGCAAATTTAACGGTTTGTGAAACGACCGCTACATGCTCAGGCATAGGCAGAGTCGCTGACTCGCCAGTAGTACCAACGGCCACAATGGCATCTGTGCCTTGGTCAATATGGAATTCGACTAACCTTTCAAGACTTGCAAAATCTACTGAGCCATCACTGTTCATTGGCGTGATTAAGGCTACGATGCTTCCGTTTATCATCTGACTTTCCCCAAGATTTCAGGATTCGCTATGGTACTGATGCCAACCACTAATGACAAGCATTAACGGGGCTCTCAAATTGAATTAGTTATGGTAGCATTACATCCCGCACAAAAACTCAGCTTTAACCCTGAGTTTTCGCTCTATGATATCGAAAAAGTGAGGAAAATTCATGACCAATTTCCTGGTCGTAACAGCGATGGGTCTCGACCGTCCTGGACTTGTAAGTAAACTAGCTCGACTTGCCAGTGACTGTGACTGCGATATCGTCGACAGCCGTATGGCATTATTTGGTAACGAATTTACCCTGATTATGATGTTGTCTGGCTCGTGGGCATCAATAACGAAAATTGAAAGTATGTTCCCCAGTCTCAGCGTTGAGTTAGAACTGCTGACGGTGATGAAACGCACCTCTAAACACACACCACAAAACTACCTTTCTCGCCTCGAAGTACGCTTTACGGGTAAAGACCAACGCGGCACCATTAAACGTATTACCCAGTTCCTTGCTGACAGGTCATTAGATCTTGCCGCAGTACGTTCATTTTCTGAGGAACTCCCCGGTGGTGAACAAACGCAAAATGTGTCGCTAACCATTAATATTCCTGAAAAAGTTGAACTAGAAAAGCTCGAACAGAGTATCTATCAGCTCGCCCAAGATATGACCTTAGATTGTACTATTCGTCGTATGGAAGGCACTGCCATCTTAGAGGACAGAGGATAATAGATGAATACCTTAACGGCTGGGGCAAAAGCGCCTCACTTTACACTGCAAGATCAACATGGCAACTCAGTATCGCTGGCTGACAGCCTTAAGCAAGGCCCTGTTTTAGTGTATTTTTACCCGAAAGCATCAACGCCGGGTTGCACAGTTCAAGCCTGCGGTCTACGTGACAGTAAAGCCGAGCTCGATAGTCATAATGTCACTGTATTTGGCATTAGCCCAGATCCTGTGGCTAAACTGGCTAAATTTGCAGAGAAACAAGCACTCAACTTCACTTTGCTGAGCGATGAAGACCACAGTGTCGCCGACGCTTTTGGGGTCTGGGGTGAAAAGAAATTCATGGGAAAAACCTATGATGGCATCCACAGATTAAGCTTCCTTATCAATACCGACGGCACCATCGCCCACGTATTCGATAAGTTTAAAACCAAAGATCACCATGAAGTCGTACTCGCGCAAATCGCGGGTTAATGACTAATATGACGACGAATACAAGGCTTCAAGCTGCTGCTTTAATCGGCACAAAAGTGTAAACGTTGTCAGTTGATCTTGGTAGCCTGAATAAATAATCGGCAATCGATAACGAAAAGGTCCTGAAATCAGGACCTTTTTCATGAAAAATTTTCACTTTCATATCACAAGATACGTTCTAACCGAGCAAAAAAACCGCAAAAGTATTCAGCTATGCCCGTATTCTATGGCATCCCAACACCGGTTATCCTGCCACATAGGGCCAAATAATCGCAGCGGCAATGCTCCACATGGTTAACCAAATAAAACGGTCAAGGTAACGCCATGCCGCTGGGCGAGTAAAAATGGGCGCTAACAAACGCGCACCAAAACTTAAGCCAAAAAACCAAATAAATGATGCCAGTACGGCACCCGCGCCAAACCAAGGCCGATCGAAATCATCAAATTGAGTGCTAATGCTGCCGAGTAACACCACAGTATCAAGATACAAATGCGGATTAAGTAAACTGATCCCAAGCGTCGTCAGTACGGCTTTCTTAAATGTGTCCGCATTATCGGCTTGATCCATCTCAATACCCTTAGCCACAAACGACGCCTTTAGTGCATTCGCACCATACCAGAGTAGAAACGCGGCGCCACCGAAACTCGCCACATGCTTAATAGTGGGAAACGACTCAATAATATGTCCTAGCCCCGCTACACCCGCAGTGATCATCAGCGCATCAATGATTGAGCAGAGCAAGGCAATCGGTAACGGGTATGAGCGCTTGATGCCTTGCTTGAGCACAAAGGCATTTTGTGCGCCCACAGCAATAATCAAACTCCCACCAATCCCCATACCCTGTATAAATGCCGCTTGCATAACCACCTCTCATGTTCAAAGAAGGCGCTAGCATAGTCAAAACAACAAAATTAATATAACTAATGTTTTTTATGTATCATAAGTAAAATTAATAACCGTCCAAACACACTCATTTGAGGATGACTATGCTGGAATACGCGAATCTCAAAGCGCTCGCCGTTGTGGTCTCGGAAGGCGGCTTCGACCGCGCCGCCAAAGTGCTGCACATCACCCAGTCGGCGGTATCACAGCGCATTCGACAACTTGAAGAAAAAGTCGGTCAGTCACTGCTTATTCGCTCCAATCCTGTGGTCGCAACGCCCACAGGTAAGCGCCTGTTGCGCCACTATTCACAGGTACAATTACTAGAGAGTGAATTAAGAGCCGAGATGGACGCCGACGATCCCAACCATCCAACCACAGTGCGCATCGCTGTGAATGCCGACAGTTTGGCCACGTGGTTTTTACCTGCGCTAGCAGGCATGTTCAGTCGCCACGCTTGGTTATTGGAATTAATTGTCGATGATGAGTCTTACACCCATCATCTATTGAAAAATGGTGAAGCGGTCGGATGTGTCACCACAACCGAAGTGCCGATGGCGGGTTGCAGCAGTGAGTTTTTAGGCACGATGGAATATTGGTGTGTAGCCACGCCCGAATTTGCCGCGCGCTATTTTAGCGATCTGAGCGACACTCCATCATTTAGTAACACCTCGTCATTCAACACCATCAACCAAGCTCAGTTAGCAAAGGCGCCAGCAGTGGTGTTCTCCACCAAAGATAAGCTTCACGAGAAGTTTCTCGCCCAGTATTTCAATATGACGCCAGGGCAATGGTGGCAACATACGATCCCCTCTTCCGAGAGCTTTTTAGAAGCGATTAACTTGAGTTTAGGTTATGGACTCGTTGGGCATTTACAAGCTAAACCATTAATCGATAAAGGGATACTGATTGAGATCACCCCTGAACGGCGCATGCGCGTGCCGCTGTTTTGGCAGCATTGGAATATCAAAGCAAAACAAACGACACTGGTCTATCGCGCCCTTGCAGCAACAGCGCAGCATAATTTGCTGCAGGTATGATTTGTTGCATCAAGACAGAACGCACAACCCGCATGAATCTACAGCGATTTACCTGCGATGGTATTTAACGCGGTGTGATGATTCTCATAGCGGCGTCTTTTTGCTTCATCAAATGTGAGTTAAATGGCAGGCATAAAAAATCGGGCTCAAACCAAAGTTTGAGCCCGAAATTGTGAGTCTTAAAACTTAAAATCTAACTCACTATCTATTAGCTTGCTCTTAACGCAGCAATACGTTTCTCTAATGGAGGATGACTCATCATCATTTCTGCCATTGAACGTTTGCCGTTAATACCGAAGGCTGACATTTGTGCAGGCATTGCCGTACTTTCAGGGCCTTGGCGTAAACGCTCAAGCGCAGCAATCATCTTACCTTTACCCGCTAAACGTGCTGCACCTTCATCGGCTTTGTACTCACGAATACGTGAGAAGTAAGCGACGATAATTGAAGCCAAGATACCGAATAACATATCCAGTACGAAAACAACGGCCATGTACGCGAACATACCTAAACCTTCGCCTTCTTCATCATTACTCGACACGAAGTTGTTGATAATACCAGCAACCACACGGGCCGCGAAGATCACGAACGTGTTAACCACACCTTGGATCAGTGTCAAGGTCACCATGTCACCGTTAGCAACGTGGCTCACTTCGTGGGCTAATACGCCTTCAATTTCATCTTGGCTCATACCATATAATAGACCCGTACTGACAGCCACTAATGAATTATCTTTACTTGGACCAGTAGCGAACGCATTCATGTCTGGTGATTGATAAATCGCCACTTCTGGCATTTTAATCCCAGCTTGCTTAGCTTGACGGGCAACCGTCTCCACTAACCAACGTTCGGTACTGTCACGTGGGGTAGTGATGACTTCACAACCCATGGTCTTTTTCGCCATCCATTTTGAAATGGCTAAGCTGATAAAGGCCCCACCGAATCCAAAAATGGCAGCGAACACCAGCAGTCCACCCATAGTAGACGTGTTCACGCCTAGAATAGACATCACAATTGAGGCTACTAGCAACACAGCTAGGTTAGTCGCAATCAATAGAAATATACGCTTCATTTCAGCTCCTTTAGGGCAAGAATAGGCCATTTAACTTTGTTCAAAGACATAATATGTCCAAATCATCGAAATTCAAGTGGTAAAAGAAAAGAGTTTTTAAAATAGGTTATTTTTCTCGTATATAGACACTGCCTTTCATGGCCGAGAGTCTAGGGACAGTATATTAATCGAAACTTAAACTTATGCCCAAGCAACCTCAAGATACGAGTTTCATCGCGTTCTGAGAGCTTTAATTCAAGGCGCATCAATCTCTGACTTTTGCATTGATGCCACACAGAAGTAGAATGCCCAGAACGCTCCATCTTGGTGGGGATCACTATCTTGAAAAACACCACCGCTAGCCGTGCTATGGCGCAATTCTGCTTTAACTCTCTATGTTTATCGGAATTAATCTTTGTTAACATACCAATACACTCCGAGATTTCAGGATACAAAATGACAATCAACGCCCTACTACTGAGCAGCTCTCGTGTCGGTGATACGCCTTATCTTGCCCACGCGCTCCCTTTTATTAAACCGCTCACCGCCAACGCACAAAAATGGATTTTTATCCCCTATGCAGGGGTTAGCATGAGTTATGACACTTATTTAGCATCTGTCGTGACTGGGCTAGCTGAGCTTGAACTCGATATCAGTGGTATTCATCAGCATCCAGACCCTAAACAAGCAATAAAAGATGCCGATGGAATTTTAATCGGTGGGGGTAATACCTTTCACCTGTTACACCAACTATATCATTATGATCTGGTCGCGCTTATTCGTGAGCAAGTCGCCCTTGGTAAACCTTATATCGGCTGGAGTGCGGGTTCAAACGTATCGGGACTGAGTATTCGCACCACTAATGATATGCCGATCATCGAACCGCCTTCGTTCAACGCATTAAACTTAGTGCCGTTCCAGCTCAATCCACACTATTCCAATTACCAAGCACCGGGCCACAATGGTGAAACCCGTGCCCAGCGATTATTAGAATTCACTAAAGTCGACCCATTAACCCCAGTGATCGGCATAGTTGAAGGCTCAGCTTTGTGGCGACAAGGAGACACACTATCACTCTTAGGTGACAAACCTGCGTATTTATTCTGTGGTGAGCAACAAGAGATCCCAATCCCTGTGGGCAGTGACCTATCGCACTTACTCAAGTCATAATATCCACGTTAGCATATCTAAATGGGCTCACAGTTAACACCGTGAGCCTAAATCACTCATTAGCAATAATTAAGATTAACTATTTGATATTGTAAGTTTTTAATTAACATTCTCGATTCAACTGCACCAATTTTGTGTAAAAACGCCACTGAATTCTATGAGAACAGTGTTAGCTCAGCCAAGACAGTTTTTACTGCAGTACCAATTGCGATTACTTATCGTAATATCACACCGCAAAGTATTGAGAACGGCACCTAAAATAGCGCCAAGCATAATTTATGTTACAAATCTCCAGCTACGCAGGTAAAATTATCCCTCACCTCAGCTACTCGAATCCCACGACTGAGGATTTTATAGCAGACAAGTTATTAATATTTAGGGATTAGATAGACTGAAGCATACATTGTGCCTATGAATCAGCGTCATTTTAGTAAGGAGTTTCCATTTTGCGAATGAATCTTATGATGAATTACCCTACCGGTTATCCGGCATTACTCAAAAAACTACCTTTTGTCATCTTGACCGCCATCGTCTATGTCGTCGGCATAAACAACGTCAATGCCGCAGCGGCAGAGACAACACCAACGCCAGCACCAGAGAAGAAATCTAAAAAATTCTCCCAAGACACAGTTATTGAACTCGCTCAACAACTGTCGCAAAAGCCATTTAAAGAAGCGAAAAAAGCACCTAAAGAACTGGTTGATCTCGATTTCGCAACCTATGGCAAAATCAATTACCAAGAAAATGCCGCGATTTGGGGCGGAACACCGACCAAATTTTCGGTACAACTTTTTGCTCCAGGCTTTCTCTATAAAAACCTTGTCGATATCGACGTGGTCGAAAACAGCAAAGCTATTCCAATTGAGCTAACAGAAGCTTCGTTCGATGTCCCTAACGACACCATTGAAAAACTCATCACTCAGGTGGGCCAATACGCGGGTGTGCGTTTACATTACCCTATCAATGATGATGAAATAAAAGATGAATTCATCATGTTTCAAGGTGCGAGCTATTTTCGCGTGCTCTCTAAAGGGCAAACCTATGGCTTGTCTAATCGTGGTTTAGCGATTGATGTCGCTCAGCCAAAAGGTGAAGAATATCCCCTGTTTAAGCGTTTCTGGGTCGAGCGCCCATCTAAATATCAGACGGCAATTGTGGTTCATGCTCTGCTAGATAGTCAAAGTGTCACTGGCGCCTATCGTTTTGGTATTTATCCCGGCGCACCATCACGTGTCGAAGTGGATGTAACCTTATTCCCACGCAAAGATATCCAACATGTTGGTCTTGCACCGCTGACCTCTATGTTCCTCTTTGGCGGACTCGATAACTCAGATAAACCCGATTACCGCCCACAAGTACATAACTCCGACGGCCTACAAATCGATCGCGGTAATGGCGAGCGCCTATGGCGTCCATTAAATAATCCTAACAAACTGCAGATCAGTGCTTTTGGCGATGAAGATATAAAGGGGTTTGGTCTTATCCAGCGCCATCGTAAATTTGAAGACTATCAAGATCTGAGTGCAAACTATCAACTTCGACCTTCTGCATGGATTGAACCCCTCAATGATTGGGGCAAAGGCCAACTGGTGTTGCTTGAAATTCCCTCTAATGCTGAAACCAACGACAACATAGTTGCCTATTGGGAGCCGCAAGGCGGACTGAAAAAGGATCAGCCCTATAAATACTCCTATCGCATAACAGCCTCAAACGACAGCCCGTCTACGGCGTCAAAAGCACGTGTTGTTCGCAGTACTAAGGGGCAAGTCTTAGCAAAAGGCAAAGAATTACTTATTGATTTCAGTAACATCAAGCCGCAAGATATTGATAAAATTATCATCGATGCCAGCATCAGCAAAGGTAAAATCCTGTCGTCTCGGATTGTCGCCCACCCAGACATCAATGGCGCTCGAGTATTTATCAGCTTCGAACCAGAAAGTACCAATGTAGCCGAACTGAGAATACAGCTTAAGAAAGACGATAAACCACTTGCAGCGACTTGGCTGTACCGCTGGAATAGCGATGATTGGCAATAAGCTAATATTCACTAGTATCACTGTCTAACAAACATAAACTGACTGAGTAAATGAATAAAAACGCCAGTTTTTACTGGCGTTTTTTTATGCCTAGGGTTTTATTTATAGGCTTACTATTTATAGGTTTTATCTCTAGCATAAATAGAACAAGCCAAAGCTAAAAACTCACGATCTGCTTTTCAGCAAACATAATCCCATACCTTATCGCTCGACTTCTCTGCCAGCATAACTGCTGGCTTACTTCAAAATGACACTATCAGCTTAAAACGTAGCACTATTGTGTGATTTTAGGGTTATTAGCCTCTCCTGATGTGCGTCGCCGCAAGGACCTCTGCGAACTAAAGTAAGCAGTAAGTTAAGTGCGTCAGTCAAGTTTGACCTTAAACCCCTCACGAAGAATGCCGACTAAAAGTAGAAATCTAAATGCAAAAAAGCCTCGATATAAATATCGAGGCTTTTTCTTTTTTGGTACCCGAGGCCAGACTTGAACTGGCACGCTGTTACCAGCGAGGGATTTTAAATCCCTTGTGTCTACCGATTCCACCACTCGGGCAAACGCTGAATATTCATGACGGGAATCATGTCAAAAATATTATTAACTCTACATCATTAACGCTTAACACTAATAAATCTATTTAATAAAGCCTATTGAAGATTCAGACTTTATTTTTACCATCACTATCAAAATAATGGTACCCGAGGCCAGACTTGAACTGGCACGCTGTTACCAGCGAGGGATTTTAAATCCCTTGTGTCTACCGATTCCACCACTCGGGCCAAACTCTTGATATTAACGACGGAATCGTGTCATTAATACTTTAATCTATGGAGGCGCGACCCGGAGTCGAACCGAGATCGACGGATTTGCAATCCGCAGCATAGCCATTCTGCCATCGCGCCATAGTTGCTAACTCATATTGAGTAGAATTAGACTTTAAAAATATTGGAGCGACATATCGGGTTCGAACCGATGACCTATACCTTGGCAAGGTATCGCTCTACCAACTGAGCTAATGTCGCATCTTGTTTTACTATTCACTCAGATAAACAAAGCATTTCACTTTATTACCTAGCTAATATCAAACATCAATATTTGGTAACGTTAAGACTTTGTTTGCACATTGCCTCTTGTCTACGGGGTGGCATTCTACCGATTTACCACCCAGTGTCAACCGCTGTTTTATCGATAACTTACTGCTTGCACACTAAATAATCTCTTTGATTTTTTATTGCACTATTCAGCGGTAAGATCTTTCCAAGCGGCTAAAATGTAACTCATCATTGACCAAAACGTTAATACAGCGGCGATATATAACAGTACAAATGCGGCATTAGTCATTAAAGGATTGTATTGCCAAATCAGCCCAATAATTGCCACCATTTGCGCAGCCGTCTTATATTTACCGATCCAAGACACGGCGACAGTACCACGTTTACCAATTTCAGCCATCCATTCCCTCAACGCTGAAATGACAATCTCGCGACCAATCATAAACAGGGCGGGCAATGTCAGCCAGATATTCGCGTATTGATCGACCAACAAAACTAAAGCTGTAATCACCATCAACTTATCAGCGACTGGGTCAAGAAAAGCGCCAAAACGAGTTAATTGTTTCAATTTACGGGCAGCATAACCATCTAATGCATCCGTTAACGCCGCGAGCCAAAAGGTAAATGCGGCAACAAAAGGGGTCCAGTCATAGGGTAAATAAAACAGCACCACAAAAATGGGCAGTAAAAAAAGCCTGAAAAGAGTTAATGCTATAGGTAAGTTAAACGGCATGATCAAACCAGTTAGTCAAAAGCAGCGCCAATCTTGCCTTAATTTTATCACCCTCGCAATGCATCATGAATGGTTTGTGCCATTTCTATGCTGATCCCTGGTACTTTGACTAATTCCGCCACACTTGCCCCTTTCACTTCCTGCAAGCCTCCTAAATGCTGTAACAAAGCTTTACGACGTTTAGGACCAATTCCAGGAATCGATTCCAGTGTTGAAGTATTGCGGGTTTTCTGGCGACGATTACGGTGGCCAGTGATTGCAAATCGATGAGACTCATCACGAATATGTTGGATAAGGTGCAGTGCTGGCGAATCCCCTTCGAGGGAAAAGCTGGTTTCGGTATCCCCTAAGATCAAGGTTTCAAGCCCAGGTTTACGGCCCTCACCTTTCGCCACCCCAATAAGCTGCGGCGCTTTATCCAAATGAACAAACTTTTCATCCACTATCTTTTGGGCAATACGTAACTGCCCGAGTCCACCATCGATAAACAGAATGTCAGGGATTTTACCGCCTGCCTCAATCTTATCGAAACGGCGGCTCACCGCTTGCTTCATCGCCGCATAATCATCACCCGGTGTAATACCGTCAATATTATAACGACGATACTCGCCTTTGTGCGGCCCTTCTCGATTAAACACCACACAGGAGGCAACGGTGCTCTCTCCCATGGTATGACTGATATCGAAACATTCCATTCGCTGGATAGGCCCACTCAACTCTAAAACTTCTTCGAGTAACACAAAACGCTGTTCGACGGTGTTCTTATGGGACAAGCGCGTAACCACTGCATTCGTCGCATTGGTCACGGCTAAACGTAAGAAGCTCGCCCTGTCGGCGCGAACATTGGTCTTAATCGAAAACTTTTTATCTAGCGCCTCTGAAATCGCCGCTTCAAGTTCATGTAATTCTTCAAAATTATGGCTAATCACCACTTCTTTTGGAATCGTGCGTTGAATATCTGCATTTAAATAAAACTGTAGGATAAAGGAGCGCAGCACTTCATCCATATCAGTTTGGGCTGGCACTGAAGGATAATAACTACGACTGCCAAAAATTTTACCTTCGCGGATAAATAGCAGGTGGAAACAGGCGATGCCTGACGCATAATGCACCCCAATAACATCCATATCGCCTTTATTATTAGAGACTTCCTGTTGCTCGGCAACTTTACGCAGCGCCATGATCTGATCGCGAAATCGTGCAGCCTGTTCATAGGCCTGCTGCTCAGCCGCAAGTTCCATTTTATCAACCAAGGCGCTGATCACTTGCTGATCTTTCCCCTTTAAAAACAGGCTGGCTAATTTCACTTGCTCATCATAATCAGCGTTACTGACTTTGCCCACGCAGGGCGCGCTAC
The DNA here is from genome assembly GCF_018224605.1 of Shewanella sp. M16. NCBI lineage: Bacteria > Pseudomonadati > Pseudomonadota > Gammaproteobacteria > Alteromonadales > Shewanellaceae > Shewanella > Shewanella sp. M16. Next base: position 14,992 of record NZ_JAGTUL010000010.1, on the reverse strand, counting down.
AGCGAGACAGTTGATATTGCAAACAAGGGCGTGAGCGCGATTTGTAGTAAAGATCGTCACATTGACGAATAGGAAACAGCTTCTGCATCAAATGCAGGCTTTCACGCACGGCGCCGCCATTGGGATAAGGACCAAAATAGTGGCCTTTTTCCCGCTGCGGACCGCGATGATAGGCGAGCCTTGGGTGTTCGTGCTGGCTTAATAAGATGTAAGGATAAGATTTGTCATCACGCAATAACACATTGTATTTTGGCATGTATTGCTTGATGTAATCATTCTCAAGTAACAGAGCATCTGTTTCACTGTGGGTCAGCGTCACATCAATATGGTGAATATGTGAAACTAAGGCTTGGGTCTTAACATTACCGAGGTTTTTACGAAAATACGAGCTGAGCCGTTTTTTAAGATCTTTGGCTTTACCCACATAAATGACGTCATTCTTGACGTCATACATGCGATAAACCCCAGCGGAGGATGAAACAGTACGTAAGAAACTTTGGGCGTTAAATTCATTAGACATCATTCACACCCACAGTTTTGGAGACTTAACACAAACAACATAGGAACATATAACCCAGGAACTCGCTAGATTAAAGTCATCGACCAACGCAATCCACTTTCCATTAAAAATGGCCAGCATCCAACATCTTATAGCGAATAGCTAACCGCGTTAGTTCGACATCACCACTGATCCCCAGCTTAGCAAATAAACGATAACGGTAACTGTTAACGGTTTTAGGACTTAAGTTCAGTTGCTCAGAAATATCGTTAACCTTCTCGCCATTGGTGATCATCAACATGATCTGTAACTCACGCTCGGACAAAGATTTAAACGGGTTTTCATCGGCAGGATTAAACTGGCTCAGCGCCATCTGTTGGGCAATTTCTGGGGACAAATAACGTTGTCCGCGAGAGACCTGACGAATCGCTTGCAGTACTTCCGGCGGCGTCGCTCCTTTTGTTAAATAGCCCGAAGCGCCAGCCTGCATCACCTTACTTGGGAACGGATCTTCCGTGTGTACAGTTAATACAATAATTTTTGCATGGGGTTGATATCGTAAAATTTTTCGAGTGGCTTCCAATCCGCCCATCCCAGGCATATTCATATCCATTAAGATCACATCCGCTTCATTTTGGCGAGCCCACTGCACCGCAGTCTCACCATCAGGGGCTTCGCCCACGACTTTGATCCCACGTTCATCTTCCAAGATGCGGCGGATCCCAGTTCTCACAAGCTCATGATCGTCAACCAAATATATCGAAATCAACTTAACCCACCTTTTACAATTTACAGCTCGATCCGTGTGTTAGAAAAAGCAACATGGCAAACGGATAACGAGTTCATAGGGCTAATTTAGCCCAACAACCCCATTTCGCAAAGCATAAATTCAACATTGTTAACTAGATGATATTTAAAGGAAGGATTCCAGAATAGCATACCAATAAAAAGCGTTTAAAAACGAAGCAATAACCCCAGAATGACCAGCCTAAAATCCCTGTTAAATCGATATCAAAGTATCCAGAAAATATAGGCAATTTTTCAGTTCAAGAAAAACAAAAGGCCATCATTACTGTTAGCCTTTCACGTGAAAATAGCAGAAGAGATACGCTTAGAATCAGGAACCTAAGGTTTTTAAATAGCTTAAATGCAAAAAAGCGTAGGAGCTACGCTTAGAATGAAGAACCCTAGTTCAAATTTCACACACAAAAAAGGCCATGAATAAACATGGCCTTTTTTGTAAAATATGGCGGAGGAGCAGGGATTTGAACCCTGGGTGGGCTATAAACCCACGCCGGTTTTCAAGACCGGTGCATTAAACCACTCTGCCACCCCTCCGAACGAGCGAGATAATAGCTATCTCTGTCGCCACTGTAAACTTAAATTTATGGTTAATAGTGTTGATTGACTATTTCATATTCACTTAAATCGAAAGCCGTGAACAACAAAGGGCTTAGGATGAGAAAACTGAAATGAAAATTGCACAAACAAAAAAGGCCATCATTACTGATGGCCTTTCTCGTAAATATGGCGGAGGAGCAGGGATTTGAACCCTGGGTGGGCTATAAACCCACGCCGGTTTTCAAGACCGGTGCATTAAACCACTCTGCCACCCCTCCGAACGAGCGAGATAATAGCTATCTACTACTCTGCTGTAAACCCTTAATTTAAAGAAGCAATCTACATGGTCAATCTACATCCAATCCGCTTAAAAATATCGCGTTATTCAACTTATCTTTGACACCCTTGTCAGTTGAAGCGCCATTTTAAGGTGGCACACTTCACACTATATTAAGACTAAGCTCGATTGATATTGATTAAACGGTCAGATAGTTTCTGCATCTCAAGGCTTAACACATCAAGCGCCGTTGCATCGAGAGAGTTATCTTCACTGATGCTATTTATTCGCACCGCCAACTCATTAATTTCTTGAGTGACTTGGCTTTGCTGCTGAGCAGCTAACGCGATTTGTTGGGCACGCTGTGAAATATCATCGAAACTTTGTACGGTACTCGATAGAGAATTGGCAGCGCCCTCAGCCTCCGCAACTGCATGGACAGTGCGGGACTCCCCAGCTTGCATTGCTTGCACAGCGAGCCGCGAAGCCGATTGCAAAGCGTTAATCATGGTACTAATTTCATTGGCCGAATCTTGAGTTCGCCCCGCAAGGGTTCGAACTTCATCAGCAACGACTGCAAAACCGCGGCCCTGATCGCCCGCTCTAGCCGCCTCAATTGCCGCATTGAGAGCGAGCAAATTAGTCTGCTCAGAAATCGCCTTAATCACATCTAATACAGCGCCCACCTTTTGACTGTCTTGGGCCAATTGGGATATCACCTTAGTTGCGTTGGCAATTTCTCCTGATAATGCCTCAATAGAAGTATTGCTGGCTGCAACACGGGTTTGCCCTTCTCGCACTACAATCAAAGACGATTGCGCAGTTGCAGCACAGTCATTGGTATTATTCGCGACTTCCATAGCGCTTGAAGACATTTGCGTTATCGCAGCGGCTAATTGTGCACTCTCCAGCCGCTGTTGCTCTGCGCGCTGAGCTAACTTACGGCTAAGTCCGCTTAATTGCGTTGCCTCAAATTGAATTTTCTTCGCTTCTTGAGTGATCAGATCTAACATTGCCCTTAACGTCCCTGCATAGGTGTTTACGGCTCGGCGCAAAGCACCAATCTCATCATCCCGCTGAATTTGCAGTTCAACATTCGCCCCCAAACTACCGCTCCCAAGGGAAGCAATTTGATCTGTGGTTTCCTCAAGTTGCGCCAACAGTTTTTTACCCGATAACCAAGCCAGAGAAAGTAAAATGGCGAGTAATGGTAATAAAAACAATAAAATATCAAATGTCAGCTCACGGGCAAGCCCTGTGACTCGCGTTTTAGGCGTCACAAGGCCAATCACCCATCCAGTATCAGCCATTACAAAAAGGCTCACCTCACTCGCCTGATTAAGTCTTCCATCCTTATTTAAGCTTACAGACACCACTTTGTTGATTGAGGTTTGCTTAAGTGCAGTTTCAACGGGGGCAAGCCAAGGTAACTGCCCGACGAGATCCGTAAAACGCAACATAGTGTCGGACTTATTCGTTTCAGGAAAATGTAAGATATTACCCGCTTGGTCTAAAGCGAAAGCATAACCGTCAGTTACATTGCCATGTTCTGTTAAAAATTTGGCTAAATCATCAAGTTTTAAATCTATCGTTGCGACCCCTGCAAATGTCCCCGTGAGACGATATGGCACACTACATGTCACCATAGCCACCTTTGTGACTGGATCTTGATAAGCCTCTGACCATAAACATTGAGATACTGAGCTAGTCCGCGCGCCCGTATACCAAGGATCATTATGATACCCAGGGCCAGATGGCGCATTATAGTCATCCGAATAAGCCAGTAGATTATCGCTACCACGGGCCCAGAAGAAACTGTGGCGGATACCCCCAGCGACGAATTTATCTGGCTCAGGCCAGATCCCACCGCCAGCAATAGTGAGATCGCCATTGTTATCAATTAGATTAGGTAAAGAATTAAGATAAAGAGCTTGCTCGTGGGGCAACACTTCGGCGAGGTGTGCAAGGCTTAAAGTAATCCCCTCAATGCTTGCCAACTTAAGGGCGAGTTGCCTTACGATACTGCTACCCGTTTGCTCAATTAACTCTTGACTCGCCGCCACCACTCGAGGCTGCCCTCGAAGTGACATCACACCAAAAACTGCGAGCCCGGTCAGTAGAAGCAGCACTACACTGCCCATTGTGAGCCGCTGCGAAATACGTGTAGGTAACAACATAGCTTTCTCTACTTAAAATAAGTCACCCAGATGGGAGAATTGTTCGGCCGTATGGTCCAAGACTGTCGAGAATCATACGTCGCACCATCCTAGTGCAAATTTTAAAGGCCATAAAAACCATTAACTTGGCCACAAACTTAGTGTAGACCATAAATGAGAAGCGCGGATAAAAAAGGCCATCATTACTGATGGCCTTTCTCGTGAATATGGCGGAGGAGCTCCGCTTCAAATCAGGAACCCAAGGGTTCAAATTGCACAAACAAAAAAGCCATCATTACTGATGGCCTTTCTCGTGAATATGGCAGAGGAGCTGCGCTTCAAATTAGGAACCCAAAGGTTCAAACTGTATAAATGCAAAAAGCCGCTAATTGCTTAGCGGCTTTTTGACTAAATATGGCGGAGGAGCTGAACTTAGAATGAGGAACCTTGGTTCAAATTGCACAAACAAAAAAGGCCATCATTACTGATGGCCTTTCTCGTGAATATGGCGCAGGAGCTGCGCTTCAAATCAGGAACCCAAGGGTTCAAACTGTATAAATGCAAAAAGCCGCTAATTGCTTAGCGGCTTTTTGACTTAATATGACGTAGGAGCTGAGCTTAGAATAAGGAACCTTGGTTCAAATTACACAAACAAAAAAGGCCATCATTACTGATGGCCTTTCTCGTTAATATGGCGGAGGAGCAGGGATTTGAACCCTGGGTGGGCTATAAACCCACGCCGGTTTTCAAGACCGGTGCATTAAACCACTCTGCCACCCCTCCGAACGCCGAAAATAATATAAGTATACCGCTAACTTGTAAACCTCAATTTTTAAATATCGAGTCAAATGCTCAACTTATGTTCACCCCGATGTTTTTTACAACAAATACATGGCCAGTTTCAACGAATAATCGAGTAAACAGACGTAAAAACACCTATACAGTGAGAGACTTGTCGCCTTGGTATGGTAAAATCACTGCAACTTTTCACGGTAAATGCTTATATGAATTCACTCTTGATACCCACGTCTTCACTCGCACCTGAATTTAGCCTGCCAACCCTTCCCGAAACGGCTGACAATCTAAGCGCATTACTCTTAGGACAAGAGCGTGCTGTGGATGCGTTTAAACTCCACCAAGCTATTGTCGATCAGCACTTGTATCTGGCTGATTTCCCGAGCATTGACCGCCAATTAATGATCCAAGCCTGTATTGATAGCCTAGCGCCGTTATCTCCAGCTTATTTAGTGGCAACACGCCCGACTGACAAAGCGGCAACATTTCAGTGGCAATCAGAGAAACCACAGGAAAATCAGGTCAGTATTGCCGAAAAAACGACTCGCTATCGCTACCTCAGTGGTAATATTCGCCGTGTAGACCTCATTGGCCGTATGGCACAAACAGGAACAACAAGTCAGTATCAAGCTGGTGCTCTGGCCGAATGTCATTATGTATTTATTTGCGCCGAGTCACTTTGGAAACGTGAAGGTTTATGGGAATTAGTGATGCAAATCCTCACCCATAAAGCGTATCAGATTAGTAATAACTTAAGTCCTATCCCGCTCAATTGTAAAATTGTCCTTATCGGTGCAGGAATGATTTATAGCCAAGTCAGAACTGAGGATTGGCAATTTCAACGTCACTTTACCCTACTAGCAGAACTCGCTAGCGAAATCGACTTGGTCCGTTATACAGAGTCACAATACGTCGCATGGTTGCAAGCGGTTGCACAAAGTGTCGAGGTCACTCTAGAACAATCAAGCCTAGCGCCACTTTTTCGTTATAGTGCACGTTTAACTGAACATCAGCGCCGCCTCAGTTTGTCTATGCTCGAGTTTGCCCAACTGATGGTGCAAGCTAAAGCCTATTGTGGTAAACCGAGTATCAATGCGAGCAGTATTGAGCTCGCGTTAGCCCAAGCCAACTATCGTCATAACAGCTCGGAAGAGTATTCAGGTCAAAGCTTCGATGACAACTTCATAAATCTGCCAACTTCGGGTGCTATGGTTGGTCAGATCAATGGCTTAACTGTCATTGATGCCATCGATTACAGTTATGGTGAGCCAGCGCGGATCACGGCATCTGTTCACTACGGTGATGGTGAAGTCGCCGATATCGAAAGAAAATCTGAACTTGGTGGCAATATACATGCCAAAGGAATGATGATCCTTTCTGCCTGTTTGTACCGTATCTTTGGGCGAGATGCACCATTACACCTAAATGCCAATATCGTTTTCGAGCAATCCTATCAAGAAATTGATGGTGATAGCGCATCACTCGCCGAATACTGCTGTTTGATGTCAGCGATTGCTGAACAACCCATTATTCAGTCACTGGCAATAACTGGTGCATTGGATCAATTTGGTAATGTGCAAGCGATTGGTGGCATCAACGAGAAAATTGAAGGCTTTTTTAATCTGTGTGAACGTCGTGGTCTCACGGGAGAACAAGGCGTTATTATGCCCAAGTCGAACGTGTTACAGCTTAACCTCAATCCCAAAGTGATTACAGCTGTAGGCAAAGGCTTATTTCACCTCTATGCAATCGAGCATATGGACCAAGCTGTTGAGCTATTAATGCAAATGCCTGCGGGTGTAGCCGATGAAGATAATGATTTTCCACATGATTCATTATACGGCCTTGTACAGGAACGATTAGACAAGCTCGCAGGAAATGGCGAGGAGGAAATCGGCATAATCACGAGATTACTCGCAAAATTGGGATTTTTTCGCCGCTAATTAGCTGATCGGAGTTGTTTAGCTTACACGTGTTCGCTAACCTTGGCGGCTCTTATTGCTGGAGTAGTAAAACAATGAACAAAGCAAACAGTTTCAATAAAGAAGAACTCATCGCCTGTGGCCATGGGAAATTATTTGGTCCAAACTCACCTCGTCTGCCTGTCGATAACATGCTGATGATAGATAGAATCGTTACTATCAATGATAATGGCGGTGAGTTTGGCAAAGGTGAAATTGTCGCTGAACTCGATATTAATCCAGACTTATGGTTTTTTGACTGCCACTTTATTACCGACCCGGTAATGCCTGGCTGTTTAGGGCTTGATGCCATGTGGCAACTCGTTGGCTTCTATCTAGGCTGGGAAGGCGCAGAAGGCAAAGGACGTGCTCTGGGTGTAGGTGAAGTGAAGTTTACGGGTCAAGTATTACCAGGCGCTAAGAAAGTCACTTATAAACTCAATATCAAGCGTACTATTCACCGTAAACTGGTGATGGGTATTGCCGATGCAATCCTTGAAGTTGATGGCCGTCAAATCTACAGTGCAACCGATCTTAAAGTCGGTGTCTTTAGCGATACGTCTACATTCTGAACAGTCTTACTCCAATACACTGAAGATATCAGTACTACAGATATAAAAATGCCCTCATCTGAGGGCAATATGCTGCATTACTTTGCTTGTTCTGGGCTATTTAATTAATGAGTAAAACTCAATTATTTATTAAATAGCCCATTAACTCGGCCATCCACACCTTCACGCCAACCGCCTAACCACTGCGATCGCGAATCAAGATTTGCATATGGACAGAGCTCCTTAGAGCGTCCACCAACCCCAGCTTGGAATCCTTTTGAAAAAGCTCTGTCTAAACGATCTCGTTTTTGTCTTTTCATGCAAGCGTCCTCTGTTCTACATAAAATAGAAGCAAAAGCTTCACCCATAGAAATAGTGCTTTTTGACGCCAAGATCAATCAAAAAATCGGCTATTATACTGACTATTTATTAAACTATTGAGATCTTAGCGAAAAAAAATCGAGGCATTTCGCCTCGATTTTTTTAGTCTGAATTGAAGCTTAAAACTTAACGAATTCGACGACGGAACCACACCAATGGCAAGGCAAATAACCAAGCTAACGTTGCCGCACCAGAACGCTCAAAATTACCGGTATCTTGACTATCATCCATAGTACAGGCTGCGCCACTGCTTGTAGGTTTAAGCACAACCATACGTAGAACATAAGCAGTCACTGGATCACCATTACCATTCAGTTCAAATAGTGGTTCACCATTCTCACCAACAATAATATTACCATTAGAGTCTAACTGGAAAGAAGGCTTACGAATAAAGGCAGTTCCCACAATGGTGCCATCTTCATTAATGCTGGTCGCTTCAACAACGAGAATATCACTGTTATAAGTCAGTACTTTTCCAGTACCATCCGTAAATTCAACCTTATGACGGGTCCAATTGCCATCAGAGCCCTTTTCATAGCCCTTAGATTCACAGGTCAACAAGTTGTTAAGGTTACTAAATTCACCGGTAGATTTCTCATACAGGAAGCCCGCCTTAGGACGTGGTTTTTCCTTATCATAGGTGGTTTCTATATAACCTACGACTTGACCTTTATTATTAATATCCTTTGGTTTACTCGAAAGATCCGTTGTAGAAGCGGCGAAATCATTCGGGGTTACTATTGTTGCATCAGCTTGATTCGTATCAAAATAGAAAAACTTGTCGCGCAAATAACCTTGAATATAGCTGCGATAACTACCGACAAGAATACCACTATCGTTGATGTCATAGGCAATAGAGCTAGAAATCGAATCGACCATAGGGATCCAATGGTATTGGTATTTACCTTCAGTATCTTTAGCCCAATAAGCTGCATCTTGACGCAAATTATTGGTGTCACCACCACGATAAACATGTGAGCGACCCACAACGACACCATTATCATTCAAACCCAGTGCTTGAGCGGTAAAGGTCAAGGTATTATCTGTCGCTGGAGTCAGCCCCAAAGGTAACTCAGTCCCAGTAGCAACATCATTGTCAATTTGCCATACATAGGCACGGGTCTGGTACTGAATATTACGTGTACCCGTTGTATTCGGGTATTGTTCACGTTGAACGCATACATCCAAAGGCAAAGTATTATCGGTACTTAAACAGTAAGTAACACGCTCACTACCATATTTACTGATGGCAGTACTGGCGTAGCCTGCTACTAAATTATTGTTATTAACCGCCGTTGCTGCAGACCATCCACCTAACTTAACCTCTTTTATGGCGTTAGTGGTATCAGGATTGACAAATGTATGATACGGCGGTGGTAAATCAATTTGAGTGTCACCATTTTTTACCGCACCGCGGAGCTCATAGTCGCGGTAATACCAGTAATCATCGGTAACATCAGTAGTTGCAGTGTTCTCTGTTTTCTTTTCAGGCGCAGTCATGCTGCCCACTTTAATACCGGCATCATTAATACCGTAATAAAAGGTATCAACAGAGTTAATCACAGTAGTATCACTTGGTGCTGTAGTCCCATTAATGCTGTCAAAATTGGGGGTCCAAGGGTTAGATGTATCGTCATTTTCCTTAGCAATAAAGGCAAAGTTATTGGCAATAATTGCTTTATCTATCGAATACGTAATGGTTTCTTCCGGTGCGATACCATCGGCAACATCAATCACGCCGCCTTCGACATCTGAACTGCTGAGTTTTTTCTTACCCTTTGAAATACCGACTAATTCACCACTAGCATTTACACCTAAAGCATAACCGTTACGAGTGCCTTCAAGCGTGCCCTGCAGGTCATAATTATCGATATTAACGATTTCATAGACAGGTGCAGCATGGGCACTGTTTAATACACCAAGGACACCTAAGGCAACCAAGGAAAGGGCTTTATCCAACTTTGACTTCATTAATTCTATTCCCATTTTTATTATTGGTTTACTTCAGTGACTCAAGCTCTTCCCAACGCTCGAAGCAAACTTCCAATTGCTTTTCTTTATCAGCCAACTGACTCAATACCTGATTGACTTTATCCTGCGCCTGACTATAAAAGTCTGAATGTCCAATAGTGGTCTGGAATGCGAGAATTTCTGCCTCCAATTGCTCCATCACATTAGGTAGCGACTCTAACTCACGCTGTAGCTTATACGACAGTTTTTTTACCACTTTCACAGGTTCTACAGTTTTAACTTCAACGGGTTTAGTTTCAACCGCAGGAGCTTCGACCGCCTTTTGCGAACTAGGTTCCTCAGAATAAAACTTTGCCCCTTGGTTCACGGCATCTTGATAACCACCTACATACTCGCTCCAATGGCCATTACCCGCATACCACCAGCTACTGGTCACAGTATTGTCGATAAATGCCCTATCATGGCTCACTAGCAACAACGTACCTTGGTATTCAGTGAGCAACGACTCTAGCAATTCTAAGGTCTCAATATCAAGATCGTTAGTTGGCTCATCGAGAATGATTAAGTTTGCAGGGCGAATTAATAACTTAGCCAATAACAAACGGTTCTTCTCACCACCCGACAGCGCTTTCACTGGCGTTCTGGCACGCATAGGCGAGAACAAGAAGTCCTGCAAATAACTTAAAATGTGGCGGTCTTGACCATTGATCGTGATAGTCTTTTTACCTTCACCAACGTTATCTTCAACGGTTTGCTCAGGATCTAACGCTTCACGATATTGGTCGAAATAAGCGATTTCGAGCTTAGTACCGACTTTAATTTCGCCCGATTGCGGTTGCAGCTTCTCGATTAACAGCTTGATCAAGGTTGATTTACCACAACCGTTTGGCCCAATCAGCGCAATACGGTCACCGCGGATAACAGTTGTATTAAAGTTTTTAACCAGATTTTTATCGGGCAGATTGAAGTTAAGATCGGTCACATCAAAGACTAACTTACCAGAACGTTCAGTATCCGATACTGCCATTTTAGCATTGCCTTGACGATTCAAACGTTCACTTCGCTCTTCACGTAGCGCCTTAAGTGCGCGAACTCGACCTTCGTTACGGGTACGTCTGGCTTTAACGCCTTGACGGATCCACACTTCTTCATCGGCGAGACGCTTGTCAAACAAGGCATTTTTCTCAGCTTCGACGCGCAACCATTCTTGCTTACCATCAAGATACATTTGATAGTTGCCCGGCCATGAGGTCACCACGCCACGGTCTAAATCGACAATCCGCGTCGCCATACGGGCAATAAAGCCCCTATCGTGGCTGATAAAGACGATAGCGCCTTGATAATCGAGTAAAAACTTTTCAAGCCACTCGATAGTGTCTATGTCTAAATGGTTGGTCGGTTCATCAAGTAACAACAGATCTGGCTCGCTCACCAGTGCTCTGGCTAACGCCACTTTACGCTGCCAACCACCCGATAACTCGCTCAAGGATTTGTCAGGATCGAGTCCTAATAATTCGCAGTTTTGTTGGATGCGAGAATCTAGCTGCCATCCATTATAGTGGTCTAAGGTTTCTTGCAGACCTTGCATTTCATTCAGCATACGATCCATTTGCTCGGGATCGGCATGGGCCACATCGTGGGACAGTTGATGATAACGCTCAAGCGCCTCGCCCACTTCCTTTAATCCCGCAGCAATATAAGCGTATACCGTGCCTTGCTCAGCCTTTGGCGGATCTTGTTGTAGACGGCTAACGGTCACATTACCAGCGATGTTGAATTCGCCTTCATCCAGCAGTACATCACCAGATAACACTTTTAATAAACTCGACTTGCCAGCACCATTACGGCCAACAATACACACGCGCTCACCGCGTTGAATAGTAAAATCCGCTTTTTGTAACAACGGAGTGTAACCATAGGCTAAAGAGCCACTATTGATACGAACCAGACTCAAACTAAGCTCCTGTAAACTCTTGTAATTGCGTTGCGTTAAATGGCCAATGTAATTCTCTACCATCCCAAGCTTTAAGCACAGGGATCGATACGCCATAACGCTGCGCGAGGTATTCATCGTCACAAATATCTATGGCCCGATAGCCAATGTCAGCCGCTGCCAATAAGGCTGCGGCCAGTTCACACAGATGACATCCCTCTGTGTGATATAGCAGATAATGCCTATTATCTAATTCTGCTTGAGTCAACTCAGGCATGGGTGATAAGCCAAGTATTATGAATATGTGGATTACGTTTGTAGTCCATAGGCAAAGTCACGTCATCAATGTTCTTCACATTAATGTTCATCTTTGTCAGCGCCTCTATGTCCATCTTAAACTTACGTTTATTATTAGAGAACACTAGCTCGCCCGTTGGGCTAAGCAGTTTCACTAAGGATGCCAGTAAGTTCACATGGTCTCTCTGCACATCGAATGAATCTTCCATACGCTTAGAATTTGAGAAGGTCGGCGGATCGATAAAAATCAGATCGTACTGTTCACGGCAATCACGGATCCACTGCATGCAGTCAGATTGAACAAACTCATACTGCTTACCTTGCAGTCCATTGAGTGCAAAGTTGTCCTTCGCCCAAGCAATATAGGTATTTGACATATCCACCGTCGTCACCGATTTAGCCCCACCAAGCGCCGCATGCACAGAAGCAGAACCTGTGTAAGAGAACAGGTTAAGTACACGGCGTCCCTTAGATTTTTGACCGACTAAACGGCGTGTCAATCTGTGATCGAGGAATAAACCTGTATCCAAATAACCAGTTAAGTTCAGTTTGAACTTAGCGCCATATTCAGTAGTGATAAGCTCTAACTTACGCTCATCCAGCTTTTGATACTGACTAGTGCCCTTTTGACGCTCACGCGTCTTCATAATCATCTTGTTCGGATTGATACCAATGGCCGACGGCAGTGCTAACAATACATCGCTTAAACGACGCTTGGTTACGGCTTCTGGTATAGTTGCTGGCGCCATATATTCTTGAATAATCACGTAATCTAAATACTTATCTACTGCGACGTTGTATTCAGGAATGTCGGCATCATAAATACGATAGCTGTCGATGCCTTCTTTTTTCGCCCATTTTTCTAATGACTTGGCATTTTTCTTAATGCGGTTAGCAAATGCAGGGGCGATATCGGCAATGTCGACGCCGTCTGGCAGCACTGGCGTATCACGGCGTGTACTGGTCGCATGCAAGGTATAAATGTTAAAGGCACATTCTAGGGCACCGTTGAACATCTTCATCTGTTTGTCGGCTTTAAGCTTAAGTGATGATACCAGCTCAATATCACTACACAGCATGGCCACTTTCCAGCCGCCAAACTCTTTCTTAAACTTGTCGCCTAGCTGATAGTAAAGCTGCAATAACTCAGACACATTGCCTAAACGTTCACCATAAGGAGGGTTAGTGATCAAATATCCACTTTCTGCAGGCGGCGTTATCGTCAACGCATCTGCAACTTGAAACTCAATTAACTCGAGTACACCGGCATTTTCGGCATTACGTTTGGCTAACGCGACTAAGCGCGAATCGATATCTGAGCCGTAGAATTTAATCTCGCAACGTTTCACGCCTAATGAGGCACGCGCTTTTGCTTCTTCAACGATTTCTTGCCACACAGCTTTATCATGACGACGCCAATGTTCAAACCCAAAACGGCTACGCTGTAAGCCTGGGGCAATATCGGCCGCCATTAAAGCCGCTTCAATCAGCACAGTTCCACTACCACAGAAAGGATCGAGCAAGGTCGAAGGCGCTGCTTGCCAGCCACTGCGTACTAACATGTTGGCGGCTAAGTTTTCCTTCAGAGGCGCTTCGCCAGTAGTAGAACGATAGCCACGTTGATGCAATGATGGACCAGAGAAGTTCATCGCAATCGTGATTACGCCATTACGAAAATGGGCATCAACTTTAAAGTCAGCATCGACGCGTGACACATTTGGGCGCTCAACCTCATCGTCCCGGAATCTATCCACAACCGCGTCTTTAATCTTAAGTGCGCCGAACTGGGTATTATTGATAAAACCACCCGTACCATGAAAATCGATACTAAAAGTGCTTTTATTGGAAAAATGCGCCGGCCAATCGACACAATAGGCGGCATTATAAAGTTGCTCTGCCGACTCGCAGCTACCTTTATAGATAACCAACACGATACGGCTGGCTAAACGTGTCCATAAAGTAATCCGATACGCTAAAGCTAAGGGGGCAGTGAAATACACACCAGCAACACTCTCTTTTACTTCAGTCGCACCAAATTCTGTCAGCTCTTGGGCTAAGCTATATTCAAAGCCCTTAGGGGCGGCGGCAAAAAAATTAAGCATGGGATAATCAGTACGCAGTCAAAATCAAAGCGACATTATACCTGCTCGAATACATAAAAGATAAACAGTTATTAGTCGAAACCCCATTTAGTCTCATCCTCGACTTAAGATAATCAACGAAAAATCCCTAACTTATGTTTAAATTGTATGAAAGCCCCCCACTCCGCTTTATATTTAAGCGTTCACCACCTTTTTCGATCTTCGTCCTTGCAATGCCAAGGCGCTGCCGTTATAGTCTGCCCCGCTTTGAAGACGGACGCGGGATGGAGCAGCATGGTAGCTCGTCGGGCTCATAACCCGAAGGTCGTAGGTTCAAATCCTGCTCCCGCAACCATTTAAAAGCAAAATAGTAAAGTAATACAGATAGATATCGGACGCGGGATGGAGCAGCATGGTAGCTCGTCGGGCTCATAACCCGAAGGTCGTCGGTTCAAATCCGGCTCCCGCAACCACTTTCTATATGTGTTTATAACGAGAAACAGCTTATCGGGCCCAACTCCTTATAAACAACAGGCGAAGGTCGTCGCTGATTTAACATTAGCAATCTGGCTTCCGCTACCAATTCTTAGATGACAGAATTAAAATAGTTATTAACAGCAACAATCGGACGCGGGATGGAGCAGCATGGTAGCTCGTCGGGCTCATAACCCGAAGGTCGTCGGTTCAAATCCGGCTCCCGCAACCACTTTCTATATGTGTTTATAAAGAGAAACAGCTTATCGGGCTCA
>NZ_JAGTUL010000108.1:0-798 GCF_018224605.1 Shewanella sp. M16 | reverse complement strand
TTTCAGTAAAACCCATCTGGGTTGTATGGTTAAGCCTCTCGAGTCATTAGTACATGTTAGCTCAACGCCTCACAACGCTTACACACCATGCCTATCAACGTCCTAGTCTCGAACGGCTCTTTAGAGGAATTAAATTCCTAGGGATGACTCATCTTAGGGCTCGCTTCCCGCTTAGATGCTTTCAGCGGTTATCGATTCCGAACGTAGCTACCGGGCAATGCCATTGGCATGACAACCCGAACACCAGCGGTTCGTCCACTCCGGTCCTCTCGTACTAGGAGCAGCTCCCTTCAATCATCCAACGCCCACGGCAGATAGGGACCGAACTGTCTCACGACGTTCTGAACCCAGCTCGCGTACCACTTTAAATGGCGAACAGCCATACCCTTGGGACCGACTTCAGCCCCAGGATGTGATGAGCCGACATCGAGGTGCCAAACACCGCCGTCGATATGAACTCTTGGGCGGTATCAGCCTGTTATCCCCGGAGTACCTTTTATCCGTTGAGCGATGGCCCTTCCATTCAGAACCACCGGATCACTATGACCTACTTTCGTACCTGCTCGACGTGTATGTCTCGCAGTTAAGCTGGCTTATGCCATTGCACTAACCGTACGATGTCCGACCGTACTTAGCCAACCTTCGTGCTCCTCCGTTACTCTTTGGGAGGAGACCGCCCCAGTCAAACTACCCACCAGGCACTGTCCCTAATCCCGATAAGGGACCTAGGTTAGAACATCAAAACTACAAGGGTGGTATTTCAAGGACGACTCCATCATGACTAGCGTCACAACTTCA
>NZ_JAGTUL010000107.1:0-974 GCF_018224605.1 Shewanella sp. M16 | reverse complement strand
GTTGGCTCGTAGATGTGGATAAGAGACAGGTTTATTTTATTGCCTATGAAATAGTTACAATTTCACAGGAAATAAATACATTAAGACAGAATTAGCACGGCTTTAGTGTAAGTATGAAAAAAGTTTCATGTGTTTTATAAAAATAGTTAACTTGAATTTAAAATATTAAAATAAATATATCGCATTGATAAGTAAGGTTATTGTTTTCATTATGTATTGAACTGAGTGTGGTTTTGCGAGGTTGGCATTATTTTTGTAATGTCCTTAGTGTATTTAAATAATTAACTAGGAGTACTTTATGAAAAATCCCATTCTTACTTTAGCTGCCATTATTTCTTTAGCCTCTTTTAGTGCATATTCTCATGCTGATAACATGAGCAACAGTGATGCCGCAGAAAACGGAATCTATGTCGGCGCTAACTACGGTTATTTAAAAGTCGATGGCGATGATGATTTTGATGATAATAGTGATGTAATGCAGGGCCTTGTTGGTTATAAGTTTAATAAATACCTTGCTCTTGAAGGTAGTTACATTAACTTTGGTGATTATGGTAATGGTTTAGCCAATGCCGAAACCGATGGTTACACGGCAGCCCTTAAAGTCATGCTTCCCATTGCAGACCGAGTAGAGCTATATGCTAAAGGTGGTCAGTTATGGTATTCGACAGATTATGACGTCGTCGGTTTTTCTGGCAATGACGATGGCGAAGGTGTATTCGCCGGCGCCGGTGTGGCATTTAAAGTCACAGATCGATTTTTAATTAATGCTGAGTACACTTGGTATGATGCAGATATTAATGTCGATAGCGTCGCCAATGGCGGAAAAACAGATACAGACTTTAATCAAGCCAGTATTGGTGTTGAATATCGCTTCTAATTATTCGTTGTTGATATTTATAATTTAAATATTAATTATTTAGGTGTGATACGCTCAGTGTTACACCTTTTTTATATTACTTATAAGCTCCTCCGAG
>NZ_JAGTUL010000106.1:0-1013 GCF_018224605.1 Shewanella sp. M16 | reverse complement strand
TATTATAACAGGTATTAGTTGAGTATTTTAAGTTTTTATGATAGTTTTTTCATTAAGAATAATACTGCGGATTAATTAGATGAAAAAGAAATGCCCTTACTGCGGTGCTGAAATCAGTATCTTTAAGTTGAAGAAAAAGTGCAAGACCTGTAATAATTGTAATGTTTCCAAAATTTGCGTACTAAAAACATCTATAAGTTTTTCTGTGATATATTTATTATACAGATGGGGTATTTGGGATTTTATTGGGAGCTTGTATTTAAATATTTTTGCGCTATCATTAATTGCTGGCTTTATAACATTATATTTTTCTGAGCTAAAGAAAAGTGATTAGTTTATTTATTGTGCTTTTCTTTTTAATATAGGATTGTCATTAATAGAGCCGCTACCGAAGGAGAAACCGCCGAAGCTGCGACCACCACCGATAATGCCACCTCCACCAGTTGTTCCACCGCCACCGCTATCAACACCACCACCGCTTGCGCCGCCATTATTTGCTTTAATTAATTGGTCTACAGGGATTTTTTCTATGCCATTTCGAATGACTGAAATTAACTCCCCCCTTTAAAAACAACTACGTCACCGACCTTAAAGACTGACTGAGTATCCATTAGTAAGCCTGCTGCAGTAGATATACCACCAGTCACTCCACCAGCAACCACTAGGCCAAATGTATTATTGCCAGTTTGCACTAATAGTAATTGAGAAATTTTACCTGCAATCTTATTTAATTGAACAGCTGTTATTGCTCCGATAAGTACACCACCATAGACAACTTGCTTTAATGCTGTCCTCATTTCAATTTCAAAACTGGATAATGGTTGAGTTTTAAAAGTATAATTTTGTAAGTAATTAACTATTGAAGTGGCATCACGGCTATTTTTCCAATCATCACAATTGTTGTCAGTGTCGAACCTGCAATCAAGGGCTGCATCTTTTTGCATTGGTGTAAAAGTAACTTTTTTTAGGTAACCTAGATAATCAGAGTATGTAACAGAGTCTACAACTATATT
>NZ_JAGTUL010000105.1:0-1067 GCF_018224605.1 Shewanella sp. M16 | reverse complement strand
CGAGCACTCGCGACCGCTAAAAACGATTTGCTTTTGATGTTGGCCGTTGCGATAGCCGAGGCATCGAGGGAATGACTTGAAGGGCGTTAGTTCCGAAGGAATGAGCGATTAGCGAACCCGTAAAGGCGCTTGATCGCCCTATTTCTCTATCCGTTATTTCAAATATAACAAATCAAGTATTTAAAATACTTGATTTACTTAGGCCGCCTAGATAAAAGATTACGTAAAGATAAATATAGGAAAAGAAAAATAAGCGAAATTAGAAAAGAGGTTATATAAATTGATACTGATAGATAAGCCATAACCCAAGGGAACAACACCTCAATATCATAATTCGCTTTTTGAACTTCACTAAACGGCATTGCTACAAACCGCTTTCGCTCGGCAGCATCTATCTTACTTCGTTCAATTTTAGCGTCCATTAGCGCCTGTTCAACTACTTTTAAACCGTGTTTTTCCTCGTCAGACAAGTTTGAATACTCTAACTGACTACTTATGTTGCCTAAGACCAATAGAATTATTCCTAGCAATAAAACTATTAAACTTTTCATGAAACAATTCCTTTTATACGTTCAGATTTATATTTTTTGATTGCATCTATATCGTCCTTTATAGATGCAATGCCAGCGATGTACAGCATTTGCCGCCAAAGGCAATAGTCCATAGGCCGATGATCTGCTCGACCTATCGGTGTTTCCCACTTAATAACAGCACTGCTCCCCTTCGAAGAAATAGATTTATTACCCAAAATGCCTAGATCTGTTTGTGAAAACCCGATTAAAAATCTTAACCGCTTAACATCTTGGGGCGTTGGATGCTCAAAGTCAGGATGACACGCAGGTAATGAGCAATTACTATTTTTAAAATCTTCTAGTGTCTTTTCAACAGAGCAAGGCAATAAATTAACATCTTGATTTTTATGCATAATTTTAATTAACCTTATATTCTGATAATTTTAGTTTTCATATTTTATCTTTATACTTTTTAATTAGTATGCTTCGGTTATTTTTATATTGTTTATAAAATTGTCTCTTATATTCATTTCCTAGCCTACGAGACCGAGACTT
>NZ_JAGTUL010000104.1:0-1153 GCF_018224605.1 Shewanella sp. M16 | reverse complement strand
TCATGATTAACAATCCTTTTTTTGGTCTTGGACTATTCCCGACCACAAAGCCATTATACCCCCAATGGGGGGTAAAGTTCAATATCAAGTATTTGAAATATTTGAAATACTTAAAACATTTAATGCCGCTTTTTAACGAAATATGCCTTTAAATCGCTCAACTCATTTATTTTGTCTTGCACCTTGGCCGCGCACTCAGCAGCTACACACAACGCCCTTGCATGGCTCGCCAAATCATCACTATTCGCTCGTTTACACGCCAGACCCGCAACCCTATCTGAAACACTTTTAAGCTGTGCTGCGAAGCTCTCAAACTCATTTAAACCACGACAAGCGTGATAATGGCTGTTCACCTGACGAAACAAGTTATCTATCTCGCGCCTGTATTCTTTGACGCTTTTAAATTGCTTTTCAGACATATCATTATTGCAAGACCCGCTTTTCGCTTGAAAGCTATCTGCGTTCGCGGCCAATAATTTAGAAAGTGTTGCTTGATTTAAAGTCGAGTGAGTCATGCCCTTTATCTCCGTTTGTGTCACATCATCATCGCTTAGCCCAACTTCCTGATATGACGCCTTATTTTCAAGAGCAAGGGCGCGAAGCGTTTATATACCCTTGCGCTTTAAAATGGGGTGGCATACAGATTAGAAGTTGATAAGGGCAAAGCGATAGGGATGGGGCACTGAGATAAATTGACTTGTGACGAGGCTTTATATCGAGCTTACTCTTTCTTATTGGGTGGGAATGTTGATTGTGGTTTTAGGGCTGTTAAAGCGTTGGCTCTGCGCTTTTAAGCCGTTGGTTTTGGGGTTTTAAATCTGGTGATCGGTTGGGGGGAATCTCCCCTGGTTAATTCGCTGTTCAATTAACCAAGGGAGGACGTTCACCCAATGCTTGAGTAACCGTTTAGCCGGTGCGGAACGCGACCGCTAAAAACGGTTATAGGTGATCTGCAGTTGGTCCCGAGCGAAGCGAAAGACCATCAGCAGATAACTAGCCTTGGCCGTCAATATCGTTTAGCCGGTGCGAGCACTCGCGACCGCTAAAAACGATTTGCTTTTGATGTTGGCCGTTGCGATAGCCGAGGCATCGAGGGAATGACTTGAAGGGCGTTAGTTCCGAAGGAATGAGCGATTAGCGAACCCGTAAAGGC
>NZ_JAGTUL010000103.1:0-1357 GCF_018224605.1 Shewanella sp. M16 | reverse complement strand
TATATGGACACCTCGAATAGATCAACCACTTTTTGAGTAACAGAAAGTAATACTGCGTACGTATATCCGACCTGTTTGTGAGAATCTTTGCTCTCTGGCCTTAATGAGAACCGCGCCTTTGCTGCTTATCGTCCGTCCGGAGTCATATGCTCCTTGTACTCTCTCAGCATCTGCAAAGGCCGGTATTACCTGTTACTTCATTATCTGTAGTCGTGTTTTTGGGGTGAGTTTAATACTCGATTTTTACATATTAACAAGGCCGATATTCGCTGCGATGAAACAGCATAGCCCAGATGATCCGCGCCAATTTGTTTGCAATTGCTACTGCCGCTTTCTGTTTACCTCGCCGCTCAATCACCTTTAAGGCCCATACGGAGATCCTGTCATTACTCTTACTTGCATAGCGAATAATCGACCAAGCTCCCTGGATCAGTTGCCGCCGCAGATAGCTGTTACCTCGCTTGGTTATGCCGCCCAATTTTTGTTTTCCCCCACTGGAAAACTCTTTAGGAACAAGTCCTAAATTTGCAGAAAAATGCCGAGCACCATGATAGCCAGAGCCATCTCCGGCAAATGACACCGCGGCAGTGGCAATGATTTCTGCAACGCCTCTTATACCCATCAGTCGCTTGGCATCTGGGTGCGTTCTTGCCTGCAGTTTGATGTCTTTTTCCAGCGAACCTATTGCAACGTTGATCGCACGCAACTCTTCCATCAGCTCACGCATGTATTGGCGCGTGCAATCGTAGTAAGTTGATTACTGGCATTCTCAAGTAATTCCGGCAGCAAAAGATTCAATGGATTACGTCCTTTAGGGAGGGCTATTCCATATTCACTTAGTAAGCCTCTAATTTGATTGGTTAGTGCAGTGCGTATTCTGATCCGACGCTCGCGAATTCTGTGGGTAATGATGATATCAACCTGCGCTAAGGTTCTCGGCTGAACGAAAATCAGGTTCGGTCTCTGCGCTGCCTCACAGATAGCGAAGGCATCATTGCGATCGTTCTTATTGCCTTTGACAAATGGCTTAACATGCTGAGGCGGGATCAGTTTGACGTCATGCCCGAGAGAAAGTAACTCTCTGCCCCAATAGTTAGAGCCACTGCAGGCTTCCATCGCAACAGTGGCATCAGGGTAAGTACGCAGAAAAGTCAGGAGCTGAGCACGTTTAATCGAACGGTTAAAAACACTCTTGCCTGCTTGATTAACTCCACATACTTGGAAGATATTTTTTGCGAGATCAATTCCTATTAGTGTAACTTTCATTTTGGACACCTTTTGTTGTTATTGAACGTGCAAATTCAATATGGCGTAAATGACGCCTACTTCACAAGAGGTGTCCATCCCATCATCCGTG
>NZ_JAGTUL010000102.1:0-1429 GCF_018224605.1 Shewanella sp. M16 | reverse complement strand
TATCGTTGTTCACGTCATCGACAATCGTGACCACAGGGGCGGTCGCATCAGCGAGGGTGTCGAGCTTGGCGCTGTCAGAGCCTTGTGCAGAAGTATTGCCATCGCTGTCGGTTTGAGTCGCGGTGACCGTGATGGTCTTGCCTTCGGCCACGACCGCAGTCCAGGTAATCACGCCGTTGTTATAGCTGTAGCCCGTTGCAGGTGTGCCGTCGGCGAATGTTAGGGCGTTGCCCACCAGTTTCAGGGTGACATTACTGCTAACACCGTCATTGGTGTCTATCAGGTTAATGGTGCCACCTTGGGTAAGCTCAGCGTGGTTAACGTTGACCTGCAGTTGCACGTTGTCAGCACCCAGCTCGGCTTTATTAATGATGCTATCGTTGTTCACGTCATCGACAATGGTGACCACGGGGGCGACTGCATCGGCGAGGGTATCAATCACCACGTCCTGGGTGACGGTCTTGCTGTTGCCAGCCAGGTCAGTGACGGTGGCGCTGACAGGGTAAGTGCCATCGGCCAAGGTGGTGCCGGTTAAGTCGATGCTCCAGTTGCCGCTGGCATCAATCACCAAGCCGTTGGCGGTGGTGTAGACCACGCCATTGATGGTGACGGCCAAGGTGCTGTTGTCACCCAAATCGACGGTACCTTTGAAAATCAGGGTGTTGTCATTGGTGATGAAGTCGCTGCCGGAGGCGCCGGTGTCATCGGTAATGCTGGTGATCGCCACGGTGTTGCCGTCGCCATCTTGGTCAATCTTGGTATCAATCACCACGTCCTGGGTGACGGTCTTGCTGTTGCCAGCCAGGTCAGTGACGGTGGCGCTGACAGGGTAAGTGCCATCGGCCAAGGTGGTGCCGGTTAAGTCGATGCTCCAGTTGCCGCTGGCATCAATCACCAAGCCGTTGGCGGTGGTGTAGACCACGCCATTGATGGTGACGGCCAAGGTGCTGTTGTCACCCAAATCGACGGTACCTTTGAAAATCAGGGTGTTGTCGTTGGTGATGAAGTCGCTGCCGGAGGCGCCGGTGTCATCGGTAATGCTGGTGATCGCCACGGTGTTGCCGTCGCCATCTTGGTCAATCTTGGTATCAATCACCACGTCCTGGGTGACGGTCTTGCTGTTGCCAGCCAGGTCAGTGACGGTGGCGCTGACAGGGTAAGTGCCATCGGCCAAGGTGGTGCCGGTTAAGTCGATGCTCCAGTTGCCGCTGGCATCAATCACCAAGCCGTTGGCGGTGGTGTAGACCACGCCATTGATGGTGACGGCCAAGGTGCTGTTGTCACCCAAATCGACGGTACCTTTGAAAATCAGGGTGTTGTCATTGGTGATGAAGTCGCTGCCGGAGGCGCCGGTGTCATCGGTAATGCTGGTGATCGCCACGGTGTTGCCGTCGCCATCTTGGTCAATCTTGGTATCAATCACCACGTC
>NZ_JAGTUL010000101.1:0-1445 GCF_018224605.1 Shewanella sp. M16 | reverse complement strand
ACATTATATAAAAGTATATATAGGTTAGCTTTAAGCATTTTTTTTATATCATCATTAATAATGCACTCAGGTAGAGGCCTTCCTATACGCGAAGATGAGTCAGGATTCTCTTCCAAATCTTCGTCTGAATTTACTATTGAACTTTTGGAATGATCGATTTTTTTTATAAAATCAATATAGTTTCTAATTTCAACCTTTCTTATTTCAAGTTCCCTTTTGATGTTTTCCATAGCACTAATTACCTAGTAACTTATTAGTCACATAATTGATCCGTCCAACTAAATTACTTTTATTATTTGCAGCATCTGAACGCACTTTTTCTAAAAAATCAATTGATTCTAACCAGTCGACATTATCAACAGTTAATTCTGGCTCAATCTCCAAAGCATTAGCAGTTCCAATTGCTATCGCCTCAAATCTTACTCTAAACGTAGATTTATTTGATTCAGATTTCTTAAATCCAAATGGAAAATTTTTATTAACAAAACTCAACATGTTCTCAAACTTCATTTTCATATCAAGTTTCATTTCATCATTAAAATTATCGCTTGTTCTCTTAAGATAATCCTTTAGAAATGGAGTAACAAATCCCTTATAATTATCTAATGCACCACCTCCAGAATAAGCAAAAAAGCGTGTAATTCTTTCCAGTCCCTCTTCTCTATTAGCAACCTTTCCACCTAAAGGACACAACTTTTTAAAAAGAAGATTTTCAGAACATTCTTTGATAAATTCAGAAAATTCACTTACTACACTTCCTTTTCTGACTTCGGCACTTTTTAAATTATTCCCCCCAGTGTTGACTCTCTCAAACAAGTCATATCTAGCTAAAGATACTGTACTTTCTCCTAATGAAACAGCCCTCAGACTTATATCATCTATTCGATTTCTTCTATGTGCAGGTAGTTCAATATATGTATAACCATTTAAATAATGCAGTTTTTCTAAATTTTTTAATCGAAGATTATTTTCAAGAAAATTATGTATAGTTCTCACTCGTTGTGAGCCATCAACAATTTCCAAATGAGAATTAACATCAGCGAAAAATATTAAAGGAACTGGTATACCAAGAATCAAAGACTCAATAAATTTAGATTGCGCATTATCCGACCAAACAAAATCACGTTGATAATCAGGAACATAAATTGCACCTTTAGCAAAAGTGTCATCTACGTTAAAATCAACATCTAAACTACGAAGATATTTTTTATTAATTTCACTAACTGTATATTCTGATGTTTTATATTCATACTCATTTCGCTTCTCTAATGTATGCTTTTCAATTATGTCAGACTCATTTTTTTGGAGTGGTCTTAACAGTTCCTTAAGAGTTGCTATTTTTTCTGTCTTTTTTACAACTTCATTCATTTCTTTAATCGACAAAACGTCACTACGTTCATTCAACTCTTTTATTCTTTCAATTAATTTATTAAGCTCTTTTACAA
>NZ_JAGTUL010000100.1:0-1460 GCF_018224605.1 Shewanella sp. M16 | reverse complement strand
TCCTTTCGGTCGCCAATTTTCACTAAAAGCGCTTTATCCCCAAGCCCGTCGTCGCGCAAAACATGTTGGGCGGGTGGCGTTATCGGTAAAGAAACCTTTGTTATGTGAGATGGTATTGTTCAGGGCCTCAAGTAAAGGCAGAAAAGGTCAGCGAAGTACGACAACAGACTGTCACCATACTGCGCAATGGACGTATGAGTTGACCGCCAAAGAGCCTTGGGCACTGGTGACTAACTTGACCATGGAAGCCATGTCGCCTCAAAAACTGGTCAATATCTACCAAAAGCGAATGCAAATAGAAGAAACCTTTAGAGATTTAAAAAGTCCCGCTTATGGCTTTGGTTTACGTCATAGCAGAACACGTTACGCGGCGAGGATGGATATACTGCTATTGATAGCATTATTGGTGCAACTGGCATTTTGGTGGGTAGGATTATACGGGGAAACACAGCAATTACAGCGGCACTTCCAAGCAAACACGATAAAGAAAAGGAATGTGCTATCAACAATCAGGATGGGCAAAGAACTGCTGCGACGACGGCATGATTACCCCATATCAGCAGATGATTTGCTTTGTGCTGCGAAGAAACTAGCTGAACTCTCATTAATTCATGGTTGTTGGGGTTATGAATTATGAGGGGATCCTACAGGGTCGAGCATCCAAGGACGGACTCGCTGCGAGTCGACGAGTTAATACCATGGCAAACCAGACTGCGTAGTGAGTTTAATACTAAAAGCAGGGCCAAATAGAGCAAACTAAGACTCACGAATTATCGGTAAGTGATTAATATCAAAAACCAATGATGAGCTATGCCGCAACCACGTGGCGCTGCGCACGTAGGGGGTGTAAGCGATTATGCATCACTTTGATGGTTTCAAACTGCACCATGGTTTTTGCACCCGACAAAACACATTCAGGTGACAATAACATCACTAGCGCGGACTGTAGGGTATTTTCAACCACGAGGGCGAGCACTCTTTGCTTTTGGCATTTAAGCTCGAAGACTTTACCCACATCGCTATAAACACAGACATCACTGGTATCAAAAAACCATGATTTAGGCATTTGCGGTGTCAGCATAAAATGGGCGGCGGTGGCATTGAGGGCGATTTGCACAATAGCGGCATCGGACAAAGACAGGGTTTTAGGCAATCTATCGAGTAAACTCATATAGAATTTGGCGTGCGCAATATTAAATTCCATGCTTGATAAGGCATCTGGAATGAGTAATTTTGCTTTATAAGACGTCAGAAATTCTATCTCGGAACCTAACGATACGCCTAATACACCATACGAATCGTTATATTTCCATTGCCAATCTTTTTGCGGCATTAATAACATAACGGTGACCCAATATTTGAACACTGGGACATAATAGTAGATATTTTATCCAATATCAAAATAAAAATAATAAAATACAAATTATTTAACAGTTACTTAGTCGATCTATTGTAAGATC
>NZ_JAGTUL010000099.1:0-1823 GCF_018224605.1 Shewanella sp. M16 | reverse complement strand
CAGCGGCACAGGGTGATAGCCCCGTACATGAAAACTAACCATTGATGAAAACGAGTAAGGCGGGACACGTGACATCCTGTTTGAATATGGGGGGACCATCCTCCAAGGCTAAATACTCCTGACTGACCGATAGTGAACCAGTACCGTGAGGGAAAGGCGAAAAGAACCCCTGTGAGGGGAGTGAAATAGAACCTGAAACCGTATACGTACAAGCAGTGGGAGCGGTTCTTGAGACCGTGACTGCGTACCTTTTGTATAATGGGTCAGCGACTTACATTTTGTAGCGAGGTTAAGCGAATAGCGGAGCCGTAGGGAAACCGAGTGTTAACTGCGCGTTTAGTTGCAAGGTGTAGACCCGAAACCCGGTGATCTAGCCATGGGCAGGTTGAAGGTTGAGTAACATCAACTGGAGGACCGAACCGACTAATGTTGAAAAATTAGCGGATGACTTGTGGCTGGGGGTGAAAGGCCAATCAAACCGGGAGATATCTGGTTCTCCTCGAAAGCTATTTAGGTAGCGCCTCGAGCGAATACCATTGGGGGTAGAGCACTGTTAAGGCTAGGGGGTCATCCCGACTTACCAACCCTTTGCAAACTCCGAATACCAATGAGTACTACTCGGGAGACAGACGGCGGGTGCTAACGTCCGTCGTCAAAAGGGAAACAACCCAGACCGTCAGCTAAGGTCCCAAAGTACTAGCTAAGTGGGAAACGATGTGGGAAGGCTTAGACAGCTAGGATGTTGGCTTAGAAGCAGCCATCATTTAAAGAAAGCGTAATAGCTCACTAGTCGAGTCGGCCTGCGCGGAAGATGTAACGGGGCTAAGCTAGTCACCGAAGCTACGGGTGCACAGTTTACTGTGCGCGGTAGAGGAGCGTTCTGTAAGCCGTTGAAGGTGAAGGGGTAACCCACGCTGGAGGTATCAGAAGTGCGAATGCTGACATGAGTAACGATAAAGGGGGTGAAAAACCCCCTCGCCGAAAGACCAAGGGTTCCTGTCCAACGTTAATCGGGGCAGGGTGAGTCGACCCCTAAGGTGAGGCCGAAAGGCGTAATCGATGGGAAACAGATTAATATTTCTGTACTTCCGCTAACTGCGATGGAGAGACGGAGAAGGCTAGGCTAGCGCGGCGTTGGTAGTCCGCGTTTAAGGTGGTAGGTGGTGTTCTTAGGCAAATCCGGGGACACGTACTTTAATGTACACACTGAGAGCTGATGACGAGGTCCTAAGGGACTGAAGTAGTTGATGCCATGCTTCCAGGAAAATCTTCTAAGCTTCAGGTTAGTGGGAATCGTACCCCAAACCGACACAGGTGGTCGGGTAGAGAATACCAAGGCGCTTGAGAGAACTCGGCTGAAGGAACTAGGCAAAATGGTACCGTAACTTCGGGAGAAGGTACGCTCCTGTTGGTGATGAGACTTGCTCTCTAAGCTGACGGGAGTCGCAGATACCAGGTGGCTGCAACTGTTTATCAAAAACACAGCACTGTGCAAACTCGCAAGAGGAAGTATACGGTGTGACGCCTGCCCGGTGCCGGAAGGTTAATTGATTGGGTTATCGCAAGAGAAGCTCATGATCGAAGCCCCGGTAAACGGCGGCCGTAACTATAACGGTCCTAAGGTAGCGAAATTCCTTGTCGGGTAAGTTCCGACCTGCACGAATGGCGTAATGATGGCCACGCTGTCTCCAGCCGAGACTCAGTGAAGTTGAAATTGCGGTGAAGATGCCGTATACCCGCGGCTAGACGGAAAGACCCCGTG
The DNA here is from genome assembly GCF_018224605.1 of Shewanella sp. M16. Classification (NCBI taxonomy): domain Bacteria; kingdom Pseudomonadati; phylum Pseudomonadota; class Gammaproteobacteria; order Alteromonadales; family Shewanellaceae; genus Shewanella; species Shewanella sp. M16. Next base: position 61 of record NZ_JAGTUL010000099.1, on the reverse strand, counting down.
AACCTTTACTATAGCTTGGCACTGAACATTGAACCTACATGTGTAGGATAGGTGGGAGACT